>JAZSED010000047.1:0-9985 GCA_045531495.1 Acutalibacteraceae bacterium
CAAGCACTGCGGTTTATGACCATCTCCGCTAACGGCAATTTGGCTCGTCTGGATATGTACGAGGATGCCAATAGGGGTAAATACAGTCTCAATACACACGTGTATTATCCCGTCATCACCCATCCCGATGTGGTAGAAAAGTTTAATAACCTGTCCTGTACCGACGAGGTGGACGAATACCTTTTGGCGAATATCAAAAACAGCAGTCGCTACGACACCTTTAAATTGGTGCCCGAGCTCCGCTACCTCACCAGCGACTACCTTCAGTCCTGGTTGAACAGCATCACCGACGGTTTCGACAAAACTGCTGAACTGCGTGAAGGTGCTGAAAAGTTCAACTTGGAAATAGATAAGGTATGGAAGGACTTTTTTGTTCAACTGAAAAAGGTGGAGAGACCTACCACGACCACTACCAAAGTGACCACCAGCAAGGCAACCACCTCTGCCACCACCGCAACCACAACGACCACAACCACAACCAAGGCAACCACCTCTGCCACCACAACGGTCACTACGACCACAACCGAGGCAACCACCTCTGCTACCACAACGACCACCACGACGACAGTGGCAACAACAACCACGACCAAGCCGATACAATATGAGCCCATAGAGGGTTGGTCTCCTATCAGTCCTCCGAAATAATATGTCAAAAGCCGCAGTACGTATGTGCGTACTGCGGCTTTTCTCATGTAAAGCGTTTGTAATGTGCCAAAGGGCTTTAATTATGCGGTTTCCCATATAACCTGCGGGTGTCTGTCAGCAAAGTATTCCAAGGCCTCGTACGCGCGAGCGCGTGAAAGATTGTATTGCGACGGTTTGGTATACAACTTCTTTTGTAAGTGGTATTGCATTTCACCGTCTATGAATTTACAGTCGCTTTCGTAATACTTACCGTTTGAAAACTGCTGTAACAGATACCTTTCGGCATCTTCCGCCACCTGCGGGTCGCTGTCCTTTGTAAGCGCTACCAAATACGGTATGCCTTCACTGCCCATATCTTCAATGGTAGAAACGTCAATGGTTTCCAATCGGTTGTTCTTGTAAGCGGTGTAGTTGTAGGATGCCACCGTGTGGTTGAGATTGGCAATGCCGAGAACGGCTATCAGCACGCCCGCGGTCAGCAGTGAGATTTTTAACACGTTGATTTTCGGAATATATAACCGCAGGATAACGGCGACAAACATCACCGCCAACAGCACTGTAAACGTACCTGTGCCGATGCGCAGAACGGTCATACCGAGCTGCCCGATATACAGAATCATTTTAGACAGCGCGGTGGCAATGATGATGAGTGTAAACACCGAAATGAAGGTGCAAAGAATGCGCACCGCAACGGCGGGTTTTTCGTTTTGCTTACGGCTTAACAGTAATGTCCCGAAAATAATCGCGGCGTTAATGGCGGCCACCGCACACATTTCAAAAAAGCCGCGCCGCGCATAAGCGGCAAGGGTGAAATCGTATCCTTGCGGTAAAAGACCGTCAAATGCACTGAAAAAGTAAGCAAGCTGTGAGAACAGATATGCCAAATAACATACCGACAGCACCGATAAGAAGGATACCAATACGGTGGTGTCAATGCCTTTGGCGGGCATGGCCGCGGGACGCGGCAGGGGGCGCTTTTGCACCGACACGCAATAGCTGACGGTGGGTAACGCAATAAGGATGCCCAGCCCCACCTTCCATAGCAGGGACAGCAGGTCTTTTTGCACCAAATTGGCAAGTCCGTCAAAGGCCTTGTCTGCGCGCACCAAAAGCGGTATAACCACCAACAGCACGGGCACGGCGGCGAGAATACCGAGAAGCGCTTTGCCGACCGCGTTGCGCTTGGTGCCGTTTCCCGCGAACGCTGAGCGCACGGTGGTGGGAATGTGCGGCAAAGCAAGCCGCGCCACAGGGGCAAACATAGTGGACAGCACCCCTAAATCACCGTCAGCGGCATTGCCGGTCACAGTACCGCACCACGCGAGTGCCAGCAGTATGCTGACAACAAACGCAAAAAAGCGAACGGTGCCTCCGGTGGCAACCGTAAACACAAGCGATACCACCACCGCTAATACCGCCGCACACACCGCAAACGCGGTGAGCTTTACGCCTTTTTTATATATGTAGACATTACCTAATGTGAACAATAGAACAAAGCTCACCGTCCACCCGAGCATAAAACCGCTGAAAACACCTATAGCGGACAACAGCACCGCCGCTACGGTCAGCAGACAGATGAATATGGTGTCCCGCTTTTCGAGCGTAAAATACTCCTTCGGGGGCGGGGTGTAGGTGGGCATATTTGTGGTTTGCATAGGTGTCACTCCTTTCTTTGTGGCATCATCATACACTAAAATTTATTGTTTGTCAATAAAAATTATTGAAATTCGATAAATTTTTCCTCTTTGGGAATACTTTTTTGGGATGCGCGATATACTACTATTTATAAGGAGTGGTAAAATGGCGGTTATTGAAATGCAGGGTATTCGCAAGGTGTATACGACGGGCGATAACACGGTAGAAGCGTTAAAAGACGTGACGTTGACGGTGGAGCAGGGAGAGTTTACCGCCATAATCGGGCGCTCGGGGTCGGGGAAATCCACATTGATGAACATTTTAGGGTGTCTTGACCTGCCTACAGACGGTAAGTACCTGTTAAACGGCGAGGACATCCGCGCGGCGGATGCCAAGCGGTTGTCAGTAATACGTAACCGCCATATAGGGTTTGTGTTTCAAAGTTTTCATTTGTTGCCCACCTTAACAGCATTAGAAAACGTGGAAATGCCGCTGATTTATGCGGGAATGGGGAAAAGCGAGCGACGGGAGCGGGCAAAAGAAATGCTTTGCCGCGTCGGTCTTGCCGACCGTATGCATCACTATCCGAAGGAATTGTCGGGCGGACAGCAACAGCGCGTTGCGGTGGCGCGTGCAGTAGCGGGCGCGCCGCCGCTTTTGTTGGCGGATGAACCGACAGGCAACCTTGACGAGGGGTCGGGGCGGGATATTATGAAGCTGTTGCGCGAATTGCATCAAAGCGGCACCACCGTACTGCTTATCACCCACGACCCGCAGATAGCAAAGCAGGCACAGCGGCGTGTGGAGATGCAGGACGGACGGCTTAATTTTTCAAAAAAATAATTGACAAACCCTTATAAAAAGAGTATCCTAAAAAATGAAATTTTTGAAACGCTCTCTTGCAAAAGAGACGCCAAAAAATTGTTATTCTATTTTAGGAGTGGTCTTAAATGAGCCTGAAAAATCAGTATCTTATCGACTTAATGGAAACTGTCAAAAAACGCAATCCCGGTGAAGCGGAATTTCACCAGGCGGTGCTGGAGGTTCTGGAATCCTTGGAACCTGTTATCGAACAGCGCCCCGATTTCATTGAAAAAGGTGTCATGGACGCCATTGTTGAGCCCGAACGCATTATCAAGTTCCGCGTGCCGTGGGTAGACGACAACGGCAAGGTGCAGGTAAACCGCGGTTACCGCATTCAGTTTAACTCTGCTATCGGACCTTACAAGGGCGGTCTGCGTTTCCACCCGACCGTAACCGAGAGCGTTATTAAATTCCTCGGTTTTGAACAGACCTTTAAAAACTCCCTCACCGGTCTGCCTATGGGCGGCGGTAAGGGCGGCGCCGACTTTGACCCGCAGGGCAAGTCGGATATGGAAGTGATGCGCTTTTGTCAGAGCTTTATGACCGAGCTTTCCAAATACATCGGCCCTGACACCGATGTGCCCGCGGGCGATATCGGTGTCGGTGCACGCGAAATCGGGTATATGTTCGGTCAGTACAAACGTCTGCGCGACGAATTCACCGGTGTTCTCACCGGTAAAGGCCGTAGCTACGGCGGTTCTCTCATCCGTCCCGAGGCAACCGGCTTCGGTGCTACTTACTACACCGTGGAAATGCTCAAAACCTACGGCGAAGACATCAAAGGTAAAACCTTTGCGGTATCCGGCTTCGGTAATGTTGCCTGGGGTGCTGTAAAGAAGATTACCGAGCTTGGCGGTAAGGTTGTCGCTATTTCGGGTCCTGACGGCTACGTTTACGATAAAGACGGTGTTGCTACCGAAGAAAAAATCAACTATATGCTGGAAATGCGCGCTTCCTGCCGCAACAAGGTGCAGGATTATGCGGATAAATTCGGTGTGCCGTTCTTTGCGGGTCAAAAACCGTGGGGCGAAAAGGTGGACGTTGTGATGCCTTGTGCGACCCAGAACGAAGTAAACCTCGACGATGCGAAGAAAATCGTTGCCAACGGCGTAAAATACTACGTTGAGGTTTCCAATATGCCCACCACTGCCGATGCGGTGGCATACCTCAGAGAAAACGGCGTGGTTATCGCACCTTCCAAAGCAGTTAACGCGGGCGGCGTTGCGGTTTCGGGTCTCGAAATGAGCCAGAACTCTATGCGCTACAGCTGGACTGCGGAAGAAGTCGACGCCAAGCTGCAGCAGATTATGAAGGGTATCTACGAATCCTCCGTTGCCGCTGCGAAAGAATACGGTATGGAAGGCGACCTTATCGCAGGCGCCAACATCGCCGGCTTCTTAAAGGTTGCGGATGCTATGATGGCATACGGCGTGGTGTAATTCCAACTGTATGAAAAAACGGTGTATCTTTCGATACACCGTTTTTTTGTTTGTAGACACTATATATGCCTTCTCCTTGAGGAGAAGGGGGACCGCGTTAGCGGTGGATGAGGTGGAAAGGTTTTCGATATAACGGTTGCTCCGCAACCTACACCTCATCAGTCGTCTTGCGACGACAGCTTCTCCTCAAGGAGAAGCCGAGGTGGATACGCAAATGTATAAAACCCCCGTTCACTGAACGGGGGTTTTCATCATTTCAATATCGCTTTGTGGAATACCTTTTTACCCTTGCGGATTTTCACGCCTTCTTTGAGCGCGTCTGCCGATACGGTGAAGGTGGGGTCGGTTACCTTTTCATCATTCACCGAAACGCCGCCCTGTTGGATTAAGCGTCTGGCTTCGCCGTTAGATGCGGCAAGTCCGCACGCAACCATTAAGGACAGCACGCCGATTTTACCGTCTGCCACCTGTTCTGCGGTTAACTCGGTGGTGGGCATATTGGCGTCGTCACCGCCGCCCGCAAACAGCGAACGGGAAGTCTCTCTCGCTTTGTCCGCTTCTTCGTTGCCGTGTACCAGCGCGGTTAACTCGTAAGCGAGGATGTCTTTCTTCTCGTTAATGCGGCTGTCGTCCCAATCTTCCATCGCCTCGATTTCTTCCAAAGGCAGGAAGGTGAGCATTTTTAAGCATTTCATCACATCCGCATCCGCTACGTTTCTCCAATACTGATAGAACTCGAACGGAGAGGTCTTATTGGGGTCAAGCCACACGGCGTTGCCGGCGGTTTTGCCCATTTTATTGCCCTGCGAGTCGGTGAGCAGGGTGATGGTCATACAATGCGCGTCCTTGCCAAGCTTTTTGCGAATCAGCTCAGTACCGCCCAGCATATTGCTCCACTGGTCGTTGCCGCCGAACTGCATATTACAGCCGTAGTGCTGGTACAGATAGTAAAAGTCATACGACTGCATAATCATATAGTTAAACTCTAAGAAGGAAAGACCTTTTTCCATTCTTTGCTTGTAGCATTCCGCACGCAGCATATTGTTGACCGAGAAGCAAGCGCCTACTTCGCGGAGCAAATCCACGTAATTCAAGTTCAACAGCCAATCGGCGTTATTGACCATCTGTGCCTTGCCTTCGCCGAATTCAATAAAGCGTTCCATCTGCTTTTTGAAGCAGGCGGCGTTGTGGTCAATATCCTCTTTCGTGAGCATTTTACGCATATCGCTTCTGCCGGACGGGTCACCTATCATGGTGGTGCCGCCGCCGATAAGCGCAAACGGCTTGTTGCCCGCCATCTGTAAACGCTTCATTAAGGTGAGCGCCATAAAATGACCTGCGGTAAGGCTGTCGGCGGTACAGTCAAAGCCGATGTAGAAGGTGGCTTTGCCGCTGTCGATCATCTCGCGGATTTCTTCTTCATTCGTTACCTGCGCGATAAGGCCGCGGGCAACCAATTCATCGTACATTTTCATAAGTTTCCCTCGCTCAATTGAGATTTCACACTATTCTAACACGGCTTTACGGTAAATGCAAGCGGCAGGTATGGGGAATTGTTGAAAATCACAAAAAAATACGCGAAAAAAGGCTGTTTTTTTACATTTTCACTTGCCAAGCGGTGGAAAATTGTGTATAATTACCAAAGAAGGCTGTTAAAAGTCTTGTAAATAGTCAAAATGCATAGTGTGGCGCAAAACCACACCACAAAGGAGTACTGTTATGTCTAATCGCTTGTTCCAGGGAGTTGTGCATCAGATGCAGGATGCCATTGATCGCACGATAGGCGTTATCGATGAGACCCTTAACATCATTGCGTGCAGCGATCTCGGCAAAATCGGCACCACCATGAACGCTATCACCGCGGAAACCTTCTCTGCACCTGAAGCTTTTCAGTTGGAGGGGTATACCTTCAAACCGTTTTGCAGCCGCCCGCACGCAGACTATGTGCTGTTTGTGGAAGGCGATGACCGCGAGGCGTTGCGGTATGCGGGGCTGCTGGCGGTGTCCCTGGAAAATATCAAGCAGTATTACGACGAAAAATACGACCGTGCCAACTTCGTAAAAAATGTCATTATGGACAATATTTTGTCGGGTGATATTTATTTGAAAGCGAGAGAGCTGCGCTTTAACGGCGAGGTAGAACGTGCGGTGCTGTTGATTCGTGTGGCGGTGCCGTCGGATGTTTCGGCATATGACGTGGTACAGAATCTGTTCCCCGACAAGGCGAAGGATTTTGTTATTAACATCAACGAAAACGATATCGCGTTGGTGAAGGAAATCCGCAGCGGCATTGAAAGCCGTGACCTTGAAAAATTGGCTATGTCTATTGTGGATACCCTGTCCAGCGAATTTTATACCCAGGCAAGTGTCGGTATCGGCACCGCGGTTTCGGGTATCAAAGAATTGGCATCTTCCTTTAAGGAAGCGCAGATTGCGCTTGAAGTCGGCAAGGTGTTTGATACCGAGCGCACCATCGTAAGCTACGATAACCTCGGTATTGCGCGTCTGATTTATCAGCTGCCGACCACCCTTTGCGATATGTTCCTGCGTGAGATTTTTAAACGCGGCTCCATTGAGTCGCTTGACCCTGAAACGTTGTTTACCATTCAGAAGTTCTTTGAGAACAACCTCAATGTTTCGGAAACCTCCCGCAAGCTGTTCTTGCACCGCAATACGTTGGTGTACCGTCTTGAAAAAATCAAACGTCTGACCGGTTTGGATTTGAGAAAATTCGATGATGCCATCGTATTCAAAGTGGCGTTGATGGTCAAAAAATATCTCACCGCCAACCCGGTGAAATACTAAACCTAAAGCAGCCGAGTTTCATAGTGTAACTCGGCTATGCTTTTCAATGGAAGATTTTGAGGGGTTGTGTTGCCAAGGCACACCCCGTATACTGAATGTGACAGATTTCGACATTTGTCACACAAATCACATCTGAAAAGGAGGCGGTCGTCTTGATAGAATTCCGCGGTGTATATAAAAAATACGCAAACGGCACCGAGGCGTTGAAAGACGTTAACATTCATATTGACGACGGCGAATTTGTGTTTATAGTCGGTGCCTCCGGTGCCGGTAAGAGCACGTTTTTGAAACTGATTATGCACGAGGAAACGGCATCTGCGGGTGAAGTCATTGTTAATGACTATAAGTTTTCTCGCTTGAAACGGCGCGAGATTCCGTACCTGCGCCGCACAATGGGTGTGGTGTTCCAGGACTTCCGGCTGATCGATACTATGACCGTGTTTGATAACGTGGCATTTGCCATGCGTGTGACGGGTGCCACCCGCAAGCAAATCCGCCACCGTGTACCGTACGTACTGAAATTGGTGGGCTTGCAGGAAAAGCTGCGCCATTATCCGCCGGAGCTGTCGGGCGGTGAACAGCAGCGCGTGGGTCTCGCCCGCGCGCTTGTGAACAATCCGAAGCTGATTATCGCGGACGAGCCGACGGGCAACGTCGACCCGAAACGTGCCAAGGAAATCGTGGCGTTGTTGTCGGATATCAACAAGCTGGGCGCCACCGTACTTATGGTCACCCACGAACATTCGCTGGTAAGACAGTTCGGCAAACGCGTTATCACCATCAAAGACGGTACGGTGGAGTCGGATACAGGTGCGCCTGCGTCCGCAGAAGTGCCGTTGCGTGAACCCGTGAAGTTGGGAGGTGGCGCGCAATGAAACTGCACAGCTTACGGTATTTGATTCGTGAAGGCTTCCGCAATATTTGGCAAAACCGTTTTATGGCGATTGCTTCGGTTGCGGTGCTTGTGGTGTGCTTGCTGTTGACAGGCTTTTCGTACCTCATTCTCGAGAATGTGCGTAACGCATTTGATTGGGTATACGGACAGAACGTGGTGGTGGCATTTGCCGATACCGCGTTGACCGATGAAGAGGTTGCCGCTGTGGGCACGGCCATTGAGGGTATTGAAAATGTCAAAGAGGTGACCTTCCTTTCCAAAGAGGAGTCGCTTGAAAAATACGGGGATTCGTTGCCGCAAGCAACCTATGAAAGCCTGCAGGGTGAAAACAATCCCCTGTCCGATTCGTACATCGTCACCTTCCATAATTTGGAAACGTTTGATGAAACGGTAGAATTGGTAGAGGCGGTACAGGGCGTAGAGGACGTTTCGTATGACGGCAACATCGCCAAGACGCTGGCAACGGTACGCAAGGTGGCGTTGTCGGTAGGTATGTGGGTCGTGGTACTGTTGCTAGCCGTATCCCTGTTTATTATCGCAAACACCATCAAATTGACGGTATATAACCGCCGTTTGGAAATTTATATTATGCGTTCGGTCGGTGCTACGGGAGCGTTTATCCGTATACCGTTTATTGTCGAAGGTATGGTGCTGGGTGTGCTTTCCGCAGCCCTTTCCTACGGCATTATTTGGGTGTTGTATGACAAATTGCTCGGCTTTTTCCCCACCACCGCATCACTGTTTTCGTTGGTACCGTTTGCAAAGGTGTGGTGGATAGTGCTTGTTGGTTTTGTTGTCATCGGTATGACCACGGGTATGGTCGGCAGTGCCATCGCAACAGGCAAATATCTCCACAAAGAGGGGAGCGAGAAGGTATGAGAACACATTGGTTGTTGTCTAAGGTTTTCTCGTTGGTGTGTGTGCTGTCGTTATTGGTTGTCAGCTTCTCGTTCGCAACACCTGTTGCGGCGGCATCTGTACAGGACCAGATAAAGCAGCTGGAGAAAGAACAAAAAGCGTTACAGCAGCAGATAGCATCTGCGAAGGATGACCTGGCAAGCAGTAAGGCAAAGCGCGATTTGTATTACGGACAGATAAGCAACGTCCAAAAGCAGATTTCCCTGTTGGATGGAGAAATTGCCACCCTGAACGGGCAGATTGCTTCTAAAAACACGGAAATTGCCAATATGGAGCAACAGATTGCCGCGAACCGTGCCGAGGAAGATACGGTGCGTCAGCAGTTGGGCGAGCGGCTCAATGCTATTGCCAAACGCGGCAACCTTTCCGCCATACAGATGCTGATGAGTACCGAGAGCTATGCGGATTATCTCATCAAGGAGAAGATGATGGAGCAGATAGCGGCAAGTGACCAAGCCGCGCTGGATGCTTTAGAGCAGAAATTAGCGGAGATTCACGTCGCAGAGGAAAAGGTGAAAGCCGAAAAGGCGGGAATTGAAAGTAAAAAAGCGGATGTAGAAACGTTGCGCGCCAGCTCCAACACCAAGAAAAACGAACTCAACACGCTGTATAAGAAAGCCAACTCGGTGTACCAGCAGGATAAAAACGAGGTAGATGCGCTTAACAAAGAGCTGGAACAGACCGAGAAAAACATAAAGAAACTGCTTGCGTCCTTGAACAGCAGCGGCTCGTATACCCAAACCTCGATGTTCTGGCCTGTTCCCACCGTGCGCGCGATTTCGTC
>JAZSED010000055.1:0-5769 GCA_045531495.1 Acutalibacteraceae bacterium
GCACTCGAGGAAGGCTTGTCGGCGCTGTCGGCAGGTATGACCGCGGACGCGGTTTCGGTGTGCGTGGACAGCGCTATCAGCCACATTTTGTCGCTGACGGGTGAACGCACCACCGAAGCGGTGGTGAATGAGGTGTTCAGCCGCTTTTGCGTTGGGAAGTAGGCGCAGCGCGATAAAGTCTTCTCCTTGAGGAGAAGCCTAAAAATCTCGACAGAAGTTGCAAACAAAGTTTGCAACTCCTGTTGACATTTATAAATACTTATGCTATTCTCATTAAAAGATAGAGGCGCACTGCATAAAAAGTACCCGTTTTGTAACGCTGCCACAAGCGGAAACGGCGAAAGGTATGGGTGCCGAAGTCGGTCTTTGGCAAGGACCGCGCTGGCAACAGGAAATAAGATTTCTGTTGTTGTCGCAGAAATGCGGAGAGCTATCAAGAACAGCAAAACAGGTGTATTTTCTGTTTGTATTGCGTTTTGATGGCTGCTCTGTGAGCAGTTATTTTTTTTGGAGGAATGTAGTATGAAACCGATTTTTGAAGGCGCGGCAACCGCGATTGTGACCCCTATGACCGCACAAGGTGCGGTAGATTATGAGGCATTTGCCCGTATGATAGAGTGGCAGATTGCCGAGGGTATTGCCGCTATCGTTGTCGCGGGTACCACCGGCGAAAGCTCCACCTTCGGGGATGAGGAGCATTGCGACGTTATCGCGTTTGCGGTAAAGCAGGTAGCGGGCAGAGTGCCTGTTATCGCGGGTACCGGCTCTAACGACACCCCGTACGCTGTCAACCTCACCAAGTTTGCGTGCGAAGCGGGCGCGGATGCGGTTTTGGTTGTGACCCCGTATTATAATAAAGCCACCCAAAACGGTCTTATCGCGCATTACACCGCTATAGCGGATGCGTCCACAAAACCTGTTATTTTGTATAACGTGCCGTCCCGCACGGGCTGTAACATTCTGCCCAAAACCGCCGCTGCTTTGGCACAGCATCCGATGATTGCCGCTATCAAGGAAGCGAGCGGCGATTTGTCGCAGGTGGCGGAGACCGCGCGCTTGGTGGAAGGTAAAATGGATATTTATTCGGGTAACGATGACCAGATTGTGCCCATTATGTCCTTGGGCGGTAAAGGCGTTATCTCGGTGCTGTCTAACGTATTGCCTGCCAAAACGCAGGAAATGTGTGAGCGGTTCCTTAACGGTGACGTGGCGGGTGCGCGCCGCTTGCAGCTGGATTTACTCCCGCTGACCCACGCTTTGTTCAGCGAAGTCAACCCCATTCCCGTCAAAGCCGCCGCTGCCGCTATGGGTTACGGCGAAAACTATCTGCGTTTGCCGCTGACGCCTATGGAAGAAGACCACAAAGCGGTACTGTTTGAAGAAATGAGAAAAGTAGGCATTACGATATGATTTGTGACAACTTGGGTGTTACCGCCGCAGGGGAACTCACCTTCGCGGGCAGGACCGCCCGCGAACTCTTAGAAAAATACGGCTCGCCGTTATACGTGATGGATGAGACGCGTATCCGTTATAATTTTGCGCAGTATGTGGATACCATGCGGGAAGTATTCGGTGACACCGCCAAGGTGCTGTACGCGAGCAAGGCGTGCGCGTTTATGGAAATGTACCGTTTGGCGCATCAGTGCGGTGCGGGCATTGACGTGGTATCCGAAGGCGAGATGTACACTGCGTATAAAGCGGGCGTACCGATGGAAATTGTATATTTTCACGGCAACAGTAAAACCGACGCGGAAATTGCATTGGCGTTAGAGCTCGGTGTGGGCTGCTTTGTGGTAGACCATAGGGAAGAGGTAGACGCGATTGAAGCTATCGCCGCGAAAATGAACAAAATAGCGAAAGTATTGCTCCGTGTTACCCCCGGTATTGACACCCATACCTATGAGGCGATTGCCACAGGGCAGGTAGATTCGAAATTCGGCTCTGCCATTGAAACGGGGCAAGCAGCGGAAATTACCGCGTATACCTTACAGCAAGAGCATATTGTGTTGAAGGGTTTTCATTGTCACGTCGGCTCGCAGGTGTTCGATTCGGATACCTTCTTCCGTTCTGCGGATATTATGTTTGCCTTTATTGCGCAAATGCGGGACACCCTCGGCTATGTGGCAGAGGAGCTTGACCTTGGCGGCGGGTACGGTGTGCGGTATGTGGACGCTGACCCCACCATTGATATTGCGGACAACATCCGCCAGGTGGGTGCGCACGTGTTTGCCGCTTGCGAAAAATGGGGATTGCCTGTCCCCGCGATGCGTTTAGAGCCCGGCAGAAGCATTGTAGCGGACGCAGGTATCACCTTGTATACGGTGGGTAGTGTCAAACGCATCCCCGGCTACAAAAATTACGTGTCGGTGGACGGCGGTATGGGGGATAACCCCCGCTTTGCGCTGTACGGCGCGGAGTATACGGTGGTTTGCCCCGAAAAAATGAATGACGCCGCTGATTTCACCTGCGACCTTGTGGGTAAATTCTGTGAAAGCGGCGATATTATTCAGCCGAATGTACAGCTGCCCGCGTCGGTAAAGCGCGGTGACCTCGTTGCGGTACTGACAACGGGTGCTTACAACTACTCTATGGCATCTAATTATAACCGCGTGCCGCGCTTGCCTGTCATTATGTTGACACAAGACGGTGAAAAAGTGGTGGTAAAGCGCGAAACGCTGGATGATATTGTGAGAAATGATGTATAAACAAATATGAATTCTCTCGGCTCCCCTTGTCAGGGGAGCTGGATTTTTGCGAAGCAAAAAGACTGAGGGGTAGTTTTGCACACGCAAGAGATATACTCCAACTACCCCTCAGTTTCACTCGCTTAAATGCTCGTTCAACAGCTCCCCTGACAAGGGGAGCCAAGAAAAAAGAAGGTGTGCAACGCACACCTTCTTTTTTTAGTTGTCATCCAATTTGAGCACCGCCATAAACGCTTCCTGCGGCACCTCGACACTGCCCAGCTGGCGCATACGCTTTTTACCTTCTTTTTGCTTTTCAAGCAACTTCTTTTTGCGGGTGATGTCGCCGCCGTAGCACTTGGCAAGCACGTCCTTGCGCATCGCGCGTACCGTCTCGCGGGCGATAACCTTGCCGCCGATAGCCGCCTGCACAGGCACTTCGAACAACTGCCGCGGGATGTTGTCCTTTAACTTTTCGCAAAGCCGTCTGCCGCGGCTGTACGCACTGTCTGCAAACACGATGAAGGACAGCGCGTCCACCACGTCGCCGTTTAGGAGAATGTCCAGCTTGACAAGCTTAGAGGGCGCATACCCTAAAATCTCGTAATCAAAGCTTGCGTACCCCTTGGTGCGGGATTTTATGGCATCAAAGAAATCGTAAATGATTTCATTGAGCGGCAGCTCGTAGTGAATATCCACGCGGGTAGGGTCTAAATATTTCATATCCTTGAATACACCGCGGCGCTGCTGACACAGCTCCATAATGTTACCCACGTAATCGTTGGGCGCATAAATATGCGCGGTGGCAATCGGCTCTTCCGCGGATTGAATGTTGGAAGGGTCGGGGAAGTTGGTGGGGTTGTCAATTTCAATCACTTCACCGTCCACGGTGGTGATGCGGTAAATAACGCTCGGAGCGGTGGTGATAAGGTCTAAATCGTACTCGCGTTCCAAGCGCTCCTGCACGATTTCCATATGCAGTAATCCTAAGAAACCGCAACGGAAGCCAAACCCTAACGCCACCGATGTTTCGGGCTGGAAGGTGAGGGATGCGTCGTTTAATTGCAAGCGTTCGAGCGCTTCGCGCAAATCCTGGTAATGCGCGCAGTCAGCGGGGAAGATACCGCAATAAACCATCGGCGTTGCCTGATGATAACCGGGCAACGGCTCGGCGGCGGGGCGGTTGTCTAAGGTGACCGTGTCACCCACCCGCGCGTCACTGACCGTTTTAATGGACGCGGCAATGTAGCCCACTTCGCCCGCGGATAAGGTGTCACACGGGTCTAATTTGCCCGGGCGCATATGCCCGACCTCGACAACGTCGAAGGTCGCACCCGTTGCCATCATACGGATTTTGTCCCCTGCCTTAATACTGCCCTCTTTGACACGGATATAGGTGATAACACCGCGGTAGCTGTCGTAATAGCTGTCAAAAATGAGGGCCTGCAACGGTTTGGTTTCATCACCTACAGGCGGCGGCACGTTTTTGACAATCGTTTCCAGCACCGCTTCAATATTGATACCGTTTTTTGCGGAGATAAACGGCGCCTCGGACGCGTCAATACCGATAACGTCCTCAATTTCCGCCTGTACGCGTTCGGGGTCGGCAGACGGCAGGTCGATTTTGTTGATAATCGGCACGATTTCCAAGCCGTGGTCCACCGCCAAATAGGTGTTAGCAAGGGTTTGCGCCTCAATGCCTTGCGATGCGTCCACAACAAGCAGCGCGCCTTCGCACGCGGCGAGCGAGCGGGATACCTCGTACCCAAAGTCCACGTGACCGGGGGTGTCGATAAGGTTAAAGGTGTAGGTCTCACCGTCGTTGGCGGTATAGTTCATAGTGACCGCGTGCGCTTTGATGGTGATACCGCGCTCGCGCTCCAAATCCATACTGTCTAAGAGCTGTTCTTCCATATCACGCAAAGCCACCGCCTGCGTTTTTTCCAGAATGCGGTCGGCAAGGGTGGATTTACCGTGGTCAATATGGGCGATGATACAAAAATTTCGGGTTTTGTCTCTCGAAATCATACGTGTGCATAACCTCCAAGGGATAGTTATAGCCATTTTAGCATATTTTTTCGCGTATGGCAAGAAAAAACGGTTTTTGCGGGACAAAAGGTGAGAACGGCGTGGATAAATCCACGCCCTACACGCTATAGTTGTACGTACAAAAAATGTAGGGAAAGGATGTATCCGTTCCGCGAGCGGCAAAACGGCACACACACAATAAATGGCACCGTACGGGCGATTCGTGAATCGCCCGTAAATGACACCGAACGGGACGTCGAAAATCGCCGTCCCCTACGGACATAAATCCAACGGTATCGTAGGGCGGGGGCTTGCTCCCGCCGCCAAGGTACATAAACAACGTAAGAAAAGGCACGGAAAATCCGTGCCTTTTCTCAATATACACAAAAAACTAATCTTCTTCCAACAACTTTGCAGGAGATATATTCAAGACCTGTGCAATTTTGAACAACGTTTCCAAAGAAACACCGCGAACGGTCCCCGTGCCTTCTACTTGACCTACAAAGTTAACGCTTTTATCAATAAGCTCTGCAAATGCTTCTTGCGTATAACCTGCCTTTTTTCTGTAATAGGCGATTTTTAGTCCCAAAGTAATATACTTGTCTGCAAACTCGGTTTTCATTATTACGCCCCCTTGTAAGTAATAGTTTACAAGGAAACGAGATGACTTATAACTTATAGGAAGTAAACAATTATTTACTTTAAGTAAATTATGATGTATAATAAATGATAAATCGTTTACTTGGAGTGAAGAAAAATGAAAATGACCACCTGTTGCTTTATCGGGCATAGAACCATAGAAGAAACAAATGCGTTAAGGGAAAAGGTATACAATTGTGTCGAAAAAATGATTACCGAATTGCATATCGACACCTTTCTTTTCGGGAGCAAAAGCCGTTTTAATGACCTTTGCCATGAGATTGTAACCGAATTGAAAGAAAAATACCCACACATACGGCGTGTCTACGTGCGGGCAGAATTTCCTGTGATAGACGATGCGTATAAAAACTATCTTTTGGAACGGTACGAAGATACGTATTTCCCCGAAAACATTGTC
>JAZSED010000008.1:0-2803 GCA_045531495.1 Acutalibacteraceae bacterium
ACCGAATTGGACGAAAACGGCGATGTTGTCGATTTCGGCACCCACACCCGTTCTGCCGGTGACAAGTTCTTCTTCTCGGTAAAAGACCTCATTTCGATGGAAAATGCCACCTATTTGAAGCAGGACGGAACGCAGGGCAGCACAACCGTATACAGCGCTTCCCGTTGGGATGCGGAAGGCAACCCGATTTTGTACGGCGGTGAATACGTAGACGTATTGGGTGAGGACGGTAACCCGATTCGTACCGAGGATGGCAAACTGCCCAAAGCAGAAGACGTTCTCGAGCCCGACAAGTATCCGCAGTTCAAAGGTACGAATTACTACACCTTTGTAGATAAGGTCGGCGAAAACGCACATCCGGATGCCTCCACCATTATCAACTATCTGGATAACAAATTTGCCATCTACTACAACAACGAAGGCAAATACAATCAGGTAGAAGCGGGTATTTCGAAAGCGTATTCTTCGCAGACCGAAAACTTCGGTTACTTCGGCAACCTGTATAATAACCGCTGGTTAGAGCGTAACGTTTCGGGTGCAGGCGGCGCGCAGACCTTCCGTCTGGTGTCCTCACTTGTACCGCGTAACGCAGTGACCGGCGAAGAGCTTCGCTTCAAAAACTTTGAAACCAGCTTTGACGTGCGCTTTAACGACAACGTCAAACGTGATGATAACAGTGTAATCATCGGTTTCCGTCAGCAGAT
This sequence comes from Acutalibacteraceae bacterium, assembly GCA_045531495.1. Taxonomy (GTDB): domain Bacteria; phylum Bacillota; class Clostridia; order Oscillospirales; family Acutalibacteraceae; genus URNF01. The sequence goes on from JAZSED010000008.1 coordinate 705, forward strand.
TCCCGGTAAATTTACCGACAGTTACTACAAAATCACCCAAGAGCAGGCGTTTGTAGCCATTTCCCCCGCAGGTCTTACCATTGCGGCGAACGATGACATTTACGCAAAATACGATAATATCGGAGGCGCACACAAGCCTGCTCAAGGCGATATGTACAACGATGACCAGACAGCGAAATTCGCTGATGCGACAGCGCCCGGTGTGGTAACAGCCACCACCCAGCTGCCGCAGGAGGTCAATATCACGGTGCGCGTGGTTAACGACAAGGTAACGGTTATCATTAAGAGCGGTTCTACCATCTATTATGATAACAGCACCGCACCTGCCACGATTGATTATGATAAAGAAGGTTATTTAGCGCTCGGCTTCGGCTCCAAAAAGATCAACGTTGGAGATATTTCCATCGCACGTTTGGATGCCATCGGCGAACAGATGGATATCAACAACACCGAGACTGTTCCCGGTTGTGAATGGGATACCACTGTAGACCGCTTTGACGAAACGATGAACAAGTCCGAAGCAGAAATTTCCGCTTTGTATGACTTCTACTATCACGGCGACAACTACGTTGCCAAAGAAGCGCTTACCGCACATTGGGCGGTTGACGCGGACGGCCTGCTTTCCCGTGTAAACGATTTGGAAGCCGGCAAGCTGGCAACCATGGCCGTTAAGAAGGATGACACAGCTCTCGAAACCTTCAAAAACTTTGACGCTGTATTCAAAGTAAAGATTGATGACAAGAAGCAAAGCACCTTCTGGGTCATCGGCAGACAGCAGGATGCTGCTACGGTCGGTCAGGTTACGAAGACCGCAGGCGGTACTGACTACCACGAAGACCGTTTTGCTGTCGGTGTATCGGCAGGCGGCAAAGTGACCTTTGCAACCGGCGACGGTACGGCGGCTGAAATCGCCGGCAGAGCGTCGGGTACGCCCGCAGGCACCTACAACGTGCGCGTCCGTGCATACGGCCGTGTGGTTGAGGTTTACCTGAACGGTACGCTCCGTGCGACCCGCACCTTGCCTGCCGAAATAGTAGACGCAGGCTACCTGTCCTTCGGCTTTGCAGGCGAAGACGGCGGCGTGGCGAGCTTGTATCTCACCCGTTTGAACGACTACGGTGTAACGGTTGACTATGAAACCGAATACACCAGAGTGGAGACCTTCCAGCCGCAGATGATCGGCACCAATGAAGGTTTTGATGCACTGACCTTGCCTGACACGGTTAAAGTGTGGAAGGGCGGCGCTGAAGAAACCAGCAAAGTGTTCTGGGATCCCAATTCGGTTGACTTCTCCATTGACGGCGACGCGAACCTTATTGGTTATCTCGAGGTCACTAACGGTATTCGCGCTGTATTCCCCGTTCACGTGGGTAAATACAACCGCGCTAACACCATTATGTATAACTTCGATTCCTCGACAGAGCTTGAGGATTTCGAAAGCTGGTATCTGCCGAGCACCAATGGTACCGACCTGCCCGCCATTCATACGGAAGGTACCGCAGATGATAACATCATTGTGAAAAACGGTGCTCTCAGCTTCCAGCACAACAGTATGTATGCGAATACCACGCAAATCGCAGAAGGCGTTTCCTTCCCGCAGTACAATGATTTCACCTATAAGGATGAACGTGGCTGGGCCGGCTACGCTTCCAACCACGGCATTGCGGTACTGAAAACCCAGCAGTTTAAGAACTTTATTCTGGACGTGGATATTAAAGCGGCCGGCAGATGGGTACCCATCGGCTTTGGTGCGAAGGATTACACCGACCCGCTGAAGATTCATGCCACCTCCAAGAACGGCGGCTTCTCTTTCCACGTAGAAAAGAGTTCTTCCGGAGAAAAAGGAACTGCAAAATTGTGGGGTTACCTGGCGCAGAACGGCATCAGTGATATGTTCACCACCAAAACTATAGAGCCGTTTACCACCGGTTACCACCATTTCAGAATCGTGGTTTCGGACGGCACGGTGATGCTCTACTTCGACTATGCGGAGGAGGCGGCTATCACATACGACCTTCCCGACACCTATGACGGCGGCTACATTTATCTGTCTATGAACGATGAAAACGCCGCATGCGATAATCTGAAGATTGTTGACC
>JAZSED010000084.1:0-6064 GCA_045531495.1 Acutalibacteraceae bacterium
ACGCCACCAAAAAAGCAACCACCCGAAGGGGTGGTTGCAAAAACGGCGCAAAGCGGACTCGTGGAGTTCGACAAGGTCGAACTCCTGCATTACCCTTGCCGTCTTAAACAGACAGCATTATATTTTCCGTATAATGCGGCATACTGTTTGTTTTAGGGCAATTTTCGGTATTTTTGCGAAAGCAAAAACGCACGCGTTTAGCGTGATCGAAAATGCAGGAACTCCGCAAAGCGGAGTTCAGCAGGTTCTCGCCGTGTTACGCCACCAAAAAAGCAACCACCCGAAGGGGTGGTTGCAAAAACGGCGCAAAGCGGACTCGTGGAGTTCGACAAGGTCGAACTCCTGCATTACCCTTGCTGTCTTAAACAGACAGCATTATATTTTCCGTATAATGCGGCATACTGTTTGTTTTAGGGCAATTTTCGGTATTTTTGCGAAAGCAAAAACGCACGCGTTTAGCGTGCGCGAAAATGCAGGAACTCCGCAAAGCGGAGTTCAGCGGGTTTGAGCCGAGAGACACAACCAAAAAAGCAACCCCACTCTCGTGGGGTTGCTTTCTTTGGTGGGCGCAAACGGACTCGAACCGCTGACCTCCTGCGTGTGAAGCAGGCGCTCTAACCAGCTGAGCTATGCGCCCAAAGTTTGGTGACCCGAACGGGAATCGAACCCGTGATACCGCCGTGAAAGGGCGGTGTCTTAACCGCTTGACCATCGGGCCGTATTGGTGGCTGTAATTGGATTTGAACCAATGACACTGCGGGTATGAACCGCATGCTCTAGCCAACTGAGCTATACAGCCATATCTCCGCCCCCGTTTTTCAAGGGGCGGATTGTATTATAACCTAAGGATTCTTATTTGTCAACACTTTTTTTACTTTTTTTCGGATTTGGAAGTTTTATCCTTTTCGGGCTTGTCCTTCTTAGCATTACCCTCTTCGGATTCCTCTGCCTCCTCCTCTATCGGAACCAATTCAACGTGCACCTCGTCTACGCGGCGGTCGTCCATCGCGCGGATGGTGAACAGCACGTTTTCAAACTGTACTTGCGGGTGCTCGTCCGCCTCGGGAATACGGCCGAGTTGTTGTAAAAGGAAACCGCCGACCGTTTCGTAATCGCCTTCGGGCAGCTTTACGTCCAAGCGGTCTGCCAATTCTTCCATCGCGGTGGAGCCGTCCACCACAAAGGAGGTTTCATTCAGCTGGGTGATTTCTTCTTCCTCGTCGTCAAATTCGTCCTGCATATTGCCGACGATAGACTCTAAAAGGTCTTCCACCGTCACAATACCCGCGACGCCGCCGTATTCATCTACGACCACCGCCATTTGCATATGCTTGGCGGTCATTTCGGAGAACAGGTCACCGCAATGCTTGGTTTCGGGGATAAAGTAGGTTTTGCGTAACAGATTACGTACGGTCACACCTTCGGGCACCTCTCTGCCAACGTAAGGAAGCAGGTCCTTGATATGCAAAATACCAATGACGTGGTCGATGTCCTCTTCGTATACCGGCAGTCGGGAATATCCCTCGTCCACGCCGACGCGCAAGATTTCGTCAAGCGAATCCTCAACGTCCACCGCCGCCACGTCGGTGCGGGGGGTCATAATCTCTCCGGCGGTGAGGTCGTCAAATTCGAAGATGTTGTTAATCATATCCTTCTGCACTTCTTCGATGACGCCTTTTTCTTCGCCGACATCAACCAGCATACGGATTTCTTCTTCGGTGACGTTTTCCTCATCTGCGTGGGGGTCCATACCGCACAAACGCACGATAATATTGGTAGACAGCGACAGGAATTTTACAAACGGCTTGGTGCACGCCGCGACAACCCGTAACGGCCCGATAAACGCGAACGCAATCGGCTCGGGCTTTTGCATCGCGATGCGTTTTGGCACCAATTCACCCAACACCAACGAAAAATAGGAAATCAGCAAGGTGACAACCACCACAGAAACACCGTATACCAACGTTTCAAACGCGGCGGCTTGGGGTACCAACCCGATAAACCAGGCGCTGAGCGGTTTGGAAAGGGTTTGCGCTGCAGTGGCGGAGGTTAAGAAACCGGCCAGGGTGACGCCTACCTGAATGGTGGCCAAAAACCGCGAGGAATCGGATGTAAGTGCTAACACCTGTTTTGCTTTTTTATGCCCTTCCTCTGCCATCTTAAATAGCTTGGCATCGTTTAAGGAGATAATCGCAATTTCAGACGCCGCGAAAAAGGCGTTGCAGAGAATTAACACGAACAACAAAATAATTTGTCCGATAAGATTGCCGCTAACGTCCGCGCTCTGCGCCGCAGTCGTCAGCACCAGAGATCCTGTAGGAGCAGGGTCCATGATGTAAGTTTTCCCCTTTCATAACAGCAAGGGTTGCTTGCCATTGAGGTCGGATGTTAAATTTTGCCGCGCCGCAGCGCGAAAATCCGATTGGATATATCATATCGGTTTTTTTGCCGTCTGTCAACGGACAAAAACGGCGAAAAAGCGAGAAAAACAGCCAAAAGAGAGAGAAAACGGGAGAAAAACAACACAAAGAGTTTGTGAGAAACCGCTTTTTGCCCCAAAAAAGCGTAATTTTGGACTTCGACAAAAATTTAACGATTTTTTCGTTATTTACATAAAAAAACATTTACATAATCTCAAAAATGTGCTATGCTAACAGATGGTGGATTACGTCCGCCGAAATGATGTTATTTTAATCCTTAAAGGAGGAACATACCAATGGCAAGAAAATTCAAGACCATGGACGGTAACAATGCTGCGGCATACGTGTCTTATGCATTTACCGAGGTTGCGGGTATCTATCCTATCACCCCTTCCAGCCCCATGGCGGACTATGTTGACCAGTGGGCAGCCGCAGGCGTGAAAAACATCTTCGGCACTACTGTAAAGGTGTCCGAAATGCAGTCCGAAGCCGGCGCCGCCGGTACCGTGCACGGCTCCCTGAACGCAGGTGCGCTTACCACCACCTATACCGCTTCTCAGGGCTTGTTGCTGATGATCCCGAATATGTACAAAATCGCGGGCGAATTGCTCCCCTCGGTTTTCCACGTTTCCGCGCGTTGCGTAGCTTCTCACGCGCTGAACATTTTCGGTGATCATTCCGACGTATACGCTTGCCGTCAGACCGGTTTTGCGATGCTCGCCGAAACCAACACCCAGGAAGTTATGGACCTGGGCGCTGTAGCACATCTTGCTACTATTGAGAGCCGCGTGCCGTTTATTAACTTCTTTGACGGTTTCCGTACCTCTCACGAAATTCAGAAAATCCAGATCTGGGATTACGAAGATTTGAAAGAAATGTGCGATATGGACGCTGTTGCGGCGTTCCGTAAACGCGCTTTAAACCCCGAGCGCCCCGTTATGCGCGGCTCTCACGAAAACGGTGACATCTTCTTCCAGCACCGTGAAGCTTGCAACAAATACTATGATGCGGTTCCCGCCATCGTTGAAAAGTATATGGACAAGGTCAACGCCAAACTCGGCACCGACTACAAGCTGTTCAACTACTACGGTGCTCCCGATGCTGACCGTGTTATCGTAGCGATGGGCTCCTTCTGCGACGTTGCGGAAGAAGTTATCGACTACCTGCTCGCGAAAGGCGAGAAAGTCGGCCTCGTAAAAGTCCGTCTGTATCGTCCGTTCAGCGCAGAAAAATTGGCGGAAGCCATTCCTGCGACCGCGAAGAAAATCGCTGTTCTCGACCGTACCAAAGAGCCCGGCTCCTTGGGCGAACCGCTGTACATGGACGTTGTTACCGCTTTGGCAAAAGTCGGCCGTGCAGGTATCAAAGTTGTCGGCGGCAGATACGGTCTCGGCTCCAAAGACACGCCCCCGTCCAGCGTATTCGCTGTATTTGACGAATTGGCGAAGGATGAACCCAAAGAGCAGTTCACCCTGGGCATTGTGGACGACGTTACCGGTCTCTCCCTCGAGGAGAAGCCCGCTCCCGGCACCGCGGCGGCAGGCACCATTGAATGTAAATTCTGGGGCTTGGGCGGCGACGGTACTGTTGGTGCGAACAAGAACTCCATCAAAATCATCGGTGACCACACCGACAAATACGTGCAGGCATACTTCCAGTATGACTCCAAGAAAACCGGCGGTGTGACCATTTCTCACCTGCGTTTCGGCGACCAGCCGATCAAGAGCCCGTACTACATCAACAAAGCGGACTTCGTGGCTTGCCACAATCCGTCCTACCTGCTCAAGGGCTTCAAAATTGTTAACGACGTAAAACCCGGCGGCGTATTCCTCATCAACTGTCAGTGGACGGCTGAGGAGCTTGACCAGCACTTGAATGCGGAAACCAAACGCTACATTGCGGAAAACAACGTACAGCTGTACCTCGTTAACGCTATCGACCTTGCCGCGAAAGTCGGCATGGGCAAACGTACCAACACCATCCTGCAGGCTGCGTTCTTTGCTCTGGCGAAGATTATGCCGATTGAGGAAGCGGTACAGTATATGAAAGACGCGGCGACCAAATCCTACTCCAAGAAGGGTATGGACGTTGTTGAAAAGAACCACAACGCTATCGACGCGGGTGTTTCCGCTTTCGTGAAGGTAGACGTACCCGCTGCTTGGGCGAACGCTACCGACGACGGTGCGGCTGAAAAAGCCGAAGGTCCTGCGAAATTGGTTAAAATGGTGGACACCATCTTGAAACCCGTTTCCAAGATGGACGGCGACTCTTTGCCGGTATCCGCATTTATGGACCACGCTGACGGCACCTTTGAACACGGTGCTGCCGCTTACGAAAAACGCGGTGTTGCGGTTATGGTTCCCGAGTGGAACGCTGACACTTGTGCAAAATGTAACAAGTGCTCCTTCGTATGTCCGCACGCTACCATCCGTCCGTTCGCTTTGAACGCAGACGAAAAAGCGGCTGCTCCTGCAGGCACTAAGTTTGCTCCCAAGCCCATCGTGAAAACCGAGTACACCTATACTTTGGCTATCTCCCCGATGGATTGTATGGGTTGCGGCGTCTGCGTAGGCGTATGTCCCACTAACTCTCTCACCATGGTTGCTCGCGAGAGCCAGGAAGCCGAACAGAAAGTATTCGACTACATGGTGGCTAACGTTACCGAAAAACCGGAAATCTGCGGTTCTACCGTTATTTCCAGCCAATACAAACAGCCCCTGCTCGAGTTTTCCGGCTCTTGCGCGGGTTGTGCGGAGACTGCGTATGCGCGTCTCATCACCCAGCTGTTCGGCGACCGTATGTACATTTCCAATGCGACCGGTTGTTCCTCCATCTGGGGTGGTCCTGCCGCTACCTCTCCCTACACCGTTAACAAAGACGGCCACGGTCCTGCTTGGGCGAACTCCCTGTTCGAAGACAACGCAGAACACGGCTTCGGTATGTACCTCGGTCAGAAAGCGGTGCGCAACCGTCTTATCAACCTGATCGAAGAAATGGCAGCGTCCGATAAAGCTTCCGCTGAATTTAAAGCGGCCGCTGAGCAGTTCCTTGCCACCGTTAACGACGGCAAAGCGAACGCTGCTGCTACCGACGCTCTCGTTGCTGAACTCGAAAAAGCGGCTGCTGCGGGTTGCCCGACGGCTGCTGAGGTTCTCGAAGACAAAGAATACCTCTCCAAGAAATCCGTTTGGATCTTCGGTGGCGACGGTTGGGCATACGACATCGGTTTCGGTGGCGTGGACCACGTTTTGGCTTCCGGCGAAGACGTAAACATTATGGTATTCGATACCGAAGTGTACTCCAACACCGGCGGTCAGGCATCCAAAGCCTCCCAGATCGGTCAGGTTGCACAGTTCGCGGCGGCAGGTAAAGCTATCTCCAAGAAATCCTTGGCAGAAATCGCTATGTCCTATGGCTATGTGTACGTTGCACAGATCGCCATGGGCGCCGATATGAACCAGACCCTGAAGGCACTTCAGGAGGCTGAGGCATATCCCGGTCCTTCCATCGTCATCGGCTACGCTCCCTGCGAGATGCACAGTAACAAGGGCGGCATGATCCACTGCCAGGATGAAATGAAGAAGGCTGTGGCCTGCGGTTACTGGAATATGTTCCGCTTCAACCCCGCGCTGAAGGAACAGGGC
>JAZSED010000115.1:0-8308 GCA_045531495.1 Acutalibacteraceae bacterium
CATTCTTCGCAATGGTTATCACTTAAGTTTCTGTGAATCCATTTGTTCCATCGAGGTGCTTCGGGCGGCTTTTGATCCCACACGGCTGCCTTGATAACCTCTGATAAATAGTCCAACGATATTCTCCTTTCAAAATATAACATAGTTTTATGAATTTGTACAGGGCAACAAAAAAGAACATATGTTCTATATATAATTGTAGAGGAGAATTTTCAAGTTGTTAAGAAATATGGTAAAATCATCATTAAGATATTTTGCAAGGTGGGGGTTCATTTGGCGCAGGTAATAACCCACAGGTTTAAATGACCGTTGCTTGCGCTGTTGCGGTTTCTGAAGCGAAATAAGTGTAACTAACGAAAAGAACTGTTGCCTTTTGGTAACAGTTCTTTTTTTTATTTACATTCGTATATCGGTGTGGTATATTGGCGTTGGAGGAGTTGCTATGCAAAAAGAAATTGTCACAATGGAAAACATCAAAAAGGATATGCGTGCGCTATTAGGCAAGCAAGTGCTGGCAGGGGTGCTGGTGTTTCCGTGGCTTTGGATTATTACTCTGTTGATAGGCGCTATATTTGAAAATTGCGGCAGAAATGTACCTTTTTTGGTAATACACCTCGTTGCGTTAGCTATTGTTCTGTTGGATACAACCTTGGTAATACTAAAATTGTATCAAATCAAGAACGAGCGGTTTTATCTGGTCCGAGATTTTGTGGTGGATAAAATAGGTGAAGTGCCCAGAGTGTTCAAATGGGTTGCCTATGCGCCGTACCGTCTGGTGTTTGCACGGGAAGGGGTGCAGTCTGTTTATCGCAATATGGATTTTTATAAATGGACCGGTTGTCCCAGAAACAACAAAACCATTTTTGATACCGCAGATTTGAAGGATGATTTCTTACTGGTGCAAGTGGGGTGCAGAACATGGGCTATGTATAACGAAAAATTCTTTGATACGTCTGCAGTATATAACGTAAAGGAATAAACCTATACAGAGGAGATATAAGGATGCAAAGAGTTACACCTTTATTAACGCAGGTAAAACATAGGTATTTTGCCGCAGATTGCGGTATGACCTATCTTGTCTGTTTAACGGATGGACGATTTGTGGTAATTGACGGCGGATATGACGAAGAGGGAGAGGCAGCGCATCTGTTTTCTTTGCTGACCGCACAGAATGTACGGGAAGGCAAACCACATATTGCTGCATGGTTTATTACCCATCCGCACAATGACCATTTCGGCGGTCTTGTGGGGCTGTGCCGTGAATATCCCAATGAGTTTATTTTAGATAAATTGATATATAACTTTCCGCCACGACATGTATCTAACGGTTTTTCCGACCTTGTACCGTTTGAAAACGCGGTAAAAACACTCCAAAACACCGAGATAGTGACAGCAAAGACGGGACAACAGTTTTGTTGTGACGATACCGTGTTTGACGTGTTATTTACGTGGGAAGATTTATGTCCTATTGAAGGGCTTGTCAATTTGAACGACTGCTCGCTTGTGTTGCGTATGACGGTTGGGGAGCGCCGCGTAATGTTTTTAGGTGACGCAATGCCGACCGCCTCTGCGGTGCTGTGTGAGCGGTATGACGATGCCGCTTTGCAATCGGAATTTTTGCAGGTAGGACATCACGGTTATGGCGGCGGTTCAGACGAGCTGTATCGCCGTGTAAACCCCAAAACATTGTTGTGGCCTTGCCCCGATTTTTGGTTTCACGCGGTACGTTTGTGGCCGTGCAATGCATATTTGATTAGTTCTGATACTATAGAACAAACGATTGTCAGCGGCCAGGGGGAAGTGACTCTCAATATGACTGTACCCACTCCGAAAATCACGCCCTATCCGCCGTGTGATACTGTTGTATATGAAGAAACCTTTGAAAACACCGACCCGTATTGCTTGGGTTGGAGTGCATTGACCGGTGGTGCAACAGGCAATATATCTCCAAAGTTGAAGTTAAATGTAAAGGAATGTACATTAACATCTGAAAACGGTCGTTCGGTGTGTGAATGGGTACAAGCGGGGCGGATGCAGGGGGTAGATACCTATACGTTGACGGTGGAAGGCGAGATAATTGACATTCCCGATGCCGTTGGCTTTGTATTTAACAGTGCAACACCTACCGTTTGGGACGACACGGCGTTGTGGCAGTTGCCGCAGGAAGCAGGCGCATTTCGCGTTGTTTTGATTGCGGACGCGCAAAAAGGTGTCGCCACCTTAACGGTAAACGGCAAAGAAATACAAACCGCACAGTATATTCCTGCGAAGCGACACGCTATGCATTTTGTCCTGCAAAACGGTAAAGTAGCATTACATAGCATCAAAGTGACCAAAGGCGTATAGCGCCTTTGGTCTTTTTTCTTTTCCTTTTCATACCCTAAAAAGGAAAAGGGGGAGAAGGCAATGCGTGAATGGATTATAACGGTAATGAATGTATGGGGATACAGCGGTATCGTGTCTTTAATAGCGGTAGAGAACATCTTTCCGCCGATACCGTCCGAAGTAATTTTAACCTTTGGCGGTTTCTTGACCACCTGTACCGATATGCAGTTGTGGTACGTGGTTTTGGCGTCTACGGTCGGCTCGTTTTCCGAAGCAAAATAAGTAATTCGCATTACAAAAAAAGGACTTGGGATTTCCCAAGTCCTTTTTTCTATCAAAATTATCGATTTACCTGCTGCTTGCGATGACAGGTCATCACGGTAATAGCGAAGCCGGATATTAACAATAGCGTTAGCCAGAGGAAAATGTTGCTGTTATCTCCTGTACTGGGCGACGGCGGCGTATTATCAGACTTAGCGGCCAAGGTGTAAATACTAAAGTGGTCTGTTTCAAAACAGGCATAACCATGCTTGTCAACGGTTGTGGTATATTCAGTAATCTTATCGTCAGCATCCACATAGAAGACAACCACTTCTTTACCCTTATACTTGCCGGGGACGGGGATTTTAACCAAGAACTTGCCATTTTCCAGCTTGGTAATATGTTTGTCTGCGGAGTTCGAATGCAGCTTGATGTCAAACATCTCGCCATCCTCAATGTCAAGAACCTTACAGATGCGGTGGTGCTCCTTACCATGTGTTATTTTATCAACCTTGATATTGGTATCCAGTGGAACCTCCGAAGAATCGGTAGAAACGGATATGTTTGTTTTGAAATCGGTGCTTGCGTAAGTAGGAACGGTAAGCTTGGTGTCGTCTTTGATAACAACAAATTTATAGGTTTCTCCTTTTTCTACCACTTCGACATCAAAAATATATTCGCCTGCGGCATCGTTGAGGAAATGATATATGCCACCTTCTTCAAAATCGTGAATAAAACGCACCTTGTTATCAAACGCATCGTATATATCATGTGAGGTATCTGTGAAACTTTTCATTTCAATAAAGTCCGGTTTTTCTTTTTGCTCCTCTTTGGCAATCAACTCTAACAGTTGTTCGCAAGCGGTTATGTCGCGTGTATAGCCCTGGATGCGATTCAAATCACGAAGCGATTCTTCTTTTGCTTCTTCTTCCGCAAGTAAAGCACGTACTTCATCCAGCTTTGCTATGGCGGCAGTCAAGCTTGCATCGTATGCGGCAAGCTCTTTTTCATAATACGCCGATACGGTTTCTTCGGAATCGGTGATTTTGATGACGTTCTTGCCGATATAATCGTCCACTCTTTTTTGCGCCGCCGCAATCAGCGCGTCTTTGGTATCAGGCGTGTTTTCGGGAACGTATATCGCGTGATCGGCTTTAGCACTGACTACGCCAACAGCACAATATCCAATATTATTATGCATTAATCTTCCGTTTCCTCCGTTCCCGGTATAGAACAGGGGATCCGCCTGGCCGTGGAGTTGCACGTCAAAATAAAAGTTGCTACCGCCCACAGCATCCTTGAGTTGGCTGGAATAATTGGCCAATGGTCCGTTGTAGTTGTTGTGGAGCGGCTTATTGTATACACAATAATTGATGAGTTCCAAATCCGAAAGTTCAAGATAAATTCCCGTTGACCATTCGTCAGGGAAGTTTTCCACAATGGATTTTGCTTCCTTCAACACATCCTCATCATAGTTCCACACAACGTCAACAGTGTGTGTTTCTTCACTTTCGATATGTCTATTTTCGTTTAATGAAAACCTTGTGAGGTCGATCTTGGAAAAATCGCTTGGGAATGTACTGATATCGAATTGATAACTATAATTTATAAAATCAAAATCCTCAATATGCAACAGAAAATTCTCTAATGCTACATAAATCATCTCATCTTCCATCGAAGTGGGTTTGGCAAAATCCAACACCACTTTCCCATCGGTCAATACCTTGCTGAACTCTTCGCTCATAGTTGCGCTTTCAGCATTGGCAAAAACGGTTGTCGGAATGATGGAGAATAACAGTATGACCACCAACAACACCGCGCCTAATTTTTTACAGTAATTCATAGTTTTTTAACCTCTTTTCTTGTATTTTCACAATGAGGATTACTTTTCCTCATTGCTTTTAACGATTTTGCGTATCCACTTTTCGGTGTAGCCGAATTTTGTGGCAAGCTCGCGAATGTTTGTGCCGTTATATTCTTTTTTGATTTGTTCAAATATGTATTCGCGGCTGAGTAGCTCAACGGGGAATGAAATTTGAGTTCCACGGTATCGGCTATGGAGCTTTATCGCTGCTTCTACATCCAAAACTGTGGCAATTTCGGCATAAACGCCGCACAAATGCTCCGGTTTTAACTCTTTTCCCATCATACTCATTCTCATTCCTCGCATACATACAATCCTTCCCAAATTATATACCACGCCGTCAGAATACTGTAGCGCCACAATGCATAGGAACACTTCCTTGTAAAGTTCCCTCACAGCAGATGTCTTTTGGCACGTTTCTCTATTCATATAGACTCTAAAAACGCAAAAAACTACCACATTTCGGCAAAAAAATCAGCCACGATAAGGAGTTGCGATTGGGGATAAAAATAGAGCAGATGCACAAAAACTGTGTATCTGCTCTTGTTATTTGTGGGCATTATTATCGCCTCCCTTGTGTAAAGGGAGGTGGATTTTTGCCGTAGCGGCAAAAAGACGGAGGGATTGTTGCCGGCTCGCATTATGACAATCCTCCCGGCTTCGCTTCGCTCAGCCACCCTCCTTTACACAAGGAGGGCTTTGGTTTCTGCTAATCCCCAACCGCACCCACCATATTCGTGGCTGATTTTTTTTGGCTTTAATGGAAACTGTAAAAAGCACTGTCTGCGTAAAGATCGCCCATGATAAGATTCTTGCCGAACTTCAGATATTTGTACTTACCGTAGACGGTGCCAAAGGGACTGTTAAGGTTTTGTATCCCGCCCGTGGCGATGTTTAGCGTTTTCAGCACGCCGTTGTGTTCGTAGATAACCGTGCCGCCGTCAAGAGGGGACACGTCCTTTACCTTGACAAGCTCACCGGCTTCACCTTTTAGGCTTCTGACGATTTTCCCCGTTACAGAATCTATAATTGTCAAGTTACTGCACGGGACGCTATTGCTGTGTGCATATTGGTTATACTGACCAAGCACCAAAAGTTCTCCCACAGAGCATACGCTGCCGTAGGTTAAACGGTCGGGGGATATGTTGGTTTGATTATCGAAAGCAACCCGATTGGCACTATACAGAACACCGCCGTTGCCGTGCCCGTAAAGATAATAGATCTTATCTTTGATCAGTGTATAATCGGCAACGTTTTCTAAAGTATCTTTGATATTAAAATCGTGATCGGTTCTGTAAAGCGTTGCGCTGTTTGTATATTCACGGTCACCGTGAATGCCTGCAAGAAAATAAATACCGTCGCTTGCCACCAGCATATCGGTCAGAAACGTACAATCAAACTCGTCAAAAACCTTGGTGTAATGCCCACTGCCGTCAATATTACAGCGATTAAGCACAAAACGCGATTCGGCGTTTTGATTGATCCAATACACCTTGTCGTTAAATACGTTCAAAAAACATCCGCTGTCGCCGTAAAGTTCGTAAAAGTTTGTAATTAATATTCTGTCAAGCTGACCGGCATCTTTCTTTGCGGTTATGAGATAAATATCGTTCACCGCAGCGTATATCCTGTCTCCCGAGGTTGCAATATCCAAATAGCCGTCCTCTGTAAACGTACCGAAGTTTTCATCTGCTTCGTGCAAGATAAGCGGCTGTGCCGTAGTTTTTGCAGTGGTGGCGGAAGACGTTTTTGCGGTCAAAGAGGCTGAAGTAGTAACACTTTTTGATGAATGCGTGCTTGTTTTTGTGGAAGTTGCAGTAGTAGTGGTGCTTGCCAAAGTGTGTGAACTGATCAGCGAAGCAGATGCGGTGGTGCTTATATTGGTAGAAAAACCGTTTTCGTCGCTGTGTGGGCCTTTGGTCATTATTCTTGCGATCAAAGCGACAAAAGCAACCGTCAGGCAACATGCCAACAGCAACAGTGCGGCTATGTTCTTGGCGGCAGTATTTCGCATTTTTCTGGCGAATACAGACACAACAAATGCGCCTTTTTTATTTTTACTGCCCGTAACAGTATGCAATATTTCCTCTGCCACCGCCATACTTAAAAGTTCTGTTCCGATAGCATCTCTCAGCGCGGTGGATATCATTGTAACAAGTTCTCCGCTGTAAATCGGCTTGTCAATACCGCGGATTTTGAGCAGCTCTTTCAGTTTCTTCTTTGCGGCTTTCAGACGGTTATGCACCGTCGTGACGGGTAAATTTTGCATACGGGCAATTTCGGACACGCGCATTTTGTCATAATACACCCGAATCAACAAATCCACCTGTTCTTTAGGTAACAACTTTAATACTTCGCTGACATCAGCGACCACATCGGCGTTTACGCTTTGGTCCTCTGCCGTTGCTTTCTCTGCCACATCATCGGGCGATACAGATAAAGCGTTTTCGCTAAATTTAAGAATATCTTTGGCGCAATTTTCTGCAATACGGTGAAGCCACGGGTAAAAAGAATCGGCAGATTGCAGGCGTGAAATTCCCTTGTAGACCCGTATGTATGTGTCTTGGATGGCATCGTAAGCATCCTGCTCGTTTTTGAGATACTTTCGTACCGTCGCAAACACATAGCGGTAGGTGCCCATAAAAACCTGCTCAAAGGCTTTTTCCTCGCCTTGCATAGCCCGCTTTATCACTGCGTTTTCTATCGGCTTAACCGTAAAGTTCTGTTGTTCGCTTTGTACGACATCAAGGTGCTGTTCCGCACCGTTTATAGCTTTATCAAGCCTTTCTACCAATCGCTTCACCCCCTCTTTTCAAGTGGTGGATATTATAAATCAAGTTTCCCTTGTTGTCAAGGTGACATGACCGAAACTTTAGGCTGTTGCAGTTATGTGAGCGAGACAAGTAAGATTTCGCAACGTAGGGGCGATTCACGAATCGCCCGTCGACAAAACAGAGAGAAGCAGGGGTTACCTTTCGTTGAAACCTGTTTTCTGTTTACAACTGCTCAAAACGGCAAGGCAACGTTGCATACCGTTACCGTGACCAAAGGCGTTATACGCCTTTGGTCTTTTTTTATTTCTCCTTTCATACCCTACAATGAAAAGGGGAGATGCAAGGTGCGCGAATGGATTATTGCGGTGATGAACGAATGGGGTTACGGCGGTATTGTGTTTTTGATAGCGGTGGAAAACATCTTTCCGCCGATTCCGTCCGAGGTAATTTTAACCTTCGGCGGGTTTATGACCACTTGTACCGATATGCAGTTGTGGTTTGTGATACTCGCGTCCACTGTCGGCTCTTTGCTCGGCGCGCTTGTCTTGTACGGCGTAGGACGGTTGCTTGGCGCTGACAAGGTGATGACCTTGCTGGACGGAAAAGTGGGAAAAATACTGCATTTTAAGCGTGCCGACGTGGAAAGTGCGATGGAATGGTTTGAAAAAAAGGGCGCAGCGGCGGTGCTTATCTGCCGATGCGTGCCGATTGTGCGTAGCGTGATTTCGGTACCCGCGGGTATGGCGAAAATGCCGTTTTTGCCCTTCTTTTTGCTGACAACAATTGGCTCTTTTGCGTGGAATATGGCACTTGTGTATCTCGGCTCGCTTGCGGGCAATTCCTGGGAGAAAATTGCCGCTTCGGTTGGTGCGTATGGGGACGTGGTGATGGTGTTACTACTGTCTCTTGTGCCGATTATCACCTTGTGCATTTTGCATCGCAAAAAGCGCGGTTAGGTCTTTACTTTTTCACCGTTTTCTTGTAGAATAGCAGGGTAGAAGGTGAAAAAATGAAAACAACCTATCGCTCGACCTATTTTGCCTGCTATTTCGGTTACATCATACAGGCGTTGGTCAATACGTTG
>JAZSED010000104.1:0-1967 GCA_045531495.1 Acutalibacteraceae bacterium
TCGTGTTGTTGGAATATTTCGACAAGGCAGTATAGTTCATTTCGACAATATAATCGCCGAATTCGCCAATCCATTCGGGCAGGAACAAAAACAGGTTACGGTTGCCCGTATCGGTACGCAAAATATCCAATTTGTCCGTTTGGGCATTATACGCATAAGACGTATTACCGCCGCCGTAAGACGCTTTGGTTAGCTCGGCAACCGCTTCTGCCGAGTCAAAATCGTTAAGATACAGCGTATATTCCGTATCCGCTTGCGCTTTGGCAACCACATAAATGGTTTTGGAAACGCCGTTTGCGGTCGCAGTGAGTGCGGTGACGCCCTTGGCGACAGGGGTGAACGAAGTCACAGCCGCATCGCCGTTTGCCCACGTAATGTCGGCAGGACGGGTCGTAACGTCGTTTTCAAACTCTACCGCGTATTTGCTAAGGTCGATGGTTTCACCGACATTGGCAGGGATAGCAGGAGAGCCGTAGGTGATAAGCGGTATTTCGCTTACCGCACCCACCTGTTTCCAGGTCAGCTTGTCTCCCGAAACAACGTTGCCCTCGGTCATCTCCACGGGATAGTCCGCAAAGTTGATTTTGGTGCCTGCGTCGGTCAGAATAGCAGGCATACCGAAGGTAACGGTATTGGGATGTAATTTCCTTTGCCAACTGATATTGGCGGCAGAGGTCGCCACACCGTTAGCAAACTCGACACCCCATTTTGTCAAATCGACGGTGTCCCCGACATTCGCAAGAATGGCAGGCCGTTTGAACGGTACGACGGTAGAGACGGTGTTGTTCCACCAGGTCAAACCGTCTTTGGTGGAAACCCCGTCTGCAAATTCTACGCCGTATTCGGTAAGGTCGATGGTCTCACCGACGTTTGCTTTAATGGCGGGCGCGCCAAACGGCACGTTTCCGTTTTCGGTCGCCGCATGAGCGGGCATCACGATAACGGACGCTACCATGGTCACCACCATTACGAGGGAAAGTATGGCAGATAAGGATTTTTTGCAGTTCATACAGAATCGCTCCTTTTTGCATAGTATACAATTTTATTATATATAAGCGTAAAAACAAAAACAACCGATTTTTCTACGTAAAACAACATATCAATCATAGTTTTTTGGTGGTTTTTTGCCGTTCTGTTTGCAAACACCTTCTCATATAGTAGAACAAAGCAGGCTGTCGGGGTGATTGTATTGGATATGTATATTGCACAAAAAGGGGATACCGTTGCCACCGCCGCAAAACGGTGCGGCATATCGCCGCATCGCCTTGCGGCAGACAACGGGCTTGCACACGACGCGGTGTTGGCAACAGGGCAAGCGCTGACCGTGCGCCGTGTACACACCTTCCATACCGTGCGAAAAGGCGAGTCCGTACGCGAAATTGCCGCGTGGTACGGCACCACTGCACGGGCATTATACCGTATGAATCCCTTGCTTTGCGGTGTGCCGCGGCTATATGCAGGGCAGGCACTTGCGGTACGGATGAACAACACGCCCCAAAAACAACTGCAGATTTTAGGACTGACATCCTCCTGCCCTGCGCCGTTATCCCTTCGCGCGGCCTTGCCGTTTTTGACCTATATAGCCCCGTACACCTGCCGCACCGCGCCAAACGGCGGTATGCGGTTGTCCGATACATCCGTTTTGTTCCCGACGGCGTTGGATTACGGTGTATTACCGCTTTTGTACATTGAAGACACCGCGCTTGCCGTAAAACGATGGGTGGAAACCGTCTTTTACGCTGTAACGCAAAGCGGCGCAACGGGTGTAGCAACAAGCCTTGCCGACTCCCCCGCCCGCACCGCGCTTGCAACACGCCTCACAGCGGAAAATCACCTGTTTTTAAAGGACTTTCAGACGGTATGTAACCACGGTTATGACTGCCAACGCGGACACACACCCGCCCGTCTTTCTCCAAGGCAGGTGATACGGTGCGCGGTGCGACACGGGGCGACAATACGGTTTGACC
>JAZSED010000144.1:0-3703 GCA_045531495.1 Acutalibacteraceae bacterium
ATTTCATCAAAAACGGCATTGGCTGGTATGATCTGACCAAAAACGATTGGGTCTATGAACACGAGACCTTTATTGCAGGTCACGAGTATCAGGTACGGGTATACGTCAAAACCGAGGATGGCTTTGAATTTGCCCATACCAGGGACTACGAGCCTACCGTGACCGCTACTGTCAACGGCTATGCCGCCGCACCTATTACCACAGGTGGTGATTGTACTTGGTATCAGCAGGTACAGTACACCTTTACCTGCAATAAACAGGATATTTCCACGATCATGATCTACGATTTGGATGCGCCTCAGGGAGATAAGATACCCGACAGAGAGATTACCACGGCTTATCCCGAACTGTACACTGTGGAGTATATCAACTGGTACGATTGTGAAGACAATTTGCTCTACGGCGAAGATACCTTCCGTTCCGGTGAGCGTTACAAGGTGGAGATCAAGATCGTTCCTACCCAGATCGGCGGCGTAAACTCTTCTCAGTTTGTTTCTCCCGTTAAGGCATATATCGACGGTCAGGAAGTGACGGAGAGACTAAACTGGGATGCCGTTTACGCAAGCGATAATGCCGTGTACGTATACTACACCTTTATGAAGGGCGCTTCGGCTCCCGAGGCGGATTTCTATCTCTTTACAACTCAGCCTCAGGGCGCGGTTTTGACCCCCGGCCAATCTCACCGTATAAGCTGGGCGACGAATGTGGTCCCCACGTATTACAGCATTGAGTATTGGGACGGCGTGGCTTGGAGCCAGTGGCATCGCATCAGCAACCCCCAAGCACCTGAGGGCGATTACACCTTCTCCGGCGACACCACCAACAGCTACCGTTACCGTATCGTGGCATATGTGGGATCGGATGCGGTGGCGATCAGTAACAAATTCACGATTGTCTGGGAAGCGGTTCCCGAATATATGGTGTCCTATTTGGATAACGGCGGCTCCGGCACGATGATTGGCGATGTGGTGGTCGAAAACGGCACGTTCACACTTGAGAACTGTGCGTTTGAAGCGCCTGTCGGCAAGCGATTTAAGGCTTGGGCCATTGGCGGTGTGAACGGTGAGCAGAAGCAACCCGGTGACAAGATCGTCATCACCCAAGACACGTATATCTACGCCATTTGGGAGGCGGTTGAATACACCGTCACCGTGAGTGGCGGTACCGCCTCCGTAACGACGGCCACCATGGGGACGACCGTAACCCTGACGGCAGACCCTGCTCCGGCGGGACAGGTGTTTGACAAGTGGGTTGTGAACGGCGCGACGGTTGCCGATGCGAACAGCGCAACCACCACCTTTACGATGCCCGCAGGCAACGTAACCGCACAGGTCGCCTTCAAGGACATCCCCACCGAGCTGAATGGCTGGGTGCAGGAAGGCAGTAAGTGGTGCTTCTACAAGAACGGAGCCAAGGTCAAGGGCGAATGGGTTCTGGACGGCGGTTATTGGTACTGTCTGGATGCGGATGGTTATATGGTGGCCGGACAGTGGCGGCGTGACAGTAAGGGCTGGTGTTGGCTCACCGCTTCCGGTGCAATGGCTACTAATCAGTGGGTTAAGGATTCTAAAGGTTGGTGCTATGTGGGTGCAGACGGCTACTGCTGGACGAACCGTTGGGCAAAAGACTCTATTGGTTGGATTTGGTTGGATAGCGAGGGTTCTATGACCAAGAGCAAGTGGATTTCGGATGGTGGCAAGTGGTACTATCTTGATGCCAACGGCTATATGGTTGCCAATACCACCATAACGATCAGCGGCAAGCGATACACCTTTAACGCCTCCGGCGTGTGGGTTGGCTGATAAGTCTAATATCTAAACGTAAAGCCCTCCGGCCGCGGTCGGAGGGCTTCAGACTGTCAAAAACCATTGTTTTCAAACAGTTAATATCAAGTGAACCAACGCGTTCATAAATTAAATTTTATATAGTATAAAGCTTTTATTAATACTATGTTTGCGGGCGGTTTTTGACGAAAACAGCATATTTTGTTCTATACACAGCAAAAGCGAGGTGTGATTCACCTCGCTTTCGTCGTTATTTGTATTTTTGAAAACAGTATGTTATAATGATAAAAAGGAGTGATTAAAATGATCAGTTATGATGAGTTGCAAAAAACAGTTTTTGACTATTCTTATGGTGCGGCTTTGGGTGACGCCATTGGCCAAAAAGCATTTGAGGGAAACAAAAAGCCATTGCGCAACAACGAAGAAGCTAAGGTTATCGCAAGACAATATGTAGATAGTATCATTAACGGCGAAAAGCCGGATTTTTATAAAGCAGCTGAGGCGTTACAGGTATCCTTTACGCGTTATATTGAGGAAAACAAAAGTGAGATTATATACATAACAAAGGGCGGAAATCCGTCAAGCCCGATTTTTCGTTTTGGAAATGCGCAAAAACTACTCAATATGCTTGCCAAAAATATGTTCCTTTTAGTATATCAAGATGAACTCTTGCGCGCAAACTTTACCCAATGTCATTGCCCAATGGATAACATTATGATAAATAACATTAAGAAAGCGCTGAAAGAAATGAATGACGAGGAGGCAAGTCTTCTTCTCAAGCGATATAAAGATAGTGAGAAATTGGCTTGGAGCCGCATTGAGGAAGAGGATCTTGAACAATATGAAGCGTTTCAAGCGTGCGTGAAATTTTTAGCTGATAAGCAAGATCTTTCGCCGATTGAATACGATTATTGGCAGTGGAAGAAAACTCAACAACCCGATGACAAATAACATCCTTGTACCGAATTTGGTGCGTAGTTGATTATATAATGAAATTATGATATAATAAATCAAACCAAATGAGAGGTTTTAAGAATGCCCGATAATGATTTTATAATTGAAAATGGTGTACTTACCGACTACCTTGGCGATGGTGGAGACATAGTAATCCCTGATAATATTATAACGATTGGCGGGTTTGCTTTTTCTGGGCGCGAAGACCTAACAAGCGTACACATTCCTAATAGTGTCAAAGAAATCCAGTGCAACGCTTTTGATGGATGTAAAAACTTAAAACGAGTCACTATACCCGAAAATGTTTCGAATGTTGATGATAGTGCTTTTGTCGGATGTGATGGTTTGGCTAATGAACAGGGTTTTATTATTGTTTCTAATGTTTTATTTGGATATGTAGGCACGGATTGCAATATCATAATTCCAAGAGGGGTTACACGTATTGGAGACCTGGCATTTAGTGGTTGTAAAAGCATATTTTCAATAGTTATTCCTGATGGTATTATATCCATTGGTGCTGAAGCATTTGGTGATTGTTATTCCTTGACAACCATCACCATTCCAAATAGTATTACATCTATCGGCAGATATGCATTTAAGAATTGTGAAGACCTTGCTTCTATAAATATACCAAGCAGCGTTACAAATATTGGAGATAGTGCCTTTTATGAATGTGAAAGCTTATCCTCTGTTGTTATTCCAAAAGGAATTGCCCACATTGAAGGTTATCTTTTTTCTGGATGCAAAAGATTAAAGTCTATTATCATTCCCAATAGCGTAACTTCTATCGGAGAATTTGCATTTAGAGATTGTAAAAGATTAAAAGAAATTTATATTCCTGCCAGTGTAACTCGTATTGATGATGGTCAATTATTTGGCGGTTGTGTTTTGGAAAATTGTGAAGATACAGTTATTCACGCACCAGCAGGCAGCTATGCCGAGCAGTACGCAAAAGAAAATAACAT
>JAZSED010000002.1:0-4167 GCA_045531495.1 Acutalibacteraceae bacterium
TTTGACGGCACCTATCTCCCCTACGCCGATGGCGCAACATACGATGTTGTTATCGGTTTGTAAACTATTAAAAAAGCACCCGACGCTTTTCGTCGGGTGCTTTTTTGTCTTCAATCAATCCCACCAAGCGACCGAAACTTCTTCGCCCGCCGCGTTTACGATTTTGCCGGTTGCCGTATCGCGGTACAGCGGCTCATCGGTACGGAAATCCGACCATACCGTCGGCTCCAACGTGGATATCGGTGCGGAATAATCGGAGAAACTGTAGTTGGAAGTGGTGGTAACGGGGGTAGAAGGTGTCCAACTTGCCGCCTTCTGTTGTTTCCTGTGATTATTGATAATCTCTACCAATCCTTCAATTGCCACCG
This sequence comes from Acutalibacteraceae bacterium, assembly GCA_045531495.1. Classification (GTDB taxonomy): domain Bacteria; phylum Bacillota; class Clostridia; order Oscillospirales; family Acutalibacteraceae; genus URNF01. Next base: position 369 of record JAZSED010000002.1, read on the forward strand.
TACAAACGTCTACGTACCCTTCCGGCAAATCGCCGCTTTTCTTGATTTCCCGCAATTCGTTCAGCACTTCTTTTGCTTGGTCTATTTCAGTAATCTCGCCCAATCGCAAAGCTGTTGTATAGTAGAAGAACTTAGTGAGGTTGCAATGCTGGTCGTATCTCCCTACCGCACCAAGCGCCGCATACATCAGTTTGAGGAACACTTCCTGCTCCTCGTCAGTCAATTCAGAAGAGGTAGTTTGGGGCATACACACTTGCGCCAACAACAGCGCCGCGTCGTGATGACCCAATATTGCAATCTCATACAGCCGTTCTATATCATCCGTCGGGTTTTCCAAAAGCGCCTTGTACAAAGCATCTGCGCGCGCCAGGTTTTCTTTTTTCTCTTTCTCAAACGCCGCCTTTTTCTCTCTTGCTTTCTTTTCGCGCACTTGCTTTTCTCGTTTTTCCTTCGCTTCCTTTGCACGCGTTTCCAGTCGCTTTATCTTTTCTTTTAAGGCCGTTTCAATTTCTTTTTCTAATACAAGATTTTCCTTCCAAAGACCCTGTACCAACAAAATAAAGGTGGCACGCAAAATGATAAAGGCAAGGAAGGCTAGCACCGTATACAAAAATCCCAACAAGAACATTTTGTCCGGTTCGCCCGCCTGTTCTTCAGAAAGGGTAAGCAGCAAAAGACTCACCCAGAAACACACCAAAAAGTTTACCGCCTGTTTCACCTCGTGTTTTTCATATGCATCTTGCACCTGTTCAAACTGCCTACGCAATGCACGGGTGTTTTCCAGCGTTTCCTGTGTTTCTTGCGGTTTCTTTCTAAAGCAAATCGCTTTCGCGCAGAAGTAATACAAAACGGTCACAAGTGCCGCCACAGCAGACGAACCAAACCCTATAATGAGTAACACCGCCCAAAAAGGTAACGCGAGGGTTTGGAAAAACGCAAAGGTTTCCTCCCAGATATCCGACAGCACCCACATATCCACCTTGGCTGCTTTTTCGGGTGTATAAACCTGCGTGACAATGGTGCCGAAAGCCGCCAACCATGTGCCTAACAGTACAAAAATAGAGGCAAAATGACGTGCAAACCGCTCGGTTGTCGCGTGCAAACGCTGTGCCTTCTCAAATTTCCATACCTTTTCTTGCAATTCTGTATAGACCATAAAAAGCTCTCCTCACAACTGCTGTATATTTCCATTATATCCGTGTAACAAACACGTGTCAAGGCGTAAAAAAGCACCCGACGTGTCGGGTGCTTTTTCAATCTCTTATTCTTCTGTTTGTACTGCTTTTTTACGGTCGTGACGTAAAAATCCAATGAAAATAGAGCCCAGGCTGAACACTTCGCAGAGGATGCCGCCGAGCGCGAAGTTGACGCTGTTGTAAATGATCCAGCAGATGGATACAAACACACCCAAACGGCGAATCCGTTTTGCAGAGCCGGTATGGAACGCAAGAGTGGCAATGGCATTGCCGATGACCGGCAATAATTCGAGTACGGCATTACCCAAGGTGAACGGTTTGCCGAACACGGTAAAGACCAATACATACGCCCCCAGACAAGCCGCCACAATCACCGCAGGCCACACGGGGCTGTCCGCACGGAAGGTTTTCTTGTTGATATACACCACCGCACGAACGGTCGCGATAATATTCATCAACGCGCCGACAATAGCGCCCAACATAAAGAAGTTGATGATAAACAAAATACAACCGATCATCTGACAGGCGATAACCTTTTTCGCGTCTTTTCCCTGAAAGGAAATGATAACAAACACCATGGCGATAATACCAATGGCTTGCGCGATAATATCATACATATGCATATACTCCCTCTTGTTTCTTTTTGACAACAAGAGGGAGTATACCATCTATTTTTACGTTTGTAAACACTTTACCATAACATTTTCGGGCTTTACGTGGTCATAGCCCCATTCCGCCTTGCGTGCTTATTTTTGAAGCTTTTGTAAGGTTTGTTTTATGACCGTCAGTGCTTGCGTGGAGCAAGCGATACCATTTACTGCACTTTCAATAGGGCACACACCGTCGCCTGCGCGGTTGATAATGTAGGGGACGAGCTGTTCACAGAAAACGGAAATATGGTTTTGCTCTAAAACCTTTTTGCCCTCTTCACTCATCACGTTTGCCCAAACGGATGTGACGCCGAGCAATACGTACAGGTGTGCCGCACCTGCGCCGACCGTTTTGTCAGCGGCGCAAAAGCCGCGAAAATCGTCGCCCGATTCCAAAAACTCTATCAACGGTTTTACACCGCGCTGTGTTGAGTAGTAGGTCTTTCCGTTCGCGTGCAGCACACAGGTGTACCCATTTTCGGTCAGTATGTTTTTAGTAAGTATGGTATCCTTGTTCATATTTTTGCTATCTTTTCTATCTGTTGTTTGACGTCAATATTTTGCGGACAAACGCTTTCGCATTTACCGCACCCGATACAATCCGCGGCAAGCGCGCCGCCCGTCGGAAACGCCTCCTTTGCCGCCCCTTTGGTAATCTCGGCGGTCAAAAAGCGGTTATACACCGCAAACAGGTCGGAAATGGGAATATGCTTCGGGCAAACCTCTCCGCAATAGTTGCATTTGGTGCACGGAATCTTTCTGGTCTCACGGATGATCTCCCGTGCGCGGTCGGTCGCCGCCAGCTCTTCTGCAGAAAGCGGCACAAAGGGGCTGAAGGTGTTGATATTATCCTGCATCATATCCATATTGCCCATACCCGAGAGCACCATACATACTGCAGGGAAACTTGCGGCGTAGCGCAGGGCATATGACGCATAACTGCCGCCGTTTAAATCGTCAAACAGCTTTGCCGCCCTTTGAGGCAGGTTGACCAGATGGCCGCCTTTGACGGGCTCCATCACAATGACCTGTTTGCCGTGCTTGACCGCTACGTCATAGCACGCCTTGCTCTGCACGCCCGGGTCGTCATAGTCGAGATAGTTGATCTGCAGCTGTACCGCCTCAATGCAAGGCTGCTCGGTCAATATCATATCCAGAATATCCGCCGTGTCGTGGAAGGACATCGCAATGTGCTTGATCTTGCCCTCTGCTTTCAACCGTTGCACGATTTGGAAGGTGTTGCATTGCTTGTGCTTAGGATACGATTCCCGTGTCAAACAGTGGAACAAATAAAAATCAAAGTATTCCACGCCGCACCCTTCCAACTGCTTTTGGAACAGCGGCAACACCTCTTCTTCCGTCTCAAAATACCACGCGGACAGTTTATCCGCCAATACGTAATCTTCACGGTCATACCGCGAGGTGAGACACGCGCGCACGGCAAGCTCGCTTTTGCCGTCAATATAGCCGTGTGCGGTGTCAAAATAATTAAAGCCTGCGTTCATAAACGCATCGATCATACGGTTGAATTCTTGATAATCCACCTTGTCATCAACCATCGGCAGACGCATGCAGCCGAACCCTAAATTCTTTTTCACTTTATCAAAACCCATGCGGCACACCTCTTTTCTCCTATATAGATATACTATCATATATACAGCGTCTTGGCAATAGAAACCGTTTGGCGTACCGCACGCGACCAAAACAAAAAAGAAGCACCCGACAAAAACACGTCGGGTGCTTTGCTGTTAATTCGCTTCTTCGCGTTTTTTGTCAAGGGCGCGGTTTCTGAAATACAAAATAAGGTCAAGGCCTACCATAAACAAGTTCAGGAAATAGAAAAACAGTACGTACCATTTTTGTGAGAAGTCAGCCATATACGCTTGGTTCAAAAACTTTGAGATAATCCCTGCGACATAGCCAAAGAAAATCAACAATAAAAACAACAGCGAT
>JAZSED010000150.1:0-20086 GCA_045531495.1 Acutalibacteraceae bacterium
ACTATGTAGATGTTGCTGTACACGTCAAGAACATTAAAAATGATACGTTCGATGCCAGCAACGTGGGTATCATCACCCGCACCTTCGTGAAATTGGCGGACGGCACCGTTGTTTACAGCGATCCCGTAAACTACTGCTATAACGATTTCGCGGGTTGATAAGGGAGGAAAAGAACAATGAAATACGAAGCTCCCGAAATGGAAATCGTAGCTATCGGCGTTGACGCCGCTATTGCTGCGGATGCTGATTATGAAATCGGTTTGGATATGAGCGATATGCTCTCCAAAAACTCGATGCCCAACTAAAAATCATAAGAAACCGCCCCGTGAAAATCACGGGGCGGTTTTGTTGTATGCAAATTTACAAAAATAATGGGTGTTGTAGGGGCAGGCGTCCTCGACTGCCCGCAAACAGCATTGAAATGGGAGATTCACGAATCGCCCGTTTGGGAGCATTCGAATTGTATACGTAGGGTGGAGTATCGGCTATGCCGCTACTCCGTCGACGCTCGCTAACGCTTAAGTCGCACCTGAAATATTGGTCGCCCGTTTGGTACCGTTTGCGGAATGGATAAATCCATTCCCTACATAATCAAATGTTCGAAATCTGTATGTTGCGGACAGTCGAGGGGCGCTTTCCACCTCATCCACCGTGTAGGGCGTGGATTTATCCACGCCGCTCTCGTGCGCAATTACGGGCGGGCACAAAGACGTCGCCCCTACAATAGCGTTTATTGCGTGTGCGTAATGGCGATTCACGAATCGCCCGTTTGGGAGCATTCGCAAATTTCGCTTTCCGTCTTACAAACGCACCAATATTTTCTCCGTTTCCGCCTTTTTCGTAACGGCAGAAAGCAGCAGCCAATTCACCGCCATTCCCAGCGGCGCACCCGCTATGCCAAACGGTGCACCGAGGACGAAATCCCAACAAAGGGTTATGAAAAAGCCGCCTAAAAATCCCGCGCGGAAGGCACGCGGATGGGTGGGCTTACCGCGAAGGGCAAAAATGAGCGGCGGTACGATAAGCGGGCACCAAAAGGTGTAAGCGAGCTTCAAAATAACAAAAATATCCGGCAAAAGCAACGCCGCCGCAGTAGCGGTAACCCCCGTCAACGCGTTGGAAAGTCGCAGAGCCTGCAACTCTCTTTTAGCAGACACCACGCCGAGCGGACACAGGGTGTCGTGTATGAGCCCCACAGCCGCACCGTTTAAAAATCCATCGGCGGCGGACAGCAGCATGGATACCAACGATGCCATGACAATGCCGCGCACCCCTATCGGCAGCACCGCGTTAATCAGCGCGGGCATTGCGTCGGCAGGCACCGCGGTCACCGACAGCGCGCGTGCGGTGAGACCTATGAAAAAAGTGATAAAGAAAAAAGGTATGGAGAACACACCGCCAGCTACCGTGCCGCGTGCGGCGGCTTTTAAGTTTTTACCGATAAGTAACCGCGCGGTATACGGCGGTGCCAACAGCTCGCCGCACGCAAAGGTGGCAACAAGGGAGAGAAGCGCAGGCAACGTACACCCGTTTAAGGGATTAAAAAAAGCGGCGGGCGTGGCTGTGAACACCGCGCCGATGCCGCCCGCCGCCGAAACGGCGCAAACAAGCAGTAACGGCATGCCGACCGCCAACAGGATGAACTGCACAATATCCGCGGCGATTACCGAGCGCAAACCGCCGACGGTGGAATACAGCAGTACCACTGCAACACCGACAAGCACCCCTGCGGTGGGTCGGATGCCGAGCAATGTATGTAAAATACCGCCCATACCCTCTATTTGCGCGCCCACCACCCCTGCACAGGTTATAAAGGAGAAAAGCCCCGCTACAATCCCTGCTCTTTTGCCGTATGCACGGGTTATGATATCTCCAACCGATGCGGCACCGCCAAAACGTGCAATACCGCACGCGAGATACCGCCCTGTCAATATGGTGGCAACGCTGAAGCCGAGCAACGCCACCGTCATACCGATACCGCTTTCAAAGCCGAAAGCAGCATTGCCCGCCGAAAAGCCGCCGCCGATAAAGGATGCCGCCATACTCATAAAAATCACGGGGGCGCCGTAGGTTGTATCGGTAGCGGTGAATCCGTCTGCAGATTTTACCCCGCGGCCACCCAACAGCCCGATGCCGACAAGTAAAAGAAGATATATTATCACAATACCGATATCCATTTTTCACACCTCTTTGTGAAATGTATTAAAACAGGGTGTAAATTATACACAAACACGGTTGAAAAACCGCAAAGGAAATGCTATAGTAGAAGTAACAAAAGGGGGGGCTGGCACCATGAAAAATTACCGTCATACCGATGCACCGCTGAAAGTGTTCGGTGTACCTTTTTTTGAAGAAACAGGCGCGTTGCGCCGTTTTCCGGAGGAATTGCTCCAAAAGATGGAAAATATCCGTCCGCTTGCCGAAAATACGCCCGGTGCGCGGTTGTGCTTCAGGACCGACGCAGAGGTTTTTGAGGTGCGCGTGGTGTTAAAGCGTATGCGCCCCGATATGGGTATGTCTGCATTTGCCGCGCAGTCGGCGGCGGTAATGATTGGGGACAGAAAAACATCGCGGTTTGCCGGTCTGGTTTCTCCGAAAGATTACTACACGTTAGATAACACCGCCACCTTCCGCAAGGAGGAGGGTATGGAGGACATCACCGTGTGGTTCCCGCGCAATTCCGCGGTTGAGGAAATCATTGTTTCCGTTCCCGACGAAGCCACTGTAGAAGCACCGACGCCGTACACCTACGGCCCGATTTTGTATTACGGCTCATCTATCACCGAGGGCGGCTGTTGCTGTAACGTGTTTAACGCGTATAACGCGCGTATTTCGCGTCATTTAGACCTCGATTACTATAATTTCGGCACGTCGGGCAGGGCGCGCGGCGAACTCGCGATGGCGGATTATATCAATACCGTCCCGATAAAAGCGCTTGTGTACGATTATGACCATAACGCGCCCGATTTGGAGCTTTTGCAAGCGACCCACGAGCCGTTTTTCAAGCGTATTCGCGAAAAGAATCCCACCCTGCCCATTTTGATGATGTCTATGCCCAAAGCGCATTACAGCGACGTCAACCGTGAGCGCCGTGCCGTTATCCGTGCCACCTACGATAATGCGGTGGCGGCAGGCGATAAGTACGTCTGGTTTATCGACGGAGAAACCTTGGTGGAAGGCCCTGACCGCGAACTTTGCTTTGTGGATATGACCCACCCCAACGACATCGGCTTTGAAAGAATGGCCAACGTTATTGAACCTGTTATCGTAGAAATGCTGGAGGCAAAGTAATGGATATTGCAGATATTGTCAAAAAGGTAGACCATACGCTGTTAGATCCCGCCGCCACGTGGGACGAAATCAAAGCGGTTTGCGACGACGGTATGAAGTTTGGGGTTGCAAGTGTGTGTATCCCGCCCGTGTTTGTGAAGAGCGCGAAGGCATACGTTGGGGACAAACTGAAAATTTGTACGGTAATCGGCTTCCCGAATGGGTATACTACCACCGCGGTGAAGGTGGCGGAAACCGCCGATGCTGTCAAGAACGGCGCGGATGAAATCGATATGGTTATCCATATCGGTATGGCAAAAATGGGCAATTTCGATGCTGTCCGCGAGGAAATCAATGCGGTAAAGGCTGCGTGTGACGGCAAGATATTAAAAGTCATTATCGAAACCTGCCTGCTGACCGAGGATGAAAAAATCGCGTTATGTCACGCGGTATCCGCGTCCAACGCCGATTTCATCAAAACCTCTACGGGGTTTGCGGGCGGCGGTGCGACCAAAGAAGACGTGGCGCTGATGGCAGGGTATATGTCCCCTGACAAAAAAATCAAAGCGGCGGGCGGGATTGCTTCTCTGGAGGATGCCGCGGTGTTCTTGACGATTGGTGCTGACCGCCTGGGCACCAGCCGTATCATTAAAATTTTAAAAAATGTAGATACCAAGGAGGGCTATTGATGCAAACACCTACCCCTCACGTTAAAGCGAATAAAGGCGACTTTGCAAAAACCGTGTTAATGCCGGGCGACCCGTTGCGTGCGCAGTTTATTGCGGAAAACTTTCTCCAAAACCCGCGACTTGTGAACAACGTGCGCGGGGTGCAGGGCTACACGGGCACGTATAAAGGCGTCCCCGTTTCGGTGATGGCATCGGGTATGGGTATGCCGTCTATCGGCATCTACGCGTATGAGCTGTATGAGGCGTTTGATGTGGAGAATATTATCCGCGTCGGCTCTGCGGGCGGTATGGTAGAGGACGTGAAGGTGCGGGACATCGTGCTGGGTATGGGTGCGTCCACCAATTCGAATTTTGCTTCGAAATACCGCTTAAACGGCACCTTTGCACCTATCTGCAGTTATCCGTTGCTCAAGACCTGCACCGATGCCGCGGAGAAATTGGCACTTTCGGTAAAGGTGGGCAATATTTTATCTACCGACACCTTCTATAACGATGAAGAAGGACTGCCCGAAGCATTAAAAATCACCCCGTCCTTTGCAAAAATGGGCGTGTTGGCGGTAGAGATGGAAGCGGCGGCTTTGTATATGACCGCCGCCCGCGCAGGCAAAAATGCACTTGCCATTCTCACCGTGTCCGACCATCTTCTGACGGGTGAGAGTCTGCCTGCAGAGGAGCGACAGACCTCTTTTACGGAAATGATGACCTTAAGCTTAGAAACCGCGAAAGCATGGGAGGAAAACCGTTGATAAAACGCGTGTTTTTGATGGTGCTGGACTCGTTCGGCATCGGCGCCGCACCCGATGCGGCAGATTTCGGTGATGCGGGCACCAATACGTTAAAGCGTATTGCCGGTTCTCCCGCGTTTCGCGCCGACACCTTATCAAAACTAGGACTTTTCAATATTGACGGGGTAGATTACGGCGTGCCGCGGATGTACCCTTTAGCGGCGCACGCCCGTATGACCGAGCGTTCGCGCGGCAAGGACACCACCATAGGACACTGGGAGATAGCGGGTCTTATTTCGGATACACCGTTGCCTACCTATCCCGACGGCTTCCCCGAGGAAGTGCTGACTGCTTTCAAGCAGGCGACGGGACGGGGTGTGTTGTGTAACAAACCCTATTCGGGTACAGCGGTTATCAAAGATTACGGTGAACAGCATATACAAACGGGGGACCTTATCGTGTATACGTCCGCTGACAGCGTGTTTCAGATTGCGGCGCACGAGGATGTTGTGCCTGTGGAAACGCTGTACGACTATTGCCGCAAAGCCCGAGAAATTTTACAGGGAAAACACGGTGTGGGCAGGGTGATTGCCCGCCCCTTTGCGGGCACGGCACCCGATTTTGTGCGTACGTCCCGCCGCCGAGACTTTTCGCTTGTCCCGCCCAAAGACACGGTGCTGGATGCGATAAAAACCGCGGGCAAAGACGTGATAGCGGTGGGTAAAATAGAAGATATTTTTGCGGGCAAAGGCGTTACCCGCGCCATACACACCGCGGGCAACGCGGAAGGTATGGCGGTAACGCTTGATTTGCAAAAAGAGGATTTCAACGGTCTTGCGTTTATCAATCTTGTGGATTTTGATATGCTGTACGGCCACCGACAGGATGTGGACGGCTATGCCGCCGCTATTGCCGCGGTGGACGATTGGTTGCCGCGGTTTTTAAGTGAGATGCGGGAGGATGACCTGCTTATCATCACTGCTGACCACGGTTGCGACCCCGGTGACGACAGCACCGACCACACAAGAGAATATACCCCGTTTTTGATGATTGGCGGCGGTGTATATCCCCGCAATTACGGTACGCGGGATACGTTTGCGGACATTGCCGCCACCGTGGCGACGGCGTTAGACGTGCCGTTTGCGTGCGCAGGAAACAGTATGTTGGGGGAAGAATAATGAATAAAGAGCAGTTATGTGCCGCAGCGCAGGAGGCGCGGGAAAACGCATACGCCCCTTACTCACGGTTTACGGTGGGTGCGGCGTTGCTGTCCGAAAGCGGCAAGGTGTATACGGGCTGTAACATTGAAAATGCCGCGTTTTCTCCGACGGTGTGTGCCGAGCGGGTCGCGTTGTTCAAGGCGGTGAGCGAAGGGCAGCGCCTCTTTTCCGCGTTAGCGGTAGCGGGCGGCAAAAGCGAGGAAAATACCGACATTACCCCGTGCGGTGTGTGCCGACAGACCTTGTCAGAGTTTTGCGACCCTACAATGCCGGTGTATCTTGTGCGCGAAAACGGCGACATAGATACTGTAACCCTTGGTGAGTTATTACCGCTTAGTTTCAAGTTGGAGTGAAACGTATGACTATGTATGATATTATCCGCAAAAAGCGGGACGGCGGGGTATTGACCGCTGAAGAAATCGGCTTTTTTGTGGATGGCTATACCAAAGGGGACATTCCCGATTATCAGGCATCCGCTTTTTGTATGGCGGTGTTTTTCAAAGGAATGACCCCGAAAGAAACCGCGACCCTCACCTTAAAAATGGCAGAGTCGGGGGATAACGTGGATTTGTCCGTGCTTGGCACACTGTCCGCGGATAAGCATTCCACCGGCGGCGTCGGGGATAAAACCTCGCTGATTGTAGCACCTCTTGCCGCGGCAATGGGCGGAAAAATCGCGAAAATGAGCGGACGCGGTCTCGGACATACCGGCGGTACAGTGGATAAGCTGGAAAGTATCCACGGATACAAAACCACCTTGACCCCGCAGGCGTTTATAGAGCAGGTACAAAAGGTGGGCATCGCGGTTATCGGACAGAGCGGCAATTTGGCACCTGCCGATAAACTGCTGTATGCGTTGCGTGACGTGACTGCGACGGTGGACAGCTTGCCGCTGATTACCTCCAGCATTATGAGTAAAAAGCTGGCGGCAGGCGCCCATAACATCGTTCTTGACGTGAAGGTGGGCAGCGGCGCGTTTATGAAAACGCCCGAGGATGCCACGGCACTTGCCAAAGCGATGGTGGATATCGGCTGTCGTTGCGGCAGAAGGGTATCTGCGCTGATTACGGCAATGGACGCACCGCTCGGAGAAGCGGTGGGCAACGCCTTGGAGGTAAAAGAGGCCGTTGAGGTGTTAAAAGGCAAAAAAGGCGACCTGCGCGAGGTGTGTTTGGCGCTTAGCAGTGAAATGGCGTCGCAGTTTTTGGAAATACCCGCCGATAAAGCGCTGACGCTCGCCACCGAAACGCTTGACAGCGGCAAAGCTCTCGCAAAAATGCGGGAATGGATTGCGGTGCAGGGGGGAGACACGCGTTTTATCGACAATCCCGATGCGTTGCCGCAAGCCAAGTATAGCCGCGACGTGTTGTGCACCGAAAACGGATACGTTACCGCAATGAATGCGGAAGAAATCGGTATGGTGGGTGTAACACTCGGTGCGGGCAGACAGACCAAAGCGGATGCCATTGACCACGCGGCAGGCATTATCCTGCACAAGAAAACGGGAGATGCCGTTGCGGTGGGGGATACGCTTTGCACGTTGTATACCGACAAAGCACAAACATTGGATGCGGCAGAAAAACGGTTTTTAGAGGCGGTGACGGTGGGGGACACCGCGCCGCAACAAAAGCCGCTGATCATAGATGTTATCAGAGGAGAGTGAATGAAATGAAAAAGTTTAGTTCTACAATTATCAAAATCTTGGCTTGTGTGATTGCGGTGGCGGGAATGTTCTGGTTTGACCTGCCCGCAATTAACCTGCGCAGTCAGGCGTTTTGGGGCTTTTTGGTTAAAAGCATCATCGTGTGTACCATTATCCTTTGCATCGGCGGTGTGTGGGGTTTTATAAAACGCAACATCGGCGGCAACAGAGCACACGGCAAAGAAATTGTTGCAGACGGCAAGCAGGCGCTGAAATCTGCCGCACTGCCCATTAAAATCGTGATTTTCACGGTAATTGGCATCATTTTGTTCTCTCTTTTGATGTCCCTTATCGGCGCGCGTATTTTTAATGCTAAGAAATATGCATCCCTGATTGAAACGGTGGACGGCAACTTTGCCACAGACGTGGCGGAACTGTCTATGTCGCAAATTCCGGTGGTGGACCGTGATACCGCCACCCGCCTGGGGCAGAGAAAGCTCGGCGAGATGAGCGACCTCGTTTCGCAGTTTGAGATTGAAGCGGACTATACGCAGATTAACTTTAACGACCGTCCTACTCGCGTGACACCCTTAAAATATGCGGACTTTATTAAATGGTGTACCAACACCGCGGAGGGTGTGCCCGCGTATATCACGGTGGACCTGACAACACAGGAAGCAGACCTTGTGCGTTTATCTGACTTAGGGCTGGGCAACATCCGCTATTCCAGAAGCGAATATCTGTTGCGTAATGTGGACCGCGCCTTACGCTTTAAATACCCCACCAAGATTTTCGGTAGCGTTTCGTTTGAAATCGACGAGGCGGGCACGCCTTTCTGGGTGGCTTCGGTCATTCAGTATAAGGTTGGTTTCTGGAGCGGTCCCGACATTTGCGGCGCGGTACTGCTGAACGCCACCACGGGCGAAAGCGACTATTACGCGCTGAAAGACGTTCCGCAGTGGGTGGACCAGGCATATGACGAGAATATGCTGTTCCAGCAGCTTACCGATAACGGATTGCTGAAAAACGGGTATTGGAACTCGGTGTTTGGGCAAAAGGGTTGTGTAATGCCCACCGACGGCTATAACTATCTGGCAATTGATGATGACGTGTGGATGTACACCGGTATCACCTCGGTGACCGCGGATGAATCCAACATCGGTTTTGTGCTGGTGAACCTGCGCACCAAAGAAGCACGGTATTACGTGCAGGCGGGTGCGGAGGAATATTCCGCAATGGATTCTGCACGCGGCCAGATTCAAGAAAAGAATTATAACGCGACCTTCCCGATACTGCTGAATGTCGGCGGCAGACCGACATACTTTATGTCGCTCAAGGACGATGCGGGCCTTGTGAAGATGTACGCATTTGTGGATATGGAGCAGTATCAAATTGTCGGCACAGGCACGACGGTGGATAAAGCAAGAGAAGCGTATATCGGGGCGCTTGCAGACGAGAAGATTGAGACCGACCCCAACACCGAAATGGAAACCATAGCGCAAGCGCAAGGTGTTGTCACCGCTTTGGCAAGCGCTGTGGTGGACGGCAATACGCAGTATTATGTAAAAATGGACGGCGTGGACGGCATTGTGGTACTCTCCGCGTCCCTTTCGAATGAACTGCCGTTCTTGAAAGTCGGCGACACCTTGACCGTGTCCTACACAAACGGCAAGCCGACAAACATCACCATCGGATAATGAACAAACACCCGCTGTACGGCGGGTGTTTGTTTTTGGGGCGGCGGGGTGAAATTGATGAATGGGTTTGTAGGGAACGGATTTATCCGTTCCGCAAGACACAAAAAGATATCGTAGGAACGGCGTGTATGCTGCTTTGCAAAGACGTAAAACCGCCTATTGACAAAACGGTCTACATACTGTAGAATAAAATTGGTCTACAAGATGTAGAACGAAAAAAGGGGGGTGTACGTATGGCGGGTTGGCAATTGGGTGAGATAGAAGCGCGTTTTGCGGATGTTATCTGGGAAAACGAACCGCTTTCGTCTGCGATGCTTGCAAAATACGGCGAAGAATTGTTGGGATGGAAGAAGTCCACCACCTATACGGTATTAAAACGGTTGTGTGACAAGGGGCTTTTCCGCAACGAAAAAGGAACGGTGTCCGCGGTTGTCAAACGGGACGACTTTTACGCCAGACAGACCGAGCAGTTTGTGGACGACACCTTCGGCGGGTCCTTGCCTGCATTTTTGGCTGCATTTACGTCCCGCAAGACATTGACCGCCGCTGAAGTGGAAGCACTGCGCAAGCTGGTGGCGGCATACGGGGGTGATTCCCGTGAGTGAACTGTTTTTAACGGTGTTTAATATGAGTATCAGCGCAGGATGGTTGGTTCTTGCTGTTGTGTTAGCGCGGTTGTTATTGAAAAGAGCGCCTAAAACGGTTTCTCTGTGTATGTGGGCGTTGGTTGCGTGGCGGCTTGTTTGCCCGATAGCGCCCGAAAGCATACTCAGCTTGTTGCCCAGCGGCGAAACGATACCGCAGGAGATCGTGTATATGGAAACGCCCGCGGTACACAGCGGCATTTCCGCGCTCAACGCCACCGTTAACCCGTATTTGGCGCAGACGATGACGCCGCAGGCGGGGGACAGTGTCAACCCGATGCAAACGGCGGTGTGGATTGCTGCGGTTGTGTGGCTTTGCGGCGTGGCAGGGATGTTGTTGTATGCGCTTTTTGGCTATATACGCATCTCCTTGCGGGTGCGGGAAGCGGTACGGCTTCAAGACAATATCTATATGTGTGACCGCATTGCCACCCCGTTTATTTTGGGTATGTTCCGTCCCCGTGTATATCTGCCGTCGGCTATGCGGGCGGAAGATAGGGAATATGTGCTGGCGCACGAAACGGCGCATCTGTCCCGCCGTGACCATATCATAAAACCGCTGGGCTTTTTGTTGCTCTGTGCATATTGGTTTCATCCGCTTGTGTGGGTGGCGTACTTGCTGTTTTGCCGCGACATTGAATTGGCGTGTGACGAGCGGGTGATACGCACGTGCGGTACGGATGCCAAAAAACCGTATGCGGATGCGCTCATTATTGCCAGCGCGTCGCGGGATGCACTGTCCGTGTGTCCGCTGGCTTTCGGAGAAACGGAGGTACGAGGACGTATCAAAGCGGTGTTGCAGTATAAAAAACCTGCATTTTGGTTAATGGTCGTATCGGTGGCGGTGTGTATAGCGCTTGTTGTCACCTTCCTGACCAACCCGAAGCAACCGTACCGTTCGGATACAAACGCCATTACGGGAACCGTATCCGCGGCGGAATATGATAACGTGGTATACGAATACCTGAGCGGGTCGGTGAAGGAAAAAGAAATACGTGTGCGGTGGACCAATAACACCGATAAAACGCTGTGTTTCGGCACGCCGTTTACGCTGGACAACCATGGGACGACCTGCGAGCCGAACAAACCTATCGGGTTTGACGACCTTTTGCACACCGTACAACCGGGGAAAAGTTTTACCGAGACGTATGATCTGTCGGCATACGACCTGACACGGGGCAACTACCGATTGGCAAAGACCTTTTTTATGGAAGGTGCGCCGGAAGAAACGTATACCGCGTACGTACAGTTTATTATCAGCGAAACGTATGCGTTTGTGGGTGTACAATACGAAGCAGAGAGAATAGTATATGATGATGAGCGGTATGCGTTCACGCTTTCTGTTGATGAGGCACCGCCGCAGTTTTATGTGGGTGACGAATATTTGTCGCTGGTAACCAATGCTTTGGGCGAGTATCAGGTCACCAATATGATGGTGCAGAAAACCTTGACCAAAGAAAACTTTGACGATATATGGACCTTCGGTTGGAAAGAAGGGTTTTCAGCAAAGACGTTGCGCGAACAAAATCGCTTAGCGTTAGAAGTGCAGGATAGCAGCAACGGGTATTTTTTACTGCTGGAACAGAAAAACGGCGATGTGTATATCGGCGCAGGGAAAAACGGTATCCGCTGTATATTCAAACTGCGTAAAGCGGAAAAGGCAACAGCCACGCTGCCCCGCGGAGAGTTGCCGTTGATAAGCGGTAACGTCGTGCTTGTGAATGACGCCGCTTTGTCGCGGGCACGGGAGAAATACCCGCAGTTTTTCAACGTAGATACGTCGGCGGGGCTTATCGTAGACGTATGGCAGATGACCGCGGGGGATTGCCGTTGTTATCTCACAAGTGCCGCGTTGGACGCGGTGTCGGATAACAGCTTTGCGTATGACGTGGGGGTGAGTATTCCCGAGATGTGCGCGATACTCAGCACCTATGACATTCCCGAAAAGGATATTACCATACGCGCGGTACAAAACCCGCTTTCAAGTTATGCGTATACGATAGACGAGCAGTACAAGGCACAGTTGCAACTGCTGTTTAAGCGGGTCGGCGTTACGACGGAGCCAAAGGCAGAAGACCTGATTGCACAAGCAGATGTGGATATTGACCGCAACGGTAAAGCGGAACGCTGCACGTTGCAACACGGACCGACGTCAGGTGTCTATACCTTTTACCTGACGGTGGACGATATGTCGTATTTCTATTACAGCAGTCCGTTTGTTGCGGGATTTGGCACCAATGCAAAAGGACAAGCAGTGATATTGCAGAAAAACGCAAAAGACGAGAAAACGGATGAAATAGTCATGACGATGCAAGACGGCAAGGTAACCTTAGTCGGGGGCAACGACCTTGTGTTTGCGGGAGAAACGAAACGTATTTCAGCAGATGCGTTGTTCCGATAACGGTATCTACACGACACATATAGAAAATGCAGTAGGGGTTGGTGTTTAGACACCAACCCCTACAATGCTATTTGCCGCTCAAAAATATTTTTAAAAAATTTTTCACGCAAAAAGTACAGATTGGGGTAGGGGATTTGGCAAAAACACTACATATTGTGGAATACAAAAAAATCAAAAAATTTTCAAAAAAATATATGAAAACGCTTGACTTTTTTCACGTTTTATTGTAATATAATTGGGCATGCGCGAAAAAAGGGATTATTATGCCCGTTTTTCGTAGCGCAGACTGCACGATATGCGATGATGCGGGAGGTTGCGGCCAGACGGTCGGTTTTTCCGCGGAGTATGTCCGATTTCAAACCGGGCGACAAGAAATAACTGTTTTAACCACAGGCAGGGAACGCACTACCCAACGGTGCGTCAACCCGTACTTGCGATGGCTTGCGGCCAAAAACAGGACGCTCTTACCGAATCCGGACGCAGTGTGTCCGGTTTTTTTCACGACCGGGAAAGAAACACCCGGCGGTGTGTACGGTTTTAGCGTCGCCCGCCAACTAAAAATAATAAGGAGGCGTTTTCAAGTGGCAGTCAAAGAAAAAATTCGCATTCGCATCAAGGGTTATGATCATCAGTTGGTTGATCAGGCAGCAGAAAAGATCGTAGAGACCGCTCGCCGCACCGGCGCTCGCGTTTCCGGTCCCGTGCCGCTGCCCACCGAGAAGGAAGTTGTTACCATCCTTCGCGCTGTTCACAAGTATAAAGACTCTCGTGAACAATTTGAGACCCGCACCCACAAGCGTCTGATTGACATTCTCAGACCGTCCAACAAAACCGTTGAGGCTCTGACGGGCCTTGAACTCCCCGCCGGTGTAGAAATCGAAATCAAACTGTAAGTTAGGCTGGCGGGAGTCGAACTCTTTACGCCTGCAAAAGAAAATTTTCGGTGATAGTTTGCCTCAAAACTTGAAATACGGGAGTATTCCTGCGTTTTGTCGGCTTCCTCTCACACAAAAATTTTACATTTTGCAGGTCAGAGAGTTTCTGCCGCCGGATTTTATGTGCGGGAAAGTGCGAATTTGCCGCAAGGCTGGCGCCTTGCAAAAATGAGCGCAAACCCGCACGGGAAAGGCGGCGAGCGAAACCGCAAAGGGGTTCGACTCTCGCCAGCCTACGGTTTGTAAGATTTCTCGAAAGCGAGGTCATGTTGGTTCTTCAAAAACCCTTCGCCGCTATCGGGAACTCCGCAAGGAAAGCCGCGATACGGTATATATAAGGTATATAAAAGAGCCAACCAATAACCAAGGAGGTATAGAAAGATGCAAAAGGCAATCATCGGCAAGAAGATGGGTATGACCCAGATCTTCGATGAAAAGGGTAACGTAGTACCGGTCACCGTCATTGAGGCGGGCCCCTGCGTAGTAGTGCAGAAAAAGACCGTGGAAAACGACGGCTATGCCGCTGTACAGTACGGTTTCGGTGAAGTTACCCCGAAACACGTGACCAAACCCATGAAAGGTCACTTCGACAAAGCGGACGTTGCTCCCAAGAAAGTACTCCGCGAATTCCGTCTTGAAAATGCGGATGCCGCAAACGTCGGCGACGTTATCAAAGCGGACGTCTTCGCTGCGGGCGACCACATTGACGTGGTTGGCACCAGCAAAGGTAAAGGTTACGCCGGCGTTATCAAGCGCTGGAACCACGCTCGCCTGAAAGAATCTCATGGTACCGGCCCGAACGCCCGTCATGCAGGTTCCTTGGGTGCTTGCTCCTCCCCCTCTCGTGTATATAAGGGTATGAAGGGCGCAGGTCACCTCGGCGCAGAACGCGTAACCGTACAGAACCTCGTAGTTGTGAAGGTTGACGTTGAGAACAACCTCATCGCCGTAAAAGGTGCCATCCCCGGCCCGAAAAACGGTATCGTAGTTCTCTCCGACACCGTCAAGAAAGCCTGAAGGGAGGAGGACAAATAATGGCTACCGTAAAAACGTATGATATGCTCGGTAAAGAAACCGGCACTTTAGAGTTGGCTGCTGAAGTATTCGGCATCGAGCCCAACGCCGTTGTAATGCACAGCGCTGTAGTGAACTTCCTCGCTAATCAGCGTCAGGGCACACAGTCCACCAAAACCCGTACCGAAGTTTCCGGCGGCGGCAAAAAGCCTTGGAGACAAAAGGGTACAGGTCACGCCCGTCAGGGTTCCACCCGCGCTCCTCAGTGGACGCACGGTGGTGTGGCTCTCGGCCCGAAGCCCCGCTCCTACACCTACGTACTGCCCAAGAAGGTTCGCAGACTCGCTCTGAAATCTGCATTGTCCTCTAAAGTGGCTGAAGGTGCGTTATTGGTGCTGGACGAGCTCAAACTCGAAGAAATCAAGACCAAAACCGTTGCCGCTATGTTTGCTGCGTTGAACGCGGGCAAAAAAGTGCTTCTGGTTATGCCCGAGAAAAACGACGTGGCTGTAAAATCCACCCGTAACATCGAAGGCGCCAAGACCGCTCTGGTCAATACGCTTAACACCTATGACATCTTGAACGCCGACACTGTTATCGTTGTGAAAGATGCCGTTGCAAAGATTGAGGAGGTATACAGATGAGCACTGCACGTGATATCATCCTGGCTCCGGTTATCACCGAGAAAGCCGTCTCCGTTCTGCCTGAGAAAAAATACACCTTCCGTGTAAAGAAAGACGCGAACAAAATCGCTATTGCTCAGGCCGTGGAAGAGATCTTCGGCGTGAAAGTCGCGAAGGTCAACACCATCAGCATGAAAGGCCGCCTGCGCCGTATGGGCCGTCACGAGGGTTACACCTCTGATTGGAAAAAGGCGATTGTCACGCTGACCGAAGACTCCAAGACCATTGAGTTCTTCGACGGTATGTTCTAAGAACTGCCGCTAAGGCAACGTATGGGACACAGATGGATGGAATAGAGCATCCGTAAAGTCTCGCAAAGCCAAGAAAAGGAGAGAAATTGAATGGCTATTAAAGTGTATAAGCCGACAACTCCCGGTCGCCGCGGTATGTCTGTTATCGATTACAGCGAACTGTCCAAGGTAGCACCGGAGAAGAGCTTGCTGGCTCCGAAAAACAAAAAAGCCGGCCGTAACAGCTACGGTCGCATCACCGTTCGTCATCGTGGCGGCGGTAACCGTAAGAAGTACAGAATTATCGACTTCAAACGCGGCAACGCGGGTGTTGTGGGTACCGTAATGACCCTCGAATATGACCCGAACCGCACCGCCAACATCGCACTGGTACAGTACGAAGACGGCGAAAAACGTTATATCATCGCTCCCGCCGGCCTCAAGGTTGGCGATAAGGTTTCCGCCGGTGCTGACGCGGACATCAAGCCGGGCAACGCCCTGCCGCTTTCCGCTATCCCGACCGGTACCTTCATCCACAACGTTGAGCTGTATCCCGGCAAGGGTGCGCAGCTTGCCCGTGCAGCCGGCGCTATGGCGCAGCTGATGGGTAAAGAAGGCGCTCTCGCTATGGTACGTCTGCCCTCCGGTGAAATGCGTTACGTTCCGATGAACTGCATGGCTACTATCGGCCAGGTAGGCAACGCGGACCACGCAAACCAGAAAATCGGTAAAGCAGGCCGCAAACGCCACATGGGTTGGAGACCGCAGGTTCGCGGTTCCGTCATGAACCCCTGTGACCACCCGCACGGTGGTGGTGAGGGTAAATCCCCCATCGGCCGTCCCGGCCCTGTGACCCCGTGGGGCAAACCCGCTCTGGGCCACAAGACCCGTAAAACCAAAAACCGTTCCGATAAATTTATCGTGAAACGTCGCAGCAAATAAGCGAAAGGAGATCAAGATTTATGAGCAGAAGCGTAAAGAAGGGTCCTTTCGTCCAGCCTGTGCTGCTGAAAAGGATCAAAGAAATGAATGCCGCCGGCGAGAAACGCATCCTGAAGACCTGGAGCCGTTCCTCCACCATCTTCCCGGACTTCGTCGGTCACACCATTGCCGTACATGACGGTCGTAAACACGTTCCGGTATATGTCACTGAAGACATGGTCGGACATAAACTCGGCGAGTTTGCTCCCACCCGTACCTTCAAAGGTCATGTGGGTTCCAAAACTAGCGGCTAATCCACGGAAAGGAGAGAAACACCATGGAAGCAAGGGCACAAGCAACGTATGTCCGTATTTCCCCTCGCAAAGTGAAAATCGTTCTCGACCTCATCCGCAATAAGCCGGTAGACGAGGCGATGGCGATTGTAAAATTCACCCCCAAAGCAGCTTGCGAACCGATCGCAAAACTGCTGAAATCCGCGACTGCGAACGCGGAAAACAATCTGAACCTCAACAAAGAGGATCTGTATGTTTCCGAATGTTTCGTATGCCCCGGCCCGATTCTCAAGAGAATCCGCCCGCGTGCGCAGGGTCGCGCTTATCGCATCGAAAAGAGAACTTCACACATCACCTTAGTGCTTAAGGAAAAAGAATAAGCGAAGGAGGAGGTACATTATGGGACAGAAAGTTAATCCCCACGGCCTTAGAGTCGGTATTATTAAGAATTGGGATTCCCGCTGGTTCGTAGCCGACAAAGATTTCGGCGATACGCTGGTATCTGACTACAACCTGCGCAAATATCTGAAAAAGACCCTGTATGCAGCAGGCGTCTCCAAAGTAGAGATCGAACGCGACGCATCCCGTGTGCGTGTAAACATCTTCTGTGCGAAACCCGGCCTGGTAATCGGCAAGGGCGGCACCGAAATCGAGAAACTGCGTTTGACCTGCGAACAGAAGCTCGGCAAAGCGACCGTGCTCAACATCGTTGAGGTGAAAAACCCCGACGTTGACGCACAGCTCGTTGCTGAAAACATTGCACAGCAGCTCGAAAAACGTATCGCCTTCCGTCGTGCCATGAAACAGGCCATCGGTCGCGCTATGAAATTGGGCGCTAAGGGTATCAAAACCCAGTGTGCCGGTCGTCTCGGCGGCGCTGAAATCGCGCGTACCGAGCAGTACCATGAAGGCACCATTCCGCTGCAGACCCTGCGTGCGGATATTGATTACGGTTTCGCTGAGGCGGACACCACCTACGGTAAAATCGGCGTGAAAGTTTGGATCTACCGCGGTGAAGTTCTTGCCGGCGCTGCGAAGCCCCGTCGTGAAGGAGGCCGTAAGTAATGCTGTTACCTAAGAGAGTTAAATATCGCCGCGTTCACAGAGGCCGCCTTACCGGTAAGGCCTACCGCGGCAACGAAATCACCTACGGTGAGTTTGGTCTGCAGGCTTTAGAGCCCGCTTGGATCACCTCCCGTCAGATCGAGGCAGCCCGTATCGCTATGACCCGTTACATCAAACGTGGCGGTCAGGTATGGATCAAAATCTTCCCCGACAAGCCCATCACCGAGAAACCCGCTGAAACCCGCATGGGTTCCGGTAAAGGTTCTCCGGAATATTGGGTTGCGGTTGTAAAACCCGGCCGTGTGATGTTTGAAATCGCCGGTGTTGCTGAGGAAGTTGCGCAGGAAGCTATGCGTCTTGCCGCTAACAAGCTGCCCATCAAATGCAAATTTGTGACCAAGGAAACGGATGGTGAGCAGTAATGAAGAAAGCTGAAATTGCGAAAATCCGCGAACTGAGCGACGCAGAGTTGGTCAAGAAGCTGGACGACCTCAAGAAAGAATTATTCAATCTGCGATTCCAGCATGCTGTTAATCAGCTCGACAATCCGATGCGTCTTAAAGCCGTGAAAAAAGAGATCGCTCTCGTAAAGACCATTATGCGCGAGAACGAGCTCAAGGCACAGGCGTAACGGAAGGAGGAGTAAACTGTGAGCGAACGGAATCTTAGAAAGACCCGTACCGGTATGGTCGTCAGCGACAAAATGGACAAAACCATCGTTGTTGCGATTGAGGACAATGTCCGCCATCCGTTGTACAAGAAAATTGTGAAGCGTACCGTCAGACTGAAAGCCCACGACGAGGCGAACGAATGCCGTAAGGGCGACGTGGTTGAGGTTATGGAAACCCGCCCGCTGTCCAAAGACAAGCGTTGGAGACTGACCCGCATCATTGAAAAGGCAAAATAATGTCGGTGTATCCCGTTCCCCTGTTAAAGGCAGGGATAAGGGCGGGGATACAAAGGGAGTTTAATTCCCGGAAGGAGGAAATACTGTGATTCAACAGCAAACCCACCTCAAAGTAGCCGACAACACCGGCGCGAAAGAGCTTATGTGCATCCGCGTTCTCGGTGGTTCCGGCCGGAGGTATGCGAATATCGGCGACGTCGTGGTTGCTTCTGTTAAGAAAGCAGCTCCCGGCGGTGTCGTGAAAAAGGGCGACGTGGTGAAAGCCGTTATCGTCCGCACCGTAAAAGAAACCCGTCGTGAAGACGGCACCTACATCAGCTTTGATGAGAATGCCGCCGTTATCATCCGCGACGACAAGAGCCCCAGAGGTACCCGTATCTTTGGGCCGGTAGCGAGAGAGCTCAGAGAAAAAGATTATCTCCGTATCCTGAGCCTTGCTCCCGAAGTACTGTAAGGAGGTGTCGGAATTGAGTAACAAACTGCATGTGAAAAAGGACGATACCGTCCGCATCATTTCCGGCGATGACAAAGGCAAACAGGGCAAAGTCCTGGAAGTCAGCCCCAAAGAGGGTAAAATCATCGTCGAAGGCATCAACATGGTGAAAAAGCACGTGAAACCCCGCAGAATGGGCGAAGCGGGCGGCATCGTTGAAGCCGAAGGCGCTATGTATGCTTGCAAAGCACAGGTTGTGTGCCCTGCTTGCAAAAAAGCGACTCGCGTAAAGCACAATATCGCTAAAGACGGCAGCAAAACGCGTGTTTGCGCGCATTGCGGCGAAGAACTGTAAGGAGGAGAACGAAAATGGCTAGATTAAAAGAATACTACGTCAAAGAAGTTGCTCCTTCCTTGATGAAAAAGTTCGGCTACAAGAGCGTTATGCAGATTCCGAAGCTGGACAAAATCGTTATCAACGTAAGCTGCGGCGAAGCCCGTGACAATGCGAAGGTAATCGATGCCATCATCGCGGATCTCGGTGCCATCACCGGCCAGAAGCCCATTGTATGTAAAGCGCGCAAATCTGTTGCGAACTTCAAACTGCGTGAAGGCATGAACATCGGTGCGAAGGTTACCCTTCGCGGCGAAAGAATGTACGAATTCCTCGACCGTTTGTTTAACGTGGCTCTGCCCCGCGTACGCGACTTCCGCGGTATCAACCCGAACGCGTTCGACGGCCGCGGCAACTACAACATGGGTCTGAAGGAACAGCTCATTTTCCCTGAAATTGAGTATGACAAGATCGACAAAGTGCGTGGTATGGACATCTGCTTCGTTACCACTGCTACGAACGACGAAGAAGCACGCGAGCTGCTCACCTTGATGGGCGCTCCCTTTGCGAAGTAAGGAGGAGTAGAAAATGGCGAAAACATCTATGAAAATTAAACAGCAGCGTACGCCGAAATACTCCACCCGTGCATACAATCGTTGCAAAATCTGCGGCCGTCCGCACGCTTACCTGCGTCGCTACGGTATCTGCCGTATTTGCTTCCGTGAGCTGGCTTATAAGGGCCAGATCCCGGGCGTAAAGAAAGCAAGCTGGTAATTTCTGCAATAGCAACCATTTATAAGGAGGTAGAGGTTATGCAAATTTCTGATACTATCGCCGATATGCTGACTCGGATTCGCAATGCGAACTCTGCCAAGCATGAGACGGTGGATATTCCCGCTTCCAACATGAAGAAGGCTATTGCCCAGATTCTTGTTGACGAGGGATATGTCAAGGATTACAAGGTCATCGAAGATGGCAAGCAG
>JAZSED010000049.1:0-7541 GCA_045531495.1 Acutalibacteraceae bacterium
CGCCACCACGGGGCAGCTTATCAACCTTGAGACCAAGGATTGGGACTACGAACTGCTGGATATGTGCGGTTATCCGCGCCATTTGTTCCAACCGTTAGTCAAGCCCGGCACCAAGGTGGGCAACCTGCTCCCCGCTATCCGCGAGGCGGTAGGCTACGATACGGCGGTGATTCTCCCTGCCACCCACGATACGGGTTCTGCGGTAGCGGCAGTGCCGATGACCAGCGAGCATCCGCTGTATATCAGCTCGGGCACCTGGTCGTTGCTGGGCACCGAAAGTAAAACGCCGCTTTGCACCGAGCAAAGCCGTGCCGCCAACTTCACTAATGAAGGCGGGTACGAATACCGTTTCCGCATCTTAAAGAACATTATGGGGCTTTGGATGATGCAGTCGGTGCGCAGAGAATGGGACAAAAAATATTCCTTCCAATATATGTGCGATGCCGCAAAGGAAACGGATATCCCGTCTATTGTCAACTGCCAGGACGATGTTTTCTTGGCACCCGACAGTATGATTGAAGCGGTAAAAACCGCTTGCCGCGAGAGTAACCAGCCCGTTCCCGAAACGGTGGGTGAAATCGCCGCTGTCATCTACAACAGCTTGGCCGCTTGCTACCGTGATGCGGTGAAAGAGTTGGAAGAGATGACGGGTATCACCTATGACGCTATCCACATTGTGGGCGGCGGTTCTAAAGACGATTACTTAAATGCCTTAACCGCCAAAGCGGTGGGCAAACCCGTACACGCAGGTCCTACCGAGGCAACCGCTCTGGGTAATCTCATTGTACAGATGATTACCGCCGGCGTGTTTACCGATCTGACCGATGCACGTACCTGTGTACGCCGCTCCTTCCCCATTGAAACCTACTAATCAAAAGCGCGATGGAAATCCCATCGCGCTTTTTTGTTTCGTGCAAACACAAAAATACTATAATTTTTGCCGATTTTGCTATGCAAACGCCAAAAAAGCAAGTATAATGAGGGTATAAACAGAGAGGGGTGCTCGTTATGTACCGTCAATTTGATACGCAAATCGATGCATTACTGCAAAAAATGACCTTACGCGAAAAAATCGGTCAGTTGAACCAGATTTGTCTTTCCTGTGGAAATATCGGGGCGTACAAGGAAGCCATCCGCAAAGGCGAGGTAGGCTCTATTATCATTGCGTCCAGCGCTACTGCGGGTAATGACCCGCAAAGTTGCGTGGATGTAGCTTTGTATCAAGAGTTACAGCACATGGCGGTGGAGGAAAGCCGTCTGGGAATTCCGATGATTTTCGGACGTGACGTTATCCATGGTCACCGTACCGTGTACCCCATTCCATTGGCATCCGCCGCTTCGTTTGACGGCGATTTAGTGGAGCGCTGTTACCGCGATATCGCAGAGGAAGCGTCTGCGGACAGTATTCATTGGACCTTTGCGCCAATGCTGGATTTGTCCCGCGACCCGCGCTGGGGTCGTTGTATCGAAGGCGCCGGCGAAGACCCGTATCTTGGCGGCTATATGGCAAAAGCACAGGTGAAAGGCTTCCAGAGCGACGACTTAACCCGCGAAGATACTTTGGTCGCGTGCGCCAAACACTTTATCGGTTACGGCGCATCCGAAAGCGGCAGAGATTATCACCGCACCGAAATTTCCGATTACAGCTTATATAACGATTATC
Organism: Acutalibacteraceae bacterium; assembly: GCA_045531495.1. Taxonomy (GTDB): domain Bacteria; phylum Bacillota; class Clostridia; order Oscillospirales; family Acutalibacteraceae; genus URNF01. The sequence goes on from JAZSED010000049.1 coordinate 1,664, forward strand.
TGCCTGCCTTCCGCAATGCGGTGGACGCAGGGGTTGGCACCGTGATGTCCTCGTTTAATCCCATTAACGGACGGTTTGTACAAACCACGCCGAAATATCTGACCGACGTTCTGCGCGGACAGCTCGGTTTTGAGGGCTTTGTGGTAGCCGATTGGGGTGTTGTCACCCGTGCTCTGCGTTTCGGGCAGGCGGAAACGGAAGCAGAATGTGCCGCCACTGCTCTAAATGCAGGCTTGGATATGGATATGGTGGTACAGGGTTACATAAACCACCTTGAAAAAGCAGTGAAAAACGGCGAGGTTTCGGTAGATGCCATTGACCTTGCCGTGCGCCGTGTACTGCGTATTAAATTTGCCAAAGGGCTGTTCGAAAATCCGTACAGCGCGCGCCGTGCGGTAGATTTTGATGCACATATGAAAAACGCGCGCCGTTTGGCGGCAGAGTCTATGGTGCTGCTGAAAAACGACGGTGTGTTGCCGCTTAAAAAGGACGCGAAAGTGTTGCTTTCCGGTCCCTTTATCCGTGAACGCCGTGCACTGCTCGGCAGCTGGACCTTAAACGGTCTCACCGAGGAAACGCCTAACCTTTTAGAAGCGATGCAGGAAGTTATCGGCAAAAACGCAGCATATAACGAAAGCGATTTTGCCGTGTATGACAGCACCTTAATGCAGGCAGAAAACACAGATGTCATTGTGTTGGCGCTGGGTGAAAGCAACGCTGTGACAGGCGAAAACCGTTGTGTTGCGGACATTTCTTTGGATACTGCACAAATAGAATTGATTAAAAAAGCCAAAACAAGCGGCAAAAAGGTGGTCGGCGTGTTCTTCTGCGGACGCCCGTTGGCTTTGGAAGGTGTTACCGATATGTTGGACGCCGTTCTCTATGCGTGGCACGGCGGTTCCGAAACCGCTCGTGCTGCGTGCGACGTGTTATTTGGTGATACCGTACCCTCGGGTAAACTGCCGATGACCTTCCCGCGTAAAACGGGACAAATTCCGCTGTACTACAACGTGGTGGCAACCGGTTGGAACTATTACGGCGAAGGGTATAACCAATGCTACGTTGACAGCAAGGGCGATGCCCTCTTCCCCTTCGGTTACGGTTTGTCCTACACTACCTTTGATTACAGCGAACCTGTCGCAAACGTAAACGAACTTTCTTTGGATGCCCTTGAAAACGGTGATACCTTCACCGTTACGGTAGACGTGACCAATATGGGCGACGTTGATGCCAAAGAAACGGTGCAGTTGTATATCCGTGATAAGGTAGCCTCTTTACTCCGTCCGATGCGTGAATTAAAAGGGTTTGAGAAAACGCTTATTAAAGCAGGCGAAACCAAAACGGTCACCTTTACGGTAGGCAAAAAGCAGCTCGGCTTCTATTTGGAGGACGGTGCCTTTACGGTGGAAAAAGGTGAATTTGAAATCTACGTCGGTGATAACGCTTTAACCACTAATAAAATCTCCGTTTGGGTGAAATAAAATTGGGTATGTAGGGAACGGATTTATCCGTTCCGCAAACAATATACAGGCGGAAGGCATAAATGCCTTCCCAACAAAAACACAAAAACCGTCAAATCCGCAAAAAACAAGCAGATACACGTTTGTGTATCTGCTCGTTTTTTTGCTTTTTAGGCTTCTCCTTGAGGAGAAGCTGTCACGAAGTGACTGATGAGGTGTAGGTTGCAAAGCAACCGTTAAAAACACCTCATCCACCGCTATCGCGGTCCCCCTTCCCCTCAAGGGGAAAGCGAGAATAGTATCTTCTTAATACCCATCAATATATCTGCACGCGGCTATAGCGGCGGTAGCACCGTCACCCGTTGCGGTGGTCACTTGACGCACCGCTTTGCGGCGGCAGTCACCTGCCACAAATATGCCGGGCGTTGTGGTGACGCAGTTTTCATCCACGTCAACATAGCCGCGCTCATCCAGCGCCACCACGTTCTCAAACGCGCCGTTTTCAGGCACGAGACCGATAGCGACAAACATACCGTCAAGCAGTAACGTTTCTTTGCTGCCGTCTGCGACCTTCTCGATAACAACACCCGTAAAGGTGGCGCCGTCGATAATTTCGGACACAACCGTACCGGTGATGATTTCCACGTTGCCGCGGTTAGCCAAAATATCCTGCAAGCGTTTTTCGCCGGTAAGGAAATCAAGATTTTGCAGTACGTACACCTTTTTACAGCTCTCACTCAGCAAAATCGCTTCCTGTAACGCGGAGTTGCCGCCGCCTACTAACGCTACGGTTTTATTTTTATAAAACGCGCCGTCGCAAACCGCGCAGAAGGAAATGCCCTCCCCGATGAACTTTTCCTCATTCGGCACGCCCAAATGACGGTGTTTTGCACCGCAGGCGATGATAACCGCTTTACATTCGTAAGCGTTACCGTCCTCGGTATGCACGGTTTTGGTGTCGCCGTTGTCGGTAATACCGGTGACGGTTTCCACGTCCACGTCAGCACCCTGTGCCAACACCTGTTCTATCATCTTATCCGCCAACTCGTTACCGCTGACAGTTTCAAACGCAGGATAGTTTTCCACCTTCGGGGAAAAGGTGATCTGACCGCCAAAGTTGCCTTTTTCTAAAATCAATACGCTTTTTTCGGCACGACGAGCGTACAAAGCGGCGGTAAGGCCCGCAGGGCCTGCGCCGATAACAATTATATCGTACATACTAAACCTCCGTAAGTATCAATACGGGCGGCATATCGCCGCCCGTATTGTTTTTATTTACGCTTTTACAGCCTGCATAAATTTCTTGATGTTCTCAATGGAAACATATTTTTCTGCAACGCCGCCGTTTACCACAACGAGGGTGGGTGCCTGTTTGATGCCGAGAGATTCGGTCAGTGCCACGTTTTCTTCGGCAAGCACCTTCTGGAAACCGATTTCCGCTTTATTGAGCAATTCCTGTGCAATCTTACATTTCGGACAGGTTGCGGTCGCGAACAGATATACGCCGTCCGCAAGAACGTTTGCAGTCTGTTCTACTGCCTCTTCTACGCCGCCGCGCGGACCTTCGTGGGTAAGCACCGAGGTGGCGATGTTATAGGTGCGACGTTCTTTGTATTCCTGGGATTTACCAACGTTCCAGTTTTTGACGGGACGGTAGTAACCGGTGATACGGCTGTATACTTCGGCCTCTTTGCCGCAATGCGGACAGGTGAACTGTTCGCCTGCCAGATAGCCGTGCTCTTTACATACGGAGTAGGTGGGAGAAATCGAGTAGTAAGGCAGACGGTAGTTTTCCGCAATCTTACGCACAATGTTTGCCGCCGCTTTCCAATCGGGCAATTTTTCGCCGATATACGCATGGAACACAGTACCCGAGGTATACAGGGTCTGCAGCTCGTCCTGAATATCCAAAGCGGTGAAGATGTCTTCGGTGTAACCAACAGGCAGGTGAGAAGAGTTGGTGTAGTAGGGGGTATCCGCATCCGAAGCACAGATGATGTCGGGATAGTATTTGCGGTCGTGCTTTGCCAAACGGAACGCGGTGGATTCCGCAGGAGTTGCTTCGAGGTTGTACAGATCCTCGTATTTCTCCTGATAGTCGGACAGGCGTTCACGCATATGATTGAGCACATCCTGCGAGAATTTCTGGGTTTCGGGATGGGTCATATCCTTACGCAACCATTTCGCGTTCAGACCCGCTTCGTTCATACCAACCAGACCGATGGTGGAGAAGTGGTTAGCAAACGTACCAAGGTAACGTTTGGTGTAGGGATACAGACCCTCGTCCAACAATTTGGTGATGATGGTACGTTTGATTTTCAAAGAACGTGCCGCAATATCCATCATATGGTCAAGGCGTTTGTAGAACTCTTCCTCATTGTCGGAGAGGTATGCAATACGCGGCATATTGATGGTAACAACACCGACAGAACCGGTGGATTCGCCGCTGCCAAAGAAGCCGCCCGATTTTTTGCGCAGTTCACGCAGGTCAAGACGCAAACGGCAGCACATACTACGCACGTCAGAGGGTTCCATATCGCTGTTGACGTAGTTGGAGAAGTAGGGGGTGCCGTATTTGGAGGTCATCTCGAACAACAAACGGTTGTTTTCGGTGTCAGACCAATCAAAGTCACGGGTGATGGAGTAGGTCGGGATAGGATATTGGAAACCGCGGCCGTTAGCGTCGCCTTCGATCATAATTTCGATGAATGCTTTGTTCACCATATCCATTTCTTTTTTACAATCACCGTATTTGAAGTCCATACGCTTGCCGCCGACAATACAGTATTCGTCTTCCAGGTCATGCGGTACGGTCCAGTCAAGGGTGATGTTGGAGAACAGCGCCTGGGTACCCCAACGGCTGGGGGTGTTCACACCGTAGATGAAGGATTCGATGCATTTTTTTACCGCATCATAGCTCAGGTTGTCGGTTTTGACAAAGGGAGCAAGGTAGGTATCAAAGGAGGAGAACGCCTGCGCGCCCGCCCATTCGTTCTGCATAATACCGAGGAAGTTTACCATCTGGTTACACAAGGTGGCAAGGTGCTTTGCGGGAGCGGAGGTGATTTTGCCGCCGACACCGCCAAGGCCTTCTTCGATAAGTTGTTTTAAGGACCAACCCGCACAGTAACCGGTCAGCATAGACAGGTCGTGGATGTGAATATCCGCATTTTTGTGTGCGTTGGCAATTTCATCGTCATAAATCTCGGACAGCCAATAGTTCGCGGTGATGGCACCCGAGTTGGAAAGAATCAAACCGCCGACCGAATAGGTAACGGTGGAGTTTTCCTTTACACGCCAGTCGAGGTTTTTCACGTATTGGTCAACAAGGTCTTTGTAGTCCAGGATAGTGGATTTCATATTGCGGAGCTTTTCACGCTGGCGGCGGTACAGAATGTACGCCTTCGCTACGTCCGCATAACCCGCCTGTACAAGCACGGTTTCCACACTGTCCTGAATGTCTTCCACGTCTACAACGCCGTCGTGTACCTTCGGTTCGAAGTCCGCGGTGACCTTCAGTGCCAGGAAATCGATGATGTTGTTGTTGAATTCTCTTTCGCACGCTTCAAAAGCTTTTTTGATAGCAGCGGTAATTTTTACGATGTCAAATTCTGCGACTTTGCCGTCTCTTTTGTTTACGCGATACATTTTTTCGTCTCCTCTTCATTCATTTTTTAATCTGTGCCACGCAGTGCGGCTTTGGGTATGTACTGCTGTGCAATTTTTAACAGTTCGTGCATCTCTTCGGCAGAGAATGCCGCACAGCCCTCTCCGAGCAGGTCGCCCGAATCCTTGAAGGTTTGCAGGAAGAACGCCTCATCCTGCCCCAACATTTTGGCGATATCTGTAATATCCGCCGCTGTATGAATCCCTTTCACCACCGTAGTGCGGAATTCGTGCGGCACCGTGCCGCTTTTTAAAAGATCAATGCTTTCTTTGAAGATTGCCGCATCGGTGTCCCCGCCGATCGCAAGAGCATAATTCTTCAAAGAGCTTTTTACGTCCATCGCCACATAATCCACATATCCCGTGGCAAGCAGACGGCGCAGTCTGTCAGGCAGACTGCCGTTGGTATCCAGCTTTACAAGATACCCGAGTTCCTTAACGGCACGCAAAAAATCGGTCAGATCGGGTTGCAACAGCGGCTCGCCGCCGGTCACACACACACCGTCTATAATCCCACGCCTTTGTTTCAGAAACGAAAGAACCTCTTCTTGCCGATTCACATACATCGTGGGTGTGCGTACCAAACCACCATTGTGACAAAACGGACAACGCAGGTTACACCCGCCGGTAAAAACCGTACAAGCCACCTGTCCGGGGAAGTCCAGCAACGTCATTTTTTGAAACCCTTGAATATTCATTGCCATACCTCCTTGTCACGTAGTGGGAGCAATACCAATTGTAGCATCATATAT
>JAZSED010000127.1:0-29669 GCA_045531495.1 Acutalibacteraceae bacterium
CTGCTGCAACGGCGGCAGAACAAGCGGACGCAGCAAAAACGGCTGTTGCGTCAACAGAAGAAAACGCTAAGGCGGCAAACGCGTCGGCTGCCACAGCCGAGCAACACGTAAAGGACGCGAGAACGGCTGTGACCAACGCCAACACACACGCCAGCGCAGCTTTCATTTTTTCCGAAGAAGCAAAGGTGGCGGCGGAGCAAGCGACTACCGCCGCTAACGATGCCATCGCCGCGGTAAATGCGGCTAATCCTCAATGGCAACTCCTGGAAACCGTTGATATTACAGAACCAACAGAAGCCGTTTCACTGAGTTTCCCGGGGCTTAACTTGAAAGAGCTGTATTTCGAAGGTGTTGCGTGCTCCCAAGACCGCACCACCATGCTGCAAAATTTCAGTATCGGTATTACACGCAGTACTACCATTTGGTCTGCCGGCGGCACGTTCGGTAATGCCACATATCCCAACGTTATGGCAAGAGGGCATCTTTTCTTGTCCCCCAGCGGCACCTTGCTGTGTAATGCCACTGTCAGCTTGTACGGCTACACGTTGGACGGCAACGGCAAAAGTTTTACTGCCACCGGTCGTTTTAACGAGAGTGGATTTACCAATGTCTCCTCTGTTAACAGCCTGTATCTGAAGGTTGCGGGCGGTTTTGCCGCTGGCACCTCCTTCAAAATTTGGGGCAGATAAAAATAGTGTTGACAAACCTTTACTTTTATGCTAGAATGTGGGATGCCGCGTGTTGCAGGTATTGATAAAGCGGTGAAAGCCCACCTGTTACAGCGAGTCTTAAGAAAAGGTAGGTACGCCTATGTACGCCATTATTGAAACCGGCGGCAAACAGTACAAAGTTGAAAACGGCGACGTTGTTTTCATCGAAAAGCTGGAAGCTGCGGAAGAAGCGACTGTCGAGTTTGCGCAGGTTATCGCATTCCACGACGGTAAAAACCTCAAAGTCGGCACCCCCTATGTCAAGAACGCCGTTGTTACCGGCAAGGTGCTGAAAAACGGTAAAGGTAAAAAGATTACCGTATTCACCTACAAGCCCAAAAAAGGCAGCAGCCGTAAAATGGGTCACCGCCAGCCGTACACGAAGGTCGAAATCCAGGGTATGGAAATCGTAAAACCCGTGAAGGCCGCCGCGGAAAAACCCGCTGAATAAGTCAGATGATTCGTGCAACTTTTCGGTGTGCCGACGGTGAAATAAAAGGGTTTTCCCTTTCAGGTCACGCGGGCGGTACGGAAGGTACGGATATTGTATGTGCCGCGGTTTCCTCCGCCGCATATATGACAGCCAATACGCTCACCGACGTGTGTAAGCTTTCTGCTGACATTACGGTGGCGGACGGTAAAATGTCCCTTCTGCTTGCCGAAAACACCGCATCTGCAAAAACGGTTCTTGAAGGTTTCCTTCTGCATTTACAAGAATTGCAGAAACAGTATCCCAAACGGATACAGGTACTAAAAACGGAGGTGTAAGTTATGTTAAAGATAAACATTCAGCTGTTCGCTCATAAAAAGGGCGTAGGCTCCACCAAGAACGGCCGTGATTCCGAATCCAAACGCCTTGGCGTAAAACGCGCTGACGGTCAGTTTGTACCGGCGGGCAACATCTTGGTGCGTCAGCGTGGTACTCACATCCATCCCGGCAACAATGTGGGTATTGGTTCTGACGACACGCTGTATGCGAAAATCGACGGCGTGGTGCGTTTCGAACGCGTTGGCAAAGACCGCAAACGTGTCAGCGTTTACGCAGTAGAACAGTAAAAAAAGAAAAAGCATCTGCCGAAAGCAGGTGCTTTTTTTCTTGCAACACCCGAAGGGAGTTGAACACTATGTTTGTAGATAAAGCCATTATTGAGGTGAAAGCAGGCAACGGCGGCAACGGCGCTGTTTCCTTTCACCGTGAAAAATATGTAGCCGCAGGCGGTCCCGACGGCGGTGACGGCGGCAGAGGCGGTAATATCGTGTTTACGGTAGATACAGGCCTCAACACCCTGTCCGATTTCCGTTATAAGCGAAAATACGCCGCAGGGCACGGCGAAAACGGCGGCAAGAAAAAGTGCTTTGGCAAAACGGGCGAGGACCTTATCATTCCCGTGCCCGAAGGCACATTGATTTATGATGACGAAACGGGTCGCTTAATGGCGGATATGTCGGCGGACAAGCCGTTTATTGCTGCAAAGGGCGGCAGAGGCGGCTGGGGTAATGCCCACTTTGCCACCCCCACCCGACAGGTGCCGCGGTTTGCAAAACCCGGTGTGCCGGGTGAAGCACTTCGCCTGCGGTTGGAATTGAAATTGCTCGCGGACGTCGGTCTGGTCGGTTTCCCCAACGTCGGTAAGTCGTCTTTAATATCGGTGGTCAGCGAAGCGAAACCCGAAATTGCCAATTATCACTTCACCACCTTGACCCCCGTATTGGGCGTGGTGCGTGTAGGAGAGCGCAACTCTTTCGTGATGGCGGATATTCCCGGCATTATCGAAGGCGCGGCAGAGGGTGTGGGTCTCGGTCACGAGTTTTTGCGTCACATCGAGCGTTGCCGCTTGTTGGTACACGTGGTGGACGTGGCGGGTAGCGAAGGGCGTGACCCCATTGCCGATTTTGATGCGATTCAAAGCGAATTGGCGGCGTTCAGCGAAACGCTTGCCACCCGTCCGATGCTGGTTGCGGGCAACAAATGCGACCTTGCCACCGATGAGCAACTAGCGGCTTTTGAAGCAGAGATGCAAAAACGCGGTCTGCCGTATTTCCCGATGATGGCGGCTATCGCACACGGCACCGACCCGCTTATCAAAGCGTGTGCGCAGACACTTTCCAAATTACCGCCTGTCACCCGCTTTGAAGCAGAAGCAATCGTACTGCCTGATGCGGACAGCTTTAAAGACCGCACGGTGCAGATTCGTCGCGAGGACGACATCTTCTTCGTGGAGGCGCCGTGGCTGTTGCAAATTATGCGCGGTGTCAACTTTGACGATACCGAATCGTTACAGTATTTCGAACGCGTGTTACGCTCCTCAGGCGTTATCGATGCGCTTGAAAAAGCAGGCGTTGAAGAAGGCGACACCGTTTCTATTTACGATTTTGAGTTCGAATTTATCTATTAAGGGATGAAGGACATGGGAAGATTGTACCCGAAAGAGATAGACGTGCATACCGTCAGCCCTTTAGCGCTCGCGCTTATCGGTGACGGCGTGTACGAGATGCTGGTGCGCGAAAAGTTGGTGTGTGATGCCAACCGCAGTGCTAACGAACTGCACAAGGCGGCGGTAAAGCTGGTGCGTGCGGAGGCGCAGTCGGCGGCAATGGATATTTTGGAGCCGATGCTGACCGAAAAAGAACTCGCCGTGTATAAACGCGGCAGAAACGCGCACACCGCGCGCAACAGCCGCGAATACCATCGTGCGACAGGCTTAGAGGCGCTGTTTGGGTATATCTATTTAGAAGGTAATATTGACCGTGTACGCGAACTGTTTGATGCGTGTATGAATGGCTAAAAAAAGAAGGGATGCGTTGCATCCCTTTTTATTTTTGTTTTAAAATTTCCATATTACGGCGAATTACTGCTTCGCCGCGCCACGCGTATGCGCGTTTTTCGAAATGGGGGTCATTCTCTATAAAATACGGCGTAAAGCTGTCAAAATGCGGATGAGGCGAGATTACGGCATCCTTATTATGCGGACACACCTCTTGACAGCGGTCACAGCCCCACGCAAGGCCGTTTTTTCGGATAAGCGCAATTTCTTCTTCCGTAAGTTCGCCTTTTTTCTGGGTGATAGCAGACACGCAGGTATCTCTGCTGTCGGGTAAACAGCCGCCGTGACACGCCGTCACACACGCGCCGCAATTACAGCAGGTTTGTATCTCGCCGCCCGTCGGTTTAAGCGGCATATCGGTGACGATTTCACCGATAAACACGTACGAACCGTAAGCAGGGTGAATGAGTAAGCCGTTTTTTCCGATCACACCCAATCCCGCTTTGGCAGCGGCGTACACTTCGGGAATGGGCGAGTTATCCACAAACGGTTCAAATTGATAAGCGGGGTGTCGCGCTTTGCAGGCGCCGACCATAATGTTCAGTATATTTCCTATCACTCGGTGATAATCGTTCACACACGCATAGCGGGACAGCGTTCGCGTTTCCGTTTCGGGAAAACGGTACGGGTACACGTACAATAAAACGCTTTTTGCGTTCGCGGGCAACCGCTTTTTCGCCGCACAGGAAAGCAGCTTATCTTGTACATCCTCAAAAGCGCAAATGCCAAAGGTCTCTTTTTCCTCCCACATACCTATCCCCTCCTTCACGTTTTTCTTATCATACCACCACTTGCCAAAAAGCGCAAGTGGTGATATGATAAGGGAAACAAAAGGCGAAGGGGAATACGTATGGAACCCAAAGACTATACCGTTGTGAAAATCGAAGGCGAATACGCGTATTTGCGCGAAATCGGCGCGGACGAAAGCAACGATTTGTTTATTGCACTCGCGTTGTTGCCGTTTGGCACCGATGTCGGCAGTCATCTGCATTACGAAATGTTTAGCTATACGTTGGAGAACTGATATGGATAAACCGCTCATTATTTTTGACACAGATATGGATACCGACTGCGATGACGCGGGTGCGCTTGCCGTTTTACTCAATGCGCACAAGCGCGGTGACTGTACCCTGCTCGGCGTCATAGGCGATGCACCGACAGCGGCGGTAGCGCCTTGCTGCGAAGCGCTTTGCGATGCATACGGTGTCAGCGTGCCGATTGGCACCGTATATGAAAAACCGCTGATAGACACACTGCGGTTTGCCGATTACAAAGCACATCGCGATACGATGGGCGACAAGCAGTATAACACTGTCGTTTCCGCACATCTGCACAAAACCGACATCGACTACCCTCGCGCCGTGTCGGTGTATCGCTCGTTGCTGAAAAATGCCCCCGACAACAGCGTGACGGTGGTTTGCGTCGGACTTCTTACCGCTTTTGCAAAAATGCTTTCCTCTGAAAACAACATAGAATTGGTGCGCCAAAAGATAAAACGGGTCATCACCATGGGCAGCGCAGCGTTCCCTGAACAGCGGCAGTATAATTTCAACTACAAAATGGACCGCCAAGGTGCGCGCATATTTTTTGAAAGATGTCCTGCGCCTATATACGTGTGTCCGTTCGGCAGCGATATTATGACGGGACACACCTTGTCTGCCCGTCTGCCTGCCACACATCCGTTGCGCCGCGCGTATGAAATCTACAACGGCGAAAACCGTGGGCGGTCGAGCTGGGACCTTGTCTGTGTATGGCAGGCGGTGTATCCCGACAGTCCGCTGTTTACGAAAGAAACACACGGCACCGTGCGGTATGACCCTGCACAGCACCGCACCTATTGGATAAACGACAACCGTACCGATTATCATGTGTCTTCCGCTATATCCGGCGAGAAATGGATGTCTTTGTTAGAGAAGGAGTTGTATTGATGCGAGGTATTGTTTTTGCAGACTTGCATTACTTCGGTGATCCTATCGAAACAGCGGTGTTTAACACCGAAAAGAAACTGGTGCAGTACGCCGAGCCGTTATTGGAAAAACTGACCGCTTTACTGCACACAGACGATATTTGTATAAACCTCGGCGACATCATTCAGGACACCAATGACAAGCAAAAAGATATCGAATGTCTGCAATATATGTTCGGCAAACTCAAAGAGATGCCTTGTCCGTGTTATTCGGTGCTGGGTAACCACGATTTAAAAATGATGGATACGGTCAAGGAAGTGGAAGACCTTGTGGGGCACCCGTCAACCTTTTCGATGGATGTTGACGGCTTTCATTTGGTATTTTTGACCACGCAAATCCGCTCTGAATTGGGATTGGGTCGCGGCGGTATTTTTAAAACGCAGTATATGGCGGATCATACCCTTTTGTGGTTAGAAAAAGACCTTGCCCAAAACACCTTACCTTGTTTGGTGTTTACCCATTTCGCCCTTGCGGAAGACGATACGATAGAGGATGCATGTTTCTTTTTAAAAAACCGCCGAGCGGTAAAAGATATTTTGAAAAAGGACGCCAACGTTTTGGCGGTGTTTTCGGGACATCAACACCTCACCAAAACCCACGTAGAAAACGATATCCCCTACTACGTGTTAGGGTCTATGACCGCCTGCGGTGAGCAACAAGGCGTGCCGACGGGTGTATATTTTGAACTGACGTTAGAAGACGGCACCGTAACCGTCACCGAGAAACATATTGCATTATGATAAAAAACAACCTACCGTAAGTGAGTTGCGGTTAGGGATTTCACTTATACAAAAGTCGTAGTTCCCCTTGGCTCCCCTTGTCAGGTGGAGTAATGCAAAGCCTTACTCCGTCGACACTCGCTATGCTCGGTCGCGAAAACCCTTGGCTCCCCTTGTCAGGGGAGCTGTTGAGCAGAGCGTAAGCGATAGCGAGACTGAGGGGTAGTTCTTTTCGCATTTTGTATACTACCCCTCCGTCAAAACCTGCGGTTTTGCCACCTCCCCTGACAAGGGGAGGCAAGAAAAGTGCATACAAAAAGCAAGAGAAGATACACTGTTTCGGTGTATCTTCTCTATTTTTATCATTTAAACGAATCTTTCAGTTTTTCAAAGAAAGAACGGCGTTTTTGATAGTTTTTGTCGCTTGTTTTAGCATCAAAGGCAAGCAACAGTTTTTTCTGCTCGTTGGTGAGGTTTTTCGGGATTTCTACCGTCACGCGGAACAAAATATCGCCACGGCCGCGGCCGTTCAGGTACGGAATGCCTTTCCCCTTTAGCGTAAGTATTTCGCCCGGCTGGATACCGTCTTTTATATCCATTTCCTCTTTGCCGTCCAAGGTCGGCACCTCTACCGTTGCGCCCAAGGTCGCCTGTGCGAAGGTCAGCGGCAGGTCACACCACAGGTTAAAGCCGTCACGCTCGAAAATCGGATGCGGTCGCACCGACACACGCACGTACAGGTTGCCTGCAGGACCGCCGTTAGCACCTGCATTACCCTTGCCGCTGATGCTGATGGTCTGCCCGTCATCAATGCCTGCCGGTATATTGATGCCTACCGATTGCCGTTTGCGTACAGCGCCCGCGCCGTTACAGGTAGGACAGGGCGTGTCGATAAATTTACCTTTACCGCCGCACTGCGAACAGGTGGTCTGGGTGGACATCACACCAAACGGGGTGCGCTGTTGGCGCGTCTCCTGTCCCGTGCCGCGGCAATGCGGACACACGCGGGGGGCGGTGCCTTTTTTGGCACCCGTGCCGCTACAATCAGCGCAACGCTCCACAATCGGCACATCCACCTTCTGCTTTGTACCCTTCGCCGCCTCTTCAAAAGAGATAAACACCGTCGCGGTCACATCGGTACCTTGACGGGGCGCATTGGGGTTGGCACGGCGAGAGCCGCCGCCGAAGAAGGAGGAGAAGATGTCTCCGATATCAAAATCCATATCCGAGAAACCACCGCCGCCATAGCCACCGTAGCCACCGCCTGCGCCGAAGTTCGGGTCGACACCTGCGTGACCGAATTGGTCATACCGCGCCTTTTTCTGCGGGTCGGACAACACCTCGTACGCTTCGTTTACCTCTTTGAACTTCTGCTCAGCCTGCTTGTCGCCGGGATGCAGGTCGGGGTGATATTCTTTTGCCTTTTTGCGGAACGCCTTTTTTAAATCGGCTTCGGAGACGCCTTTATCGACCCCTAACACCTCATAATAATCACGTTTCGTTTCTGCCATAGAGCATTCCCTCCGGAATCGGAATACAAGACACTACCCCACGCGAGTGGGGTAGTTCCAATTTTTGTATTTTTCGCGAGATTGACGATAGTCAATTCTCGACGGAGTAGGCTATGCCTAACTCCAATTATTGCACGTTACCGTCGTAGAAGCCGTCATCGCCGGGGGCCGCACCGCCTGCAGCACCGTTCGGGTCTTCCCCGTTGGGATTTGCCTGCTGATACAGCTTTTCGCTCAATTTGTAGAACGCCTGGGTGAGTTCTTCCTGTTTCGCTTTGATGGCATCGGTGTCGGTACCCTTGAGCGCTTCTTTGAGCGCTTCCAATTTCGCGTTAACGTCCGCTTTATCCTCGTCGGTCAACTTATCGCCCGCTTCTTCGAGGGTTTTTTCGGTCTGGTATACCATCTGGTCGGCGTTATTGCGGATTTCCACCTGCTCACGACGGGCTTTATCCTCCGCCGCATACTGTTCCGCTTCCTTCACCGCTTTTTCTACGTCTTCTTTGGACATGTTGGTGTTGGAAGTGATGGTGATGTGCTGTTCTGCGCCGGTGCCAAGGTCCTTAGCGCTGACGTTTACGATGCCGTTAGCGTCAATGTCGAAGGTAACCTCAATCTGCGGCACACCGCGGCGTGCGGGTGCGATACCGTCCAGCTTGAACATACCGAGGGTTTTGTTATCCTTCGCGAATTCGCGTTCGCCCTGCAGCACGTGAATGTCAACAGAGGGCTGATTATCCACAGCGGTGGAGAAAATCTGGCTCTTTTTGGTGGGAATGGTGGTGTTGCGGTCAATAACACGGGTCATCACGCCGCCCATAGTCTCTACGCCGAGGGACAGCGGGGTAACGTCGAGAAGCAAAAGGCCCTCCACTTCGCCGCCGAGAACGCCCGCCTGCAACGCGGCGCCCATTGCCACACATTCGTCGGGGTTGATACCCTTAAAGGGTTCCTTGCCCATATACTTTTGCACCGCTTCCTGTACGGCAGGGATACGGGTGGAACCGCCAACCAACAAAACCTTGTCGATTTCGGAAGCGGACAAGCCGCTATCCGACAGTGCCTGGCGCACAGGACCCATGGTCGCTTCCACCAAATCGGCGGTCAGTTCGTTGAACTTGGCGCGGGACAAGGTCATATCCAGATGCTTCGGACCGGTCGCATCCGCAGTGATGAAGGGCAGATTGATATTGCTGCTCATACCGCCGGACAGTTCGATTTTTGCTTTTTCAGCGGCTTCGCGCAGACGCTGTACCGCCATTTTGTCGGCGGACAGGTCAATGCCGGTTTCCGCTTTGAAGCCGGTAATCAGCCAATCCACAATCTTCTGGTCAAAGTCGTCACCGCCCAGACGGTTATTACCCGCGGTAGCAAGAACTTCCTGCACGCCGTCACCCATTTCGATGATGGATACGTCAAAGGTGCCGCCGCCAAGGTCATATACCATAATTTTCTGGTCGGTTTCTTTGTCGATGCCGTACGCAAGCGCCGCCGCGGTGGGCTCGTTGATGATACGCTTGACTTCCATACCCGCGATTTTACCCGCGTCTTTGGTCGCCTGACGCTGTGCATCACTGAAGTATGCGGGCACGGTGATAACCGCTTCGGTTACCTTATCACCAAGGTAGGCTTCCGCATCCTGTTTCAGCTTTGCAAGAATCATCGCGGAGATTTCCTGCGGGGTGTATTCTTTACCGTCCACAGAAACCTTTTTCGCGGTACCCATATCTCTTTTAATGGAAGAGATAGTACCGGTCGGGTTGGAAACCGCCTGCTGTTTTGCGACGCGACCGACAATGCGTTCGCCGTCCTTCTTGAATGCTACCACAGAAGGGGTGGTACGCGCGCCTTCAGCGTTGGGGATAACCACCGCTTCGCCGCCTTCGATAACCGCTACACAAGAGTTGGTAGTACCAAGGTCAATACCAATAATTTTTGCCATAATTCATTACCTCCAAATGTTGTAAAAAGAATATATTACTTAGTTCGCGACCTTAACCATAGCAGGTCGCAATACTTTTTCGCCTAATTTATAACCCTTTTGGAAAACTTGTGTTACCGTTTCGGTGTCCACATCTTCCGCATCCTCGCGCATCACCGCGTTATGGAAATTCGGGTCAAACGGCTCGCCTACGGGATTGATTTCTTCAAGCCCCATTTTTTCGAGTGCTTCTTTAAACTGACGCATCACAAGGTCAACACCCGTTTTGTAATCATCCCCCGCAGGTGCTTCCACCGCGCGTTCCATATTATCCAGCGAGGTGAGCAGTGCGGTTAAGATTTCCGCCTTGGTGAATACACCGATTTGTTCTTTTTCCTGCTCGGTGCGCCGTTTGTAGTTCGCGTATTCCGCCAATATCCGCTGATACTGTTCGCGGCTTTCCGCAAGCTCTTTTTCCAGCTTCTCTTTTTCCGCGGCCAGCGCAACCTCTGCGGCTTTGTCCTTTTTAGAGGATTTTTTGGGTGCGGGTTCTTCGGTTTGTGCTGTTTCTACCTTCTTTTCTTCCTCCGCCACCTTAATCATCTCCTTCGTCATCTAACATATCACTCAGTATTCTGCCCACTGCTTTGGCAAAATACTCCACCTTCGGTATGGCAGACGCATAATCCATACGCATCGGCCCGATAAGACCAATGGTTCCGCGTTTTTTTCCGCCCGCGGAATATCCCGTGGTGATAATGGTGGATTCATTCAGTTCCCCGTGGGTGCTTTCGCTGCCAAGCAGTATCCGCAGTCCTTCGGCATCCCCTGCCGTTTGTAGCATATCCGCAACCTGTTCACGCTGTGCCAAGAAGGTAAGCAGGGATTTCGCGCGTTCGGGCGCGTAGTCGGGGTGCTGTAAGAGGTTTAACTGCCCTGTCAGCAACACTTCCGAATCTGCGGATTCCTGTACCAAGCCGTAAAACGCAACCAGCACGGGAGAATATCTCTCGGCGGCAACACCCATAGCGGCCAGCACTTCCTGAATATCCGCAAGACAGATTTGTGCAAGCGGCACATTTAAGAACCGCATCCGCAGCAGTTCTGCCACCTTATCGAGTTCCTCCAAGCGGATTTCCTGCTCAAAGCGGCAGGAACGGTTACGCAATACACCCGAATCGGTGACAAGCAGCATCGCCGCTTTGCGGGGGGACAGCGGCATCAGCTCTATGCGGCGAATCGCCGACCCTTTTTGGTCGGGGGTGGTGGTCACCGCGGCATAGCCCGTGGATGTTGCAAGTATCTTTGACGCTTCTTCCATCAGCTTTTCGGGGCTGTCGGACAACACACGCAGTGAGGTGTCGATACGTTCCATATCTTCATCGCTCAATGCATCGTGCTGCATCAGGTTATCCAGATAAAACCGAAAGGCGGGCGCTGTCGGGATTCTGCCTGCCGACGTGTGCGGCTGCTCAAGATACCCCGCCGCCGCCAACTCCGCCATCTCGTTACGGATGGTCGCGCTTGAAACGGCGTTGCCGAGCTTTTCCGCCAAAAACTTAGAGCCGACAGGTTCACCTGTTGCAATATATGCCTCAACGATAATCGCAAGAATCTTCTTCCTGCGGTCATTCCACTGCATTGCCGTTCACCTCTCTTTTTCGGTTTATCCCGTTTTAGCACTCTTGGCGTTAGAGTGCTAACCGTGCTATTATATTACCCCGCTTTGCCGATTATGTCAATAGCAATTTGTGAATTCTTTGTAAATTCCGAAAATATTTTTGTGATAGGACGTGCGGCGCACTAATATAAAGGATTAGAAAGGGGTTTTACTATGTTTTCTTTACTGTTAGAGGTCCTGTCGGGTATGTTTTATATGGTGCTGCACGTGGTGACGAGCGGCAGTTTTCCAAAGCCGCTCACCGCAAGCCAAGAAAAAGCGTATTTTGAAGCGTTCCGTAAAAGCGGCGATATTACCGCCCGCAACGCGCTTATTGAACACAATTTACGGCTGGTAGCGCACATTATCAAAAAATATTACGCCAATGCCAAAGACCAGGACGATTTGATTTCCATTGGTACTTTAGGGCTTATCAAAGCGGTCAATACCTTTGACCACAATAAAAGCAAACGGTTGGCACCGTACGCATCCCGTTGTATCGAAAATGAGATTTTAATGCATTTTAGGGCGAACAGGAAATTTCAGCAAGACGTTTCCCTGTCCGAGCCTATCGACACCGACAAAGAAGGGCAACCGCTGACCCTTCTGGACGTGTTGGCGGACAGCGGAGACCTTGCGGAAACGGTGGACGTCAAAATCGGCACCGCGCGGCTTGCCACCTTCTTGCGGGATGATACCTTGACCCCGCGGGAAAAGGAAATCATCCGTTTACGATACGGCATCGGCACCTCGCCGTTACCGCAACGCGAGGTGGCAAAGCAGTTGGATATTTCCCGCTCGTACGTATCCCGCATCGAATCCAAAGCACTGTCCAAATTACGTGCGCGGTTTGAGGGGAAACCGTAACTTTTCTCTTGTTTTCCAAAACAAAGGCGCGTATAATAAAACTAATACGTATAAAAGAGAGGTGCGTGAAATGAAAACAGTACACGAAACACTCCATACACCTGTAACGCATACCTGCGACGTGTTGGTTGCAGGCGGCGGTATCGGCGGTATTGCGGCTGCCTTGGCGGCGGCTCGGCAAGGTAAACGGGTCACCCTTTTAGAGCGCGGGTTTATGCTCGGCGGTCTTGCCACCGCAGGTCTTATCATTATTTATCTGCCTTTGTGCGACGGGTACGGCAGACAGGTGTCTTTCGGTCTTGCAGAAGAATTGCTGCGTTTGTCGGTCAGTATCCCCGCTAAAGGGTTTGGCATCCGCGATGCGTGGTCGAAGGACGGTGTGCGCACCGAAAAAGACGCGCGGTTTGAAGCGGATTTTAATCCGCAGTTGTTTGCGATACTTGCCGAGCAGGCGTTACTGAAAGAAAACGTCACCATTTTATACGATACGCGCGCGGTGGCAACCGCTATGGATAAAGACCGTATTGCCGCGGTGATTGCCGAAAACAAGTCGGGGCGGTTTGCCATTAAAGTGGGGTCTGTTGTGGACGCAACGGGGGATGCAGACATTGTACATTTAAGCGGTGCACCCACCGCAGCGCAGCCGCGAAACGTATTGTCCACGTGGTATTTCGGTGTCGGCAAAGACGGATACCGTGTCAGCGTTTTTAACGAAGGGTATCAACACGCAGAAAATGCAAAACGTCTGTATAGCGGTGTGGACGGCGACGAAAATGCAACGTTTATGTACCACATACACGATTGGATTTTGAAAGACACACAAAAACGCCGCGAAAAAGGCGACACCGATTGGCAACCTGCCACTATTCCCACCACTCTGCCCGTGCGTATGACCCGCCGTATAGACGGTGCGTATACGTTGGACGAGGCGCAGGTGCATACCCGCTTTGAAGACAGCATCGGTCTTGTGTCCGATTGGCGAAACCGCGGTCCCGTGTTCGAAGTGCCGTTTCGGACGCTCTACTGTAATAAGGTAAAAAATCTGCTGACCGCAGGACGATGCACGTCGGTAACCGACCCGATGTGGGATATTATGCGGGTCATTCCGTGTTGTGCCGTAACAGGCGAGGCAGCAGGCGTTGCCGCCGCACTTTCGGATGATATGACTGCGTTAGATGTGAAAACGTTACAAAACACCTTACGCCGTAACGGTGTTGTGATTCACGAAGACGAGTTGAAATAGCATTGTGTTTACAGCAAAAAACCGATGTGTCTTGCGACACAGCGGTTTTTTCACGTTTCAATCAGTTTTCAAAGAATTTTGCGTGGATGGCGGCAACAGCACGGTCGGCATCTTCACGCGGAATCAGTGCAGACACCTTGATTTCGCTGGTGGAAATCATCGCGATGTTGATTTTGCTGTCGGACAACGCTTCGAACATGGTAGCGGCAACCCCTTCGTGGGTTTCCATACCCGCGCCGACAATAGACACCTTCGCGAAGCTGTTATCGGTGGAAACGCTCTTGGCACCAACCATATCACAGTATTCCTGCAGTGCTTCCACAGCCGCCTCGCCTTTGCCGCCGGGGACGGTGAAGGTGATGTCTTTAGTGCCGTCGCGGCCGACAGACTGCAGAATAATATCCACGTTGATGTGCGCATTCGCCACACGGGAGAACACCTTAAACGCGATGCCGGGTTCGTCCGGCAGACCTACAATCATAACGCTGGCGACGTCGGTATCCTTCGCCACACTCTTAATCAGCATTTTTTCCATTTTCGTTACCTCCTTGACTACTGTACCGGGTACATTTCTGATGCTGGAACGTACTTCCAGCGCAACGTTGTATTTTTTCGCCATTTCCACCGAACGGTTGTTAAGCACCTGCGCGCCGAGGGTCGCAAGCTCCAACATCTCGTCATAGGTGATTTCGTCCAGCTTAAATGCGCCGGGCACCTTGCGCGGGTCAGCGGTGTACACGCCGTCTACGTCGGTGTAAATCTGACATAGGTCCGCTTTCATCGCCGCCGCAATCGCCACGGCACTCGTATCCGAGCCGCCGCGACCCAAGGTGGTGATGTCGTCGTACTTATTGATGCCCTGGAAGCCTGCCACAACCACAATCTTCTTCTGGTCAAGGCAGTTGCGGATGCGTTCGGTATCCACGCGGCGGATGCGGGCAGCGGAATACACCGAGGAGGTGTTAAAGCCTGCCTGCCAACCGAGCAGGGAAATCGCAGGACAGCCAATTGCTTCAATCGCCATTGCCAGCAGAGAGATGGAAATCTGTTCGCCCGCCGCCATCAGCATATCCATTTCACGTTTGCTGCCTTTGGGGTTGATTTCCACACCTTTTGCGATAAGGTCATCGGTGGTGTCGCCCTGCGCAGAAACAACAACCACTACGTCGTTGCCTTCGCGGTAGCAATCCACACAGGTCTGCGCTACACGGCGCAAGCATTCGGCATCTTTCACCGAAGAGCCGCCGAATTTTTTAACTACTAACATACGGGAACCTCCTTATAACAGGCGGATACGACTCACAACGGTCATATCCTGTAAGCTTTCCATTTTTTCCTCCAATGCCGCTTCGGACATTTTAGGGGTAATGAAACCAAACTCGGTCGCGGGCGCATCGGGTATGGTCACCTGTTTTACGGTGCCAAACGCGTTGCCGATACCCATCCAAGCGGTAGCGGCATCCTCACAATGCACGCGAACCAGCATCTGCGCCGCTTTTTGCTTGCTGTCACCGACATAGTTTTCAGGTGCGCCGTCCCAGCAGAGATATTTTCTTGCACCCAGGTGCTTCGCCGCATCGATAACGTCCGCTACTACGGCAGAGGCGGTGGGGAATTTACCCGCGCCCTTACCGTAAAACACCGTTTCGCCTACAGCGTCACCGGTTACCATTACCGCGTTAAACACGTCTTTAACACCCGACAGCAAATTATCGTTCATTACTACGCGGGGGGCTACGGTACAATATACCTGCTCGCCGTCTTTTTCCGCGTGGCCAATCAGTTTGATAACGCCGCCTGCCGCCGCCGCATACTGCACGTCGGTCAAGGATACGTCACGAATACCCTCGGTGCTTACCGCATCGGGATACACGTGCTTGCCGAAAGCCAAGGATGCCAAAATACAGATTTTGCGGCACGCGTCCAGCCCGTCGATGTCGGCGGAGGGATCGCGCTCGGCATAGCCGAGATCCTGCGCCAATTTCAGCGCATCCTCAAACTGCATACCGTCGTCAATCATCTTGGTGAGCATAAAATTGGTGGTGCCGTTCAAAATACCCGCGATTTCGCGCACATTATTGGCGGCAAGGCACTGGTCCAACGGGCGTAAAATCGGAATACCGCCGCCCACACTCGCCTCAAACAGGAAATTGAGGTTATTTTCTCTTGCAATACTAAGTAATTCGTCACCCTTTTGCGCTACCAGCTCTTTATTGGAGGTAACAACGCTTTTGCCCGCCAGCAAGCATGCTTTTACGTAATCATACGCGGGGTGCAGACCGCCCATGGTTTCTACAACCACACGGATTTCCGCATCCTCTACGATATCCTCAAAACGTTTGGTGAACAAATCGGCATACGCGCAGTCGGGGAAATCACGCAGGTCGAGAATCTTCACGGTCTCAATGGTATCGCCCGCTTTTTCCGCAATATGTTCCGCGTTATTGCGCAACAATTCGGCAACGCCGCAGCCGACCACACCGTGTCCCATAATGGCTACCTTTATCATTCACTACACCGTCCTTTCTTTTTGCCTATACAGGTAAAAAGAATAGCACACTTTTTTTCTCTTTGCAAGTATTTTATGGTATAAATATACCTATATATGAAAAGAGTGTCGGTAAACCCGACACTCCGCATTCTTGCCTTCTTCTCGAGGGAAGGCTTTTTGTGATATCGCTACCCTTTGACTGCGCCCGCCATAACGCCTTTTACAATATGCTTTTGACAGGCGACATAGAATACGATAACAGGTAAAACGGCAAGCACCAACAGCGCCATATTCACGCCCGTGTCCACCGTGCCGTAGCTGTCTTTTACCGCTCTTTGAATGGCGATGGGAATGGTCTCAAAGCCGCGGGTCTTATCCAACACAAGATACGGCAACAAATAGTCGTTCCACACCCACATGGTTTCCAAAATTGCCACCGAAATATAGGTGGGCTTCATAATCGGCAATACCACACGGAAAAATATCTGCGGCGGGGAGCAACCGTCAATGGTGGCGGCCTCCTCCACCGACAGCGGTATCGACCGCACAAACCCGCTGAACATAAATACCGCCAGCCCCGCCCCAAAGCCGAGGTATACAAAAGGAATGGTGTAGGGGGTGGTAAGCCCGCTTTCGTTTGCTACCATAGACAAGGTAAACATCACCATCTGAAACGGTACTGCCATTGAAAACACGAACAGGAAATACAAGGCACGGCAAAATTTTGTATTCACACGGCTGATATACCACGCGCACATAGAGGTGCAAATCAAAATCAGCAACACCGACAACAAGGTGATAACCAGACTGTAAAACGCCGCTTTTATCATATCAATTTCCTGCAGACCGCGAGCAAAGTTGCCAAACCCCACCGCCGTGTCGCGGTTAGGCAATGCAAAAAAACTGCGCACAATGCCGTCCTTTGTTTTGAAGGCATTATAAAACACCGTAAGCAGCGGCACAGCATACACCGTGCACAACACCGCGAAAAACGCGGACAACGCCACGCTTGACGCGCGGTACGGCTCTTTTGTTTTCATTGCTGTACCTCCCTTTTGCGGGTCAGCGACAACTGTATCAGCGAAATCGCGGCAACAATAAGGAAGAAAACAACCGCCATCGCCTGTGCCGTGCCGTGGGAGCGCGCGGAGTTGCCGTAGGTGTCGCTGATACAAAGCGCCAACATTTGGGTCATTTTATGGGTGACACCGCCCTCGCCCGTCACCGCGGGCAAACCGCCCGTCAACGCCAGGTTTTGGTCGTACAGTTTGAAGGAGTTGGTAATAGACAAAAACAGACAAATGGTGATGGACGGCATCACCATCGGCAAAATCACCTGCCGCAGGGTCTGCCAGC
This sequence comes from Acutalibacteraceae bacterium, assembly GCA_045531495.1. GTDB lineage: Bacteria > Bacillota > Clostridia > Oscillospirales > Acutalibacteraceae > URNF01. The sequence goes on from JAZSED010000127.1 coordinate 17,271, forward strand.
CTGTCGCACCGTCTATTTTGGCGGCTTCAACGAGAGAGTCGGGTACTGCTTGCAGTCCCGCGATATAAATAATCATCATATACCCTATCTGTTGCCAACACAGCACCAACAGCAATCCCACAAAGCCAAAGGTGCTGCTGTAGCTCAAATCCCTGCCGAACAGCGGTATCAGCACACCGTAGTTTAACACCATTTTCCACACGTAACCCAGCACGATACCGCCGATAAGGTTGGGCATAAAAAATACGGTGCGGTACAGGTTTCTGCCGGGGATGCGGCGGGTCAAAGCATAGGCGATGAAAAACGCCGCCACGTTGATAATCACCACCGCGCATACCGAAAATATCACCGTAAACAGCAGGGATTGCCAAAAGTTATACTGTCCCGAAAACAGTACCCGCTCGAAATTATCCAGCCCTACAAACCGAAACTTTTGCAACGTCTGAAATTCGCAAAAAGAAAAGAATACACCGTATATAAACGGAATAATAAAGCTTAACGTAAACGCCGCTACGGTGGGAAGTAAAAACAAAAAAGCCCATTTTCGCAACGATTTATACATTTGTCTTTCCTCCCTTGAACGCTTTGGCGCCGTTAACGGTTTTTGTTATATTCGGTTTCCCAACCGTTGATAAATGCCGTTTTCACCTTTTCCCAAGCAGCATCGGTCTGGCCGTTTTGCGCGTAACCGAGCAACGCGGCGCCCACGCCGTCCTTCCATTCGTCCGACGGAATGGTGGCAAAGTTCCACGAAACAGGTTTTTTGCCTGCCGCCACATAGGCATCCGCCGCCGCAATCAGCGGGTTGTCGGATTTCTTTGCCTCTTTAAACGGCGCGGTAAAGCCCATATCTTGGCTGAGTGCTTTGGTGCCTGTCTCGGACGTTACCACCCATTTGAGAAAGTCGAGGGTGGCTTTGATGTCCTCGTCGTCCGCTTCCTCGTTCACACACCAATAGTTCTCCGAGCCGGTACAAAGCCCTTGATTTTCTTCGCCGGGTACACCGATATAGATAGGCAGCATTCCCAGCATCTCATCGGTAATCTTGCCGCTTTTGGTAATGTCACCGTAACTCCAGGTGCCGTTTTGGTAAAACACCGCTTCCCCGTTTGCAAACTCGCTCACCGCGTCATCGCCCGTTTTCGCACCCACCTCAGCGGGCAGGCAGGTGGCGTTGTTAAGATACAAATCCCATACCTTGCGGTAATTATCCAGATAGGTGCCTTCCACCTTTTCCGCAGAGGTAATATTGCGGGCGGCGTATTCGTAATAAATCGGCAGATTGGCAAGGTGGTTTTTAAAGCGCCAATCCGAAGAATCGGTCATACCCGCCGAAGTAAACGCGCCCTTGACACCCATTTCGGCTTTATGACTTTGAATTTCATTTGCCACTGTTTTCAGTTTGTCAAAGCTGTTGATGTCTTCTACCTTTTTCACGGTGGACCAATCCGCCGCGAAATATTTTTCCAGCAGATTTTTGTTGTAAATAATGCCGTAGCTTTCAATGACGTACGCTATACCGAGCACCTTTTCGCCCGCTTTGAGCGCAAATTCGTCCGAGGTCAGCTGTTCATACACAGCGGTATCCTTCAAATCGTAGCAGTAATCCGCCCAATGCGACAGCCCCACAGGGCCGTTGACCTGAAACAGGGTGGGCGGTGTGCTTTTCACGATTTCGGCTGACAAGGTGTCTTCATAGGTGCCCGAGGCCGCGGTCACCACCGTCACAGGCACCCCTGTCTCATTGGTGTACGCCTTGGCAAGCTTTTCCCATGCATCCTTTTGCTCCGGCTTGAAATTGAGATAATATACCGCGCCTTCGCTGTCGGTTTTTTGCCCGCAACCGGCAAACAAAACGGTAAAAATCAACATTGCCGCAAAAAGAGAAATCCATTGTCGCTTGTTCATACTATCGCATCCTTTCTGCAGGTATTGTGTCCCCAAACGGCGCCGCTATACCGTTCCACTTGCAAAATTCAAAAAAATGCGGTATACTATTGTCGAAATCTTTGTAAAGGGAGAGGAAAACGTATGATTCCTACCATTATCATTGTTGCTCTTATTGTTATTTTGATTTTGTGGCTTATCTCCACACAGCGCAAATTGGTGGCGCTGGATGAAAACATCTCCAACGCATTAAGCCAAATCGGGGTGCAGTTGGCCTCGCGCTTTGATGCGCTCACCTCCCTTTTGGAGCTGACCCAAGGGTACGCAGAGCACGAATCCGAAACGCTGCGCGAGACCATTGCGGCTCGCCGCAGTGTCATCACCCCTGCCTCCTCTGCCGCTGACGTTTTAGCACAGGAAAACCTCATCACCGAGGCGCTGGGCAAAATCAGTATGGTAGCGGAGCAGTATCCCGACTTAAAAGCCAACCAGAACTATATGCAAACCATGTCCGCGGTAGAAAAATATGAGGACAGCCTGCGCGCCGCCCGTCTTATCTACAATGACAGCGTCACCAAGCTCAACCGCACCGTGCGGATGTTCCCCACCTCTCTGGTGGCGGGTACGCTCGGCTTTAAAATGCGTGACTATCTGGAAACCGAACAGGAAAAAACCAACCGTCCCGTGATGAAATGATGAAAAGGCTTGTTTGTTTTGTTTGTGCGCTTGTATTGATTGTCGGCTTTTCTGCGGTCGCATCTGCGCGGATGAACGTGTCCTCTATGGATATCACCGTCACCCTGCAGAATGACGGGTCGGCGGTTATCGAGCAAATATGGGAAACCTATGCTGACGAAAACACCGAGTTTTATTATCCGTTCGGCACAGGAAAATATTTATCCTTGTCGGATTTTTCGGTATCGGACAATACCCGCTCCTATACCGTGGCAGAGGATTGGGACGTTGAGGCTTCCTTTGAAGAAAAGGCGTACACCTGCGGTCTGAACCCCATAGACGGCGGGTACGAGGTGTGTTGGGGCGTATCAAAATACGGTGCAAACCGCTATGTTATTCGCTATACCGTACATAACGTGGTAGGCAGTTACACTGACACCGACGGCTTTTTGTTCCGCTTTGTGAACAGCGAGATGAACACCACCCCTACCGACGTTACCTTGACCATTCGCCGTGCTGACGGCACCGAGATTACCGATGACACGTGTAACATCTGGGGCTTTGGCTACAGCGGCGATATTGTGTTTGACAACGGCGGTATCAAAGCGGCAACCACGTCCCCCATACAGTATAACAACCATATGACCTTAATGGTGGAGCTGGACAAAGGGGTACTGCATCCCGTCTGCGAAAAGGACGGTAGCTTTGAGGATGTCAAAAAGCGCGCATTTGAGGACAGCGATTACGACCCAAACGCCATTGAGGATTACGGCTTTATTGTCTTTTTGGTGATTATGGGGGTATTCCTGTGCGGCTTTGGCATTTTGCTGACCGTATACATCGTACACCGTGTGCAGATTAAAAGGTTTATCAAGCAATGTCACTACCACCGCGATTTGCCGCTTGAAAACAACCTCAATGCCGCGGCAAAATTAGGCGTGCAGTTCGGTATCATCAAAGAAGAGCAGTTAATCGGCGCGTACCTTTTGCGTATGATAAACGACGGATGTGTCCGCACCCTCACCACCGAGGAAATCGGCGCGTTTGGAAAATCCAAACGAAACACCGACCTTATGCTGGTGCGGGAACCTGAAAAAGATGCTTTTGCACAGCAGTTGTTTGAAGTTTTGTATCGCGGTGCGGATGAAAGCGGGCTTGTTACCCAAAAAGCAATGAAGCGCATCTGCAAAAAGCAACACTCTTCCCTGCGCCATTTCCTTAACACCGCCCTGTCTATGGGTGAGCGGTGGTTAGACACAAACGAGTACAGCAAAAAGATGACCCCTATGGCTATCGGGCATCTCACCGATAACGGCAAAAAATATTTGTCGGAAATTGCGGGCTTTAAGAAGTATCTGGAGGAATTTTCTCTGCTTGACGAGCACGAAATTACCGCCGCGCCGGTGTGGCGTGACTATATGGTGTGGGCGGTGCTGTTCGGTATTGCCGACAAGGTGGTTAAAGAACTCAAAAATATGTATCCCGATCGGGCGGAAGAATGGGATATGTATAACCGTCACGTGATTATCACCCGCGGGTATTCTCACGGTATGTACGATTCTATGCGTGCCCGTGAGCAGGAACTCCAGGCACAGCGCTCAGGCGGCTCGGGCGGTCGCGCCTCCTTTGGCGGCGGTGGCGGTTTTTCGGGCGGCGGCGTTGGCGGCGGCGGAAGATAACAGCACAAAAAAACGCGTTGAGTTCACTCAACGCGTTTTTCTTATTCCACCGATATGGTATGCGTTCTTGTCGCCGTCTTCCCGGCGGGCAAGGCAATCAAGCCTTCTTTTACACTTAAATCCTGCTCTTCGTCTGTAAATGACGGGATGCCGCACCACGGCTCAATGCAGATGTACGGCGCACCCTGCTTTTGCCACAAAAGCAGATACGGAAAATCGGGGAAGGATACCTTTATGTCTTTACCGCTTTGACGGTTACGTAAAATACAGCTGTCAAACGCAATATTTTTAAACACCAGCGCGTCCACCGCAAAATAATCGGGCTTTAGCGGCAGTACGGTGCTGTTTTCCAAAACGGTAACCGTCTCGCGGGACAACAGACAGCCCTCCACCAAATGTGAGCGCAGCGTTTGCGGTGTCGGGAACACAATATCGTATTTTTCTATCCCTTCGGGACAAGCGTACCCTTCGTGTGCACCGATGGAAAACAGCATCTCACTTTCGGACAGGTTTGTAACGGCGTACGTCACCTCTACACCTGCCGTTTGTATGGTGTAGGTGATTCTCAACACGTAATCAAACGGATACATTTTTTGGGTATCAGCATCCGACGTGTGTAAAAACGTCACCGCCGTTTCACTCTGTGTCTCCACCGCAAACGGCATTTCCTTGGCATAGCCGTGCTTGGGTATGGTATAGGTGCTTCCGTTAAAGGTATAGGTGTCGTCCCGCATACCGCCGCAAATCGGGAATAAAACGGGCGCAACATTCCCCCACCACGCGGGGTCACCCGCCCACAACACGCTTTCGCCATCCACCGTCATTTTGAGGATTTGGGCACCGTGCTCGGTGATTTCCAGCGTGACCCGCTCGTTTTTTAACACTACCATCCCTACCAGCTCCTTTTTACAAAATACTACTCTTTCCTTGTATAAAAGTCAAGGTTGTGGTATACTTTTTTTGATGGTGAAAGGGGTGTGTATATGTACAACTATTTGTTCACAAAAGCGGGGGAGCACTTACAAGAAACGCCGTGGAATGCTTATCCCCGTCCCCTGTTACGGCGCGACTCCTTTTTGTGCCTGAACGGCAGCTGGCAGTTTGCGGTTTGTGATACCGACACACCGCCTGCCGCTTTTTACGAAAGCATTGCGGTGCCCTTCTGTCCCCAGAGCCTGCTGTCGGGCATCTGCCGCAATATCGATACCAAGCAGTATCTTTTCTATCAGCGCACCTTTTCTCTGCCTGCGGGCTTTGCGAAGGACCGCGTTTTGTTGCATTTCGGTGCGGTGGAGCAATACTGTACCGTTTGGGTAAACGGCGTATTTGTCGGTAAGCACGCGGGCGGGTATCTGCCCTTTTCCTTTGACATTACCGACACCTTACAAGCGGAAAATACCGTGCTTGTCCGCGCCTATAATCCGTTAGACCCCAAAATGCCGTACGGTAAAAGCCGCGTCAAGCGCGGCGGTATGTGGTACACCCCCGTGTTTGGTATATGGCAGACGGTGTGGCTGGAAAGTGTGCCCAAACAGCACGTTGCCGCGCTGAACACCGTTGTGTGCGGTAATACGGTTATCATCAAAGCAGACGGTGTACAAAACGGCACCGTCACGGTCAACACCCCCACAGGTGACCTGTTCGTTCCGCTCGCTGACGGTAAAGCTACCTGCGTTTTGGACGCGCCGCGCCTTTGGAGTCCTGAGGACCCATATCTGTACACCTACACCGTGCAAGCGGGGGAGGATACCGTTTATTCGTATTTTGCGGTACGCAGCTTACAAATCAAAACGGTGGACGGCATACCGCGCCTTTGCCTTAACGGTAACCCGTACTTTTTCCACGGCCTGTTGGACCAAGGATATTGGAGTGACGGCTTATACACCCCCGCCGACCCCGCGTGTTTTGAGCAAGAACTGCAAGCGCTCAAAAATATGGGGTACAATATGGTACGCAAGCACATAAAAATTGAGCCGCAGTTGTTTTATTACGCGTGCGACCGCCTCGGTATCGCCGTGTTTCAGGATATGGTCAACAACGGCAAGTACAGTTTTCTGTTAGATACCGCGCTTCCCACCGTTCTTGCCAAGCATCTGCCCGACAAGTGGCGTCACCGTGACAAAGAAACGCGCCAGAATTTCCTTACGTATATGGAAAGCACCGTTTCGCTGTTACGGCAACACCCGTCCATCGTCTATTGGACGATTTTCAATGAGGGGTGGGGACAGTTTGACAGCGAAGCGGCATACCACCGCTTAAAAGCGTTGGATAACACCCGTTTTATTGACACCGCGTCGGGGTGGTTTAAAGGGGCGACAAGTGACGTGGAAAGCGAGCATATTTACTTTAAACCCTACCGCTTTAAACCGTCAAAAAAGCCCGTGGTATTATCCGAATTCGGCGGCTACTCCTATAAGCCGACAGGACACGTATTTAACACAAGCGGCACCTTCGGTTACCGCTTTTTCAAGGACCGCGCCGCGTTTGAAACAGCGCTTGTGTCCTTATATCGAAAAGAAGTGATACCTGCCGTACAAAAAGGATTGTGCGCCGCGGTACTCACCCAAGTGTCCGACGTGGAAGACGAAACCAACGGGCTGTTCAGCTATGACCGCAAAGTAACCAAGGTGGACACGGATACCATGCGTAAAATAGCGGATGCACTGTCGCTTGACACTTCACCGCGTGAAGATATATAAGGCGGTCTTATTAAAACGAAACAAAAGCAACCGGTGCATTTGCAATGCCCACAGAGAAGGAAGGGTTGTGGTACGTATGAAATATGATGTCATTATCGCAGGTGCGGGGGTTATCGGCGCGCTGACCGCAAGAGAACTCACCCGCTACAACCTGTCGGTTTGTGTTCTGGAAAAAGAAAACGACGTCGCGTGCGGTGCATCCAAAGCCAACAGCGGTATTATTCACGGTGGCTTTGACCCCGAGCCCGATACCGAAAAGGCGCGGCTTAACGTTGCAGGCGTACCGCTTTTGTATGAAGCGGCAAAGGAACTGCACGTGCCTTTTAAGCAAAACGGCTCTTTCGTTTGTGCGTTTTCCGCGGAAGAAGAAGCGCACCTACAACTGTTATATGACCGCGGTGTGCAAAACGGTGTCACCGATATGCAAATCCTGTCGGGCGATGAAGCGCGCGTGTTAGAGCCGCACCTGTCCCCCGCCGTCACCGCCGTGTTGCGCGTTCCGACTGCAGGCATTATCTGCCCGTATTTTTTGACCATTGCCGCTGTGGGTAATGCGATGGACAACGGCGCGGCTTTAAAAACCAATTTTGAAATTACCGCTATCACCAAAACGGAGAACGGTTTTTCGGTGCAGAGTGCAGACGGTCAAACGGTAGAGAGCAGGTATTTTGTTAACTGTGCAGGCTGTTACGCAGACAAGATAGCCGCTTTAGTAAACGATGCGTTTTACAGCATTATACCGCGTGCAGGCGAATATATGTTATTGGACAAAGCGGAAGGCGCGCGGGTGTCCCACACCATATTCCAGGTGCCCACAGCGGCGGGCAAGGGCATTTTGGTGTCCCCTACCGCCGACGGTAACCTGCTTATCGGCCCTACTGCACAGGCGGTAGCCGACCCCACCCATACCGAAACCACCAAGGAAGGCTTACAAACGGTGGAGACACTTGCCAAAAAGAGCGTGCCCTCTCTGGACCTTCGCGGTGTTATCACCTCCTTTTCGGGGGTGCGCTCCAGCGAAAAGGGCGGCGATTTTATCATTAAAGAGAGTGATACGGTAGACGGATTTATTCACGTTGCCGCTATTGATTCCCCCGGTTTGTCTTCCTCTGTGGCGATTGCAAAAGAAGTGGTAAAGCTGTTAAAAAAGGCGGGGCTTTCCCTTGTCCACAATCCGCAGTTTAACGGTGTGCGCAAAGATACCCACGCGTTTCGCCGTATGTCCACCGCAGAAAAGGACGCGTATATCAAGGAGCACCCCGCATACGGCAAAATCGTGTGCCGTTGTGAAACAGTGAGCGAAGGGGAGATTCGTGATGCCATTCGTTTAAACCCCCGTGCTACCGACATTGACGGTGTCAAACGCCGTACCCGCGCAGGGTTTGGGCGGTGTCAGGGCGGCTTTTGTATGCCGCACGTATTACGCCTTTTAGCGGAAGAAAACGGTGTGGATATGACCCAAATCACCAAAAAAGGCAAAAACAGCCGTCCGTTGACAGGCAAATTATAAGGGGGCCGTTTATGTTACAACACGATATTGTGATTATCGGCGGCGGTCCCGCGGGACTTGCCGCAGCGGTTGCCGCGTTTGACAGCGGTGTGCGTGATGTTATCATTTTAGACCGCGAGCCGAGACTCGGCGGCATCTTAAACCAATGTATTCACAACGGCTTCGGCCTGCACAAAATGGGCGAAGAATTAACAGGCCCCGAATATGCCGCGCGGTATGCAGAAATGGTCAAAACACGCGGCATCAAAACGTATCTTAACACTACCGTCACCGCGATAACTCCCGACAAGGTAGTGACCGCACAAAATGAAAACGGTATTTTACAAATCCAAGCTAAAGCGGTGATACTCGCTATGGGATGCCGCGAACGCAGTCGCGGGGCGCTGAATATCGGCGGCACCCGACCCGCAGGTGTATACAGCGCAGGCACAGCACAAAAGCTCTTAAATTGTGAAGGGTATACCGTCGGCACCCGCGTTGTGATTTTAGGGTCGGGCGATATTGGTTTAATTATGGCGCGCAGAATGACCCTGGAAGGTGCCAAGGTGGAAGCGGTTTGCGAAATTATGCCGTATTCGGGCGGCCTTACCCGCAACATTGTACAATGCTTGGAAGATTTTAACATTCCGCTGTATTTAAGCCACACGGTTGCCGAAATTCACGGCGCTGACCGCGTGACAGGCGTAACCGTGGCGGCAGTTGACCAAAACAGAAATATTATCGACAGCACCCGTCGCTACATTCCGTGCGACACCTTATTGCTGTCGGTCGGACTTATTCCCGAAAACGAGTTGACCCGCGCCGCGGGCATTTCCATTGACCCTGTGACAAACGGTGCTGTGGTGGATGAGAACCGCGAAACCAATATCAGCGGTATTTTCGCGTGCGGCAACGTGTTACAGGTGCACGACCTGGTGGACTACGTATCCGACGAGGCGGAATTGGCGGGTGAAAGCGCGGCAAATTACGTGTTAAACACCACTGACGGTACCGATACCGTTGAGACAAAAGCGGGATTTGGCGTGCGGTACGTGTTGCCGCAAAAAGTACACACCGACAAAAATGCCGATACCGCACTTTTCCTGCGTGTATCCGCGCCGTTTGGCAAGGTGCGGTTTACGGTGCGCGCAGGCGACACCCTGCTTGCTACCGCCGTGCGCCTGAAGGCCGCACCGGGTGAAATGGAAAAACTCACCGTAAAAGCTGAAAAATTACGCGGTGTAACCGCACCCGTTACGGTAGAATTGGAGGAGATACAGTGAAAAAGACGTTAACCTGCATTGTGTGTCCGCGTGGCTGTACCTTAACCGCTGATGTTGACGGCGATAAGGTTACCGTGGAGGGACACGGCTGTAATCGCGGCGCTGTATATGCGGAAAGTGAATGCATCCGTCCCACCCGCACCGTCACCTCTACTGTACGGGTAGCCAACCGTACCGATACCATGGTAAGTGTCAAAACGGCAAACCCCATTCCGAAGGAAAAAATGGCGCAGGCAATGGATATCATTCGGCGCACCACCGTTTTAGCGCCCGTCTGTGTCGGAGACGTTATCATCGCCGACCTGTTCGGTACCGCCCTTGTGGCAACGGGGGAAGTGCAATGACCGCGTTACGAAATTTTTTCACCCGCGTGCGGTATGTGTTAGAAAAAGAAAAAAGAAAGCGGTATCCGCGTGTGAATGATACCATTCCCCTTACAAACAAAGGCAACACCCGAATGATAGCACACCGCGGTGTGTCGGGTATTGAAACCGAAAACACGTTAGCGGCCTTTCACGCGGCGGGCACACGCACATATTTCGGCATTGAAACCGACGTACACCGCACTTTAGACGGAAAGTTCGTGGTGTTTCACGACGATACGCTCAAACGAATGGCAGGCAAGGATTTAACGGTTGAACAAACCGCTTTTGAAACATTACGCAAAGTACCGCTGTTTGAAACCCGTTTTTACAAGTCGGACAGCTCCCGTTTCCATAACGGCAATATCCCCACCCTCGCTGAATATATCGCCGTGTGCAAGCAATACGATAAGGCGGCGGTTTTGGAGCTGAAAAACCACTTTGAAAAGGCGGATATTGCCGCTATTATGGCCGAAATCGCTGCCCAAGATTGGCTGTCCCGCACGATCTTTATTTCGTTTGATTTTGAAAACCTCGTTTTTGTGAGAGAAATATGCGCAGACGCGACCGTGCAGTTTCTGACAGGTGAAGTGGATGATTTTGACGCGCTGTTTGACAAATTGGAGCAGCACCGCTTCGATTGGGACGCGTATCATCTGTCGGTAACCCCAAAGAGGGTCGAAGAATGTCACAAGCGCGGCATCAAAGTAAACGTCTGGACGGTAGACGAGCCCAACCGCGCCAAACGGCTTATCAAAATGGGCGTGGATTTTATCACGTCGGATATTTTGGAGTAAACAGTATGAACAAACGCGAAATAATTCAAAATACCAAGCTGTTTTTGTTCGATATGGACGGCACGCTATACCTCGGAGACCGTTTATATGACTTTACAAAGGCATTATTACAAACCATTCGTGACAGCGGTCGGCAGTATATGTTTATGACCAACAATTCTTCCAAAAGCGCGTCTGCATATGTGGAAAAGTTAAAGAATTTCGGTATTGATGCCACCGTAAATGATATGCAGACCTCGTCCCAAGCCACCGCTTACTATCTAAAAAAGCATCACGCGGGTAAGCGGTTATACGTGGCGGGTACTGCCTCTCTGAAAGAAGAACTGATGTCCCACGGGTTTACGCTGACCGAAGATGTCAATAAGACCGATTGTATTGTGATGGGTTTTGACACCGAGTTGACCTTTCAAAAGCTCAAAGACGTCAGTTACCTTCTTTGCACACGGGAACTACCGTATATTGCCACCAATCCCGACTACGTCTGCCCTACCGAGTTTGGCAGCGTTCCCGACTGCGGCAGTGTCGCGGATATGCTGTTTAACGTGTCGGGTAAACGTCCGCTCTTTATCGGCAAGCCGAGTCCTTTGATGCCGCAGCTGGCGATGGAGAAAATGGGGGTTACCCCACAAGAAACCGCCGTTATCGGTGACCGCATTTACACGGACGTCAAAAGCGGTCTGAATGCCGATTGCACCGCTATATTGGTGCTAAGCGGTGAAGCCACCGAAAAAGACCTTGCCGCATCGGATGTGAAGCCCACCCTGGTGATGCAAAGCGCTAAGGAGATTATGGAGATATTGAAGGACTAAAAAAGTGCTATACACCTTCGTGTATAGCACTTTTTTTATACGGTTTCTTCTCCCAAAACAGCCCCTTCACTATCGGTAAAGGTGACGGTGACCTTGCCGTTATCAAAGGTATATCCTGCGCCCGCAAAATACCCTTTGCCGGGTTTGGAGCCGATGACAATGGGACAGGGCTGACCCAAATGGTCTTTTTCACACCCCTCGCGCCACACTTCTGTTTGGTGGGTATGCCCGCACAGCATTACAGTGGGTTTGATTTGTTTTGTCAACGCACACCACTCACGGAACACGTCTGCATCAATGTCAAACGGCGGCTCGTTTATCCACGAAAACGGGCTATGCGCGATAATCAGGCGGGTATGGATGCCGTCTCCTGTAAACGCACCGCTGTCTATTACCCTTTTAATAAACGCGGTCTGCTGACGGCGGAATTGGTGACAGCACACGGTATACCCATATTCCGCGTGGTCATCGGGTTTATCCTCGCCGCAATCCAGCAAGACTCCCCAAATACCGCCTAAACGGAAGGTGTAATAGGTGTTGCCGCCCGCATTGGGAGTATATTCCGCAAATTTTTCCGCGAAATTCCCGCGCAGGTCGTGGTTGCCGCGGGAAAATACCGCGGGTTTACTCCCGTGGAGCAGGCGGTCGCACAGAATGTAAATATTATCGAACTTGGACGGGTCGCCGCTGTGATCCAGCACGTCCCCGTTAAAAACAAG
>JAZSED010000120.1:0-21938 GCA_045531495.1 Acutalibacteraceae bacterium
AGGAAATTGAAGCGCTTGACAGCATTGACACCGATGCGGTAGAGCGTATGGTACATGTACTGCCCGTTCCCGCCGCGTTGCGTGAGCACGGAGCAGAGAAAAACTTTGACCGTGACGACCTGCAAAAAGGCGCGCCCGAAACGATGGACGGCTATTGGCAGGTACCGCGTCTTGTGGAGTAAGGGGGCAGGCATTATGAAAGTAGCATTAGATGATATGATACTCACCAAATCCTTGCCCACGTCTGCGGGTTCTAAAATGCTTGACGGCTTTATGAGCTTGTTTGACGCTACCGTGGTTTCTAAATTGGAAGCCGCGTGATACACCGTCAGCGAAAAAGCCGCGGTCGGCGAACTCGGTATGGACGTCATCGGCGAAACCGCGTTTTCGGGTGCTGTCACCCGCGAAGACGGCAGTTATACCACCGCGTCTGCCAAGCTGGTAGAAAGCGGCGATGTGATTGCCGCGGTGCAGTTGGACGTCAACGGCGCACCCCGCCGTGCCGCCGCACAGGGCAAACACATTTTCGTAAAACCCACCTATGGTACGGTATCTCGCTTTGGTACTATCCCTGCCGCTTGCTCTGGTGATACTGTCGGTGTTGCGGCAAAAACCGTTGCCGATGCGAAAGCTGTTTTGAACGCTGTTATGGGTCACGATGATAAAGACGGTACCTCTCAGCCCCAAGAAAAATGCGTGTTAGCTGAGGGTGCGGTCAAAAAAGTGGCAGTTGCCAAAGGTCTTTTGGCCGCCGCTGACAGTGAAACGCAGGAAAAGGTTGCCGCATTTACGGCGTTTTTAAACGCTAACGGCGTGGAAACGGTAGAGGTGGACGATACCGTGTTGCTGTCTGCCAAAACCGCTTGGAACGTGCTGATGAGTGCGGAAATTTGTAACAACGTATCCCGTTATGACGGTGTCAAGTACGGCTATCGCTCCAAAAATTACACCAACATCGATGAACTGTACACCAACAGCCGTACCGAAAGCTTCGGTGACCTGTTAAAAACCGCCATTCTGTTCGGCTCTGATGTGCTGTCTACCGAGAACTACGAAAAAATGTACGACAAAGCATTGCGTGTGCGCCGCGTAGTGGCGGAAAGCTTTGCAAAATTGTTTGCGGATGCGGACTGCGTGTTAATGCCCGCTGTCTCTTGTCAGAAATACACCGATTTGGGTGTTAACGCCGCGTTTGAGGAGAACCTCTTTACCGCGCCCGCATCCATTACGGGTCTGCCCGCTGTTGTTGTGGGCGGCGTGCAGTTGGTCGGTGCGGCGTTCTCGGATAATGCACTGCTTGAATTGGCGGCAACGTACGAGGAGGCGAGCAAGTAATGAGTAACTATGAAGTTGTTATCGGCTTGGAAGTCCACGTAGAAATGGCGACCAAATCGAAGATTTTCTGTTCCTGCTCTGCCGAATTCGGCGGCGAGCAAAATGACCACGTGTGTCCCGCCTGTTGCGGTATGCCGGGTATGCTGCCTATTGTCAATAAAAACGTGGTAAACCTGGGTATGACTGCAGGTATGATGCTCAACTGTCATATCAACCGCGTTACTACCTTTGATAAGAAAAACTACTACTATCCCGACCTGCCCGGCTCGTATCAGACCACCCAGCTGTTTGCACCTATCTGCGTCAACGGTACGGTGACCATTGAAACAAAAGACGGCAAAAAGGATATCCGCATTAAGCAGATTCATATGGAAGAGGACGCAGGTAAATTGGTACACGATGATTGGACCGATACCTCGCTGGTTGACTTTAACCGTACCAGCGTGCCTCTGGTGGAAATCGTCAGCCAGCCCGACCTTTCGAGTGCCGAAGAAGTGGTAGCATATCTGGAACGTCTGCGTTCGCTTCTCCGTTTTGCCAAGGTGTCCGACTGCCGTATGGAGCAGGGCTCTATGCGTTGTGACGTAAACCTGTCGGTGCGTCCCGCGGGTAGTGATGTGCTCGGTGTGCGTACCGAAATGAAGAATATGAACTCGCTGTCCGCAATTGTCCGCGCTATCGAATACGAAACGGCGCGTCATATTGATGCTTTGGAAAACGGCACCGAAGAACTCGTACAGGAGACCCGCCGTTGGGATGATGTGAAGGGTAAATCCTACGCGATGCGTAATAAGGAAACCGCGGGCGATTACCGCTATTTCCCCGACCCCAACATTATGCCTATCGTGATTGACGATAAGTGGTTTGAGGAAATCAAAGCGTCCTTGCCCGAATTCCCCGAAGTAAAGAAGGCAAGATATATTGAGGAATTGGGGTTAGGCGAATACGATGCCGACCAATTGACTGCTTCCCGTGCGCTGTGCGACTGCTTTGAAGCGGCGTATAAAGAATGCGGCCTTGCCAAAGAAGCGGCAAACTGGATTATTTCGGACTGTATGAAGGTGTTAAACCGTAACCAGATGACCGCTGATATGCTGTCCATTAACGGTACGGCACTCGGCAAGCTTATCAAATTGGTAGCCGACGGTAAAGTGGGCGGAGCGAACGCGAGAAAAATTCTTAACGTGATGTTTGAAGAGGATATTGACCCTGCCGTATATGCGGAGGAAAATGGCTTTATTATCTCCAACAACACCGACGAAATTGAGGCGGTTATCAAAGCGGTTGTGGATGCCGACCCGAAATCGGTTGCCGACTATAAGAGCGGTAAAGAGAAAGCGTTAATGGCGCTGTTCGGTAAATGTATGAAACAGTTAAAAGGCAACTGCGACCCGCAGGTACTGCGTGAGCTGTTGTTAAAAGCAATAGAAGGTTAATTTCTGTATAGCATACTTTTCTTTTAGGAAGGTATGCTATACTTTTTAAGGCGAGGTTCGGAGCAGAGGAGACTACCCCTCAGTCCTCGCTACACTCGGACAGCTCCCCTGACAAGGGGAGCTGAGGATTTTCGCGACTTTTGCGTAGCAAAACGTCGACGGAGTTGCGAAGCAACTCCACCTGACAAGGGGAGCTGAGGATTTTCGCGACCGAGCGTAAGCAAATACAAACCTCCCTCTGACGAGGGAGGTGGGAAAACCGCAGGTTTTGACGGAGGGAGAGACAATGAAAGCTTATAACAAGAGAAATATTCCTTTGGCAAAAGCACTGCGAAAACAGATGACACCGTGGGAACAAAAACTATGGTACTTTTTTCTGCGTCAATATACAGTGCGGTTTCAAAGACAAAAAGCCATTGGAAATTATATCGTGGATTTTTACTGTGCCAAAGCAAAACTAGTTATCGAGCTTGATGGCGGTGGGCATTACGATGCGGAGCAACGCGCAAAAGATGCATATCGTACCAAACAATTGGAGAAAATGGACTTGCAAGTCTTGCGGATATGCAATTTGGATATCGACCGTAATTTTAGGGGTGTTTGTGAGTCTATTGATATGTGTGTAAAACAGGCATTGGCGAGGCTATAAATTTTTCTTGTAATTTTCTTCCAAATAGTATACAATAAAATAAAAAGGGGAGGAAACCGTATGCCTACCGTAACCAACTTTAAACTGCTGTCCAAAAGAAAAAACCTGTTTTTGCGTCTTTCTAAAGGACATTTTGCAACAAGTCACAGTCATATTAACTATTACATTGACGTGACCACCCAAAAAACCCGTCTGTCCGAAGCTAAGGCGGTGGCGGAAGAATTGGTTTCCTATTATCAGGCTACCACCATTGTGGATACCATCCTTTGTCTTGACGGCACCGAGGTGATCGGCACCTGTCTTGCGGATGAATTGACCGAGGGCGGCTTTGTGAACCTTAACGCCCACCGTACCATTTACGTGGTAACCCCCGAACATACCACCGGCAGCCAGTTGTTGTTCCGCGACAACCTCGTACCGATGATTGCGGGTAAGCACGTGCTTGTGTTAGCGGCGTCGGTTACCACCGGCTATACCGCACAGGCGGCGATTGAAGCTATCAACTACTACGGCGGTCACGTATCCGGTGTCGCGGCTATCTTCGCATCGGTGAAAGAGGTCGGCGGTTATCCCGTGCACGCGACCTTTGAACTATCCGACCTGCCCGATTATGCATCCCATCCGTCTTCGGAATGCCCGCTTTGCAAAGCGAAGGCTCCTGTTGATGCGTTGGTGAACAGCTACGGGTATTCAAAACTGTAAATAAAAGCACCCACCGTACGGTGGGTGCTTTTTACTGTGCTACCGCTTTATGTAACGAAGCGTACATGCCGTTTGCCGCAAGCAGTGTTTCGTGGTTACCTTGTTCCACTATCTTGCCGCCTGCCACAACCGCAATTTCATCCGCGCCGCGAATGGTGGTTAATCTGTGCGCCACCACCAAGGTGGTGCGTCCGACACAAAGGTCGTCCAGCGCTTTTTGGATAAGAATTTCGGTGGCGTTATCCAACGCAGAGGTAGCTTCGTCCAAAATAAGTATCGGCGGGTTTTTGAGAAACACACGCGCGATACACAGGCGTTGTTTTTGACCGCCCGACAACCGCACACCGCGCTCGCCTATTACCGTGTCATATCCTTCGGGGAGGGTCATAATATAGTCGTGCAGATTGGCGCGTTTGGCGGCATCGACAACCTCTTCATCGGTTGCATCG
Source organism: Acutalibacteraceae bacterium (assembly GCA_045531495.1). GTDB lineage: Bacteria > Bacillota > Clostridia > Oscillospirales > Acutalibacteraceae > URNF01. Next base: position 4,572 of record JAZSED010000120.1, read on the forward strand.
GGTCTGCCGTACAAAATGTTGTCACGAAGCGATGCGTTAAAGAGGTATACGTCCTGTTGGACAATACCGATGTTGCGTCTTAAATCTTCCATACGGATTTTTTGGACGGGGATACCGTCTACCGTGATTTCCCCGCTTTTGAGATTGTAAAAATGGGGGATAAGGTGGCACATAGTGGTTTTGCCGCCGCCTGACGGCCCGACCAGCGCAAACGTAGTACCTGCAGGAATAGAAAGGGACACGTCGTTTAATACCGCATCCTCATCGCCGTAGCCGAAATGCACGTTTGCAAACCGAATGTCACCTTTTAAGCGGTCAACCGACTTAGCGTCGGGTGCATCTGCTTCGGGTTCTGTATCTAAAATCTCAATAAACCGTTCAAAGCCCGAAACACCGTTCTGGAACTGTTCCATAAAGCGGATAAGGGTGTTAATAGGTCCTAAAAACATACTGATAGACACGACAAATGCGGAATAATCCGCAAAGGTAATGCTGCCGTTATACAGAAACAGACCGCCCGCGATCAAAATCACCACATTAAAGATATCGGTGATAAAGGTGGTAGAGGAATGGAACACGCCCATAGCGTGGTATGCGTCCTTGCGCGCCGCCTGGAAAGCGGTGTTGCCTTGCTCGAATTTTTCGATTTCCTTGTCGCTGTTGACGAATGCTTTGGTAACGCGGATACCCGAAATGCTGCTTTCCACCGCCGCGTTTATCTGTGCGGTGGACTCTCTGCTTTCTTTGAACGCTTTGCGCATTTTTGTACGTGTGAGGAAGGACACAATAACCAAAAACGGCACGCACGCGAACACAATCAAGGCAAGCCCCCAATGTATGTACGCAAGGTATGCGAAGGAGATAATGACCGAAAGGGAAGAAATAATCACGTTTTCGGGGCCGTGGTGTGCCAATTCGCTGACATCAAACAGGTCGCTGGTAAGACGCGACATAATTTTACCCGTTTCGTGGTTATCGTAGAAGGAGAAGGGCAGTTTTTCCAGGTGCTTAAACAGGTCACTGCGCATCTGCGCCTGCATACGGATACCCATCATATGCCCTTCGTATTGGATAAAGTAATTGAGCCACATACGGAAAAGGTATAGAAGCAGTAATATACCGCCGTATATCAGCACCATATTGTATTTGCGGTTAGGAATCAAGTCGCCGAGCATTTCTCGGGTGACAATGGGGTATACCGTGCCGCAAAGAGCCACTAACAAAGACGCCAACATATCAAAAAACAGCAATTTCTTATGCGGCTTGTAGTATTCTAAAAATCGTTTCAACATTTTCATCACCATTACTATCATACGGGATTTTCGCATTTTTGGCAATATAAAAATGTTTTTCAGACTCCTTGGACCCAAATAAAAAGGTAAAGGTATGCAAAGTAAAATCGAGAAGAAATATAGATTGGACAAAATAAACAAAAAAATATTAAAAAGTTGAAAAATATTGACATTTCTGTGTTTTTTTGATAGACTGTATATGCAACGAGAAAAAGTTGTAATATAATTTTAGGGAGGAACAGTTTATGAAAAGAGCAAGACGAATTTTGGGAAGCGTTGTTATGGCACTTGTTTTGTTGTTTGCCGTTGGAGGAACAGTCGTGGCAGAAGAAGTCGCTGTTCCCTCGGGTGTTTACGGTGAGGAAACATTGCAAACATTAACACCGGAAATGCAGTATGAAGCGTTTGTTGATGATGACGGTATTTTAACAGAAAAAGAACAAATTGCACAGCAAAAATATGCGTTTATGCAGATGACCGCGGGCGAGCGCAGCAACATGGTTGCACAGCAACGCGCATCGGCAGGAATCAGCACTTTTGCCGCATATGACATGTATCGATTACCTGTCTTGCACTTTGAGCAAGAGGAAGGCTATTATTGTGGACCGGCAACCTTGAAACAAACGATTTATTATCTTTCAGATGGAGCGATAAACTATTCTCAATCTTACTTAGCAAGCGAATACGTTTTGAATACGGAAGAGACGCATGCATCATCGTCTACGGTCATGGCAAACTGGTTGGCAGATCAAGGATATGTATATTACTCGGTTACCGTAAACACAATGACTGTCACAGATATCAGTAATTATCTCTATACAGATTTTACCGCGTATGACACACCATGCTTTGGAGGAATTGCTACGACTTCGACCAATTGGAGATATCAAACGGGCGGACACCTGCTGAATATTACCGGCATAAAGTATAACCGGAATGATGCCAACGATATATACGTTGAATTTACGGACCCGTATATCACATGTGTGGATACCAGCATAACCAACGGAAAGTATTTTGAGCCGATTTCGCGGTATAAAAACGTTATAACGTCATTTTGGTGGTAAGGAGTGGTTACATGCGACGCGGAATCCTTGTGCTTTTGGTGTGCTGTATGTCGGTAGCGCTTTTGTTCAGCGCGGGCTGCGCCGCAAGTACCTCGTCGATCTCCTCGGATGACACCAAAGCGACCCTGTTTGTGCCGGGTGACAAGGAACAAAGGCCGACGGTAACGCGGGACAGCAACCATGTGGATATTACCGTGCAAACGACGGTCTCAACAGAAGGAGATGCCTCCATATTTGTTGAGGGAGGATATATTGATCTGAAAAAAGTCGTAGCGGTCCCGATGCTGGATAGCAACATATCGCAATCGCCGGAGTTGATTTTTGGCTCTGATTTGCTGCTTTCGAGGCGTGTAGACGGGTATACGGAATACTATCTTTATGATATGGCTACGGGGAAATTTCCGCAGTATATAGTCAAAACGAAAACACTTGCTCACGGATCCGGCAGTGTAGCGTTTACGGAGGGGCGCTATCTTTGGTTTGCACACGATACGCGAGATAATTTAAACAAGATGCACACCTACAGGCTGGATCTGAAAGAAAAGAACTGTAAGATCATAGAGACGCGAGAAAATTTCCCACCGTTCAAGTATTTCTACAAGGTAAACGACAACCTTTTGATTACGCACCGTCCTGAAGAGTTAGATGACGGGAAAGCGTATGCGTATCATATAGAAACGCTGGACACCAAAACGCTTGAGGTCAAGAATTTAGCAACGGCAAACACGGCAGAAGGTACGCACGTTCCGTGTATCTGTTATGCTGACGAAAAGATATATGCTGTTTTGAATTTAACGGATAGACAGGAGACGTATATCCGCATCTACAATATTTCGGGTAAAGTCCTGCGGGATATACGGTTGCCGAAGATATACGGGGCGCGTATAGATTCGCTGCTGGTGAAAGGAAATCACGCGTTTTTGAGATGTATAGATGACGGTGTGCGTGTTTTTCGGTTGTCTGCGGGCGCAGAAGCAACCGAAGTAGAATTTTCGACCAAGGGGTTTAATACGTCGTTGCGATTCATTCAAAAAAACCTATGTGTAGGAGAACAGCAAGCGGTGTTGTACGATGAGAGCGATTCATCGTTGATAACCTACCAAGCGGCAACCGATACGTTCCACCGTTACGTTCTGAATGTTGATGCTGTCTTTGACGAACAGACGGAAAGCATATATCCGTATATTAGTGAAGACGGGATGTTGTACTTTATAACCGCAAGCAACAGCGCGGTGGAAAATACGATTTCCGAAAATGAAATATTTACGCCGATATGGCCATAAGCAAGAAAAGACGAGTGGTAACCACTCGTCTTTTCTTATTAACATTACATATTCGCAATCAAACTGTCCACATACTGCTTTGCGGCACGGGCAGAACGGCCGCCGCGACCGAGTGCAAACCGTTCAGCGCCGAGCGCTAACTCTTCTTTAGACAGCGTAATACCTTTCGCCGCCGCCAAATGCTCCACAATATCGAGATAGGTGGTTTTGTCGGGGCGTTGGAAGGTAAGTTGAATACCGAAACGCTCGGACAAGGACAGCATTTCCTGCATGGTGTCGTTTAAGTGCACGTCGTCACCTTCGCGGTCAGAAAAGCTCTCCCGCATCAAATGACGGCGGTTACTCGTCGCGTAAATCGCCACGTTAGAGGATTTTGCGGATACCGACCCCTCTAAAATCGCCTTCAAGGCACTGTAATTATCGTCGTTGCCCGTAAAGGACAAATCGTCGATGAACAGTATAAATTTCAAGGGGTTAGCGCTTAATTCGTCAAGCAACGCAGGGATAGAGCGTAATTGGTCTTTTCTGACCTCTAAAATACGCAAGCCTTGCGTGTACAGTGCGTTGGCTACCGCCTTAACGGTGGAAGATTTACCTGTACCTGCGTCACCTGTCAGCAGAATATTAGCGGCAGGCTTGCCTTGCAACAGCGCGCGGGTGTTGTCCAGAATAATCTCCTGCTCTCTGCGATAGTCAATAAGGTCGTCAAGTGTTATGGGGTCGGGGTGGCGTACGGGGGTAATCACCCCGTTATCCACGTAAAACATATGGTATTTGGCGTAAATACCGTACCCTAAAACGCTGATAGCGGCAACACGCTGTGCATAATCCGCTGCGATTTCCGCAGGGATATTGTCAAACACAGGTAAGCCGTTGCCAAGCCCTACCGTCAGTGCGGCGGCGGTCAAGGAAGCCGTTTCCTGCAAGGTGGCAAGCTCCGCTTGTAATGTTTGTTGTAAAGCGGGGGTGGGGGTTTGACCTTGTCCCACCGCGCGCACGTACACATTTTCGTGGTCAAACACCAAATTTTGCAGGTATTTGCTGAGGGTATGGGTGCCCGCGTGGGTATACAGTTCGCTCACAAAGGCGGCATACGCGTCAGCGGCCTTCACCGTGTCAGCACTTTCTCGCCGCATATCGAGAAACGTCAGCAACGCTGACAGGACGGGGTCCTGTAACAACGGGCGGAAAATCGCCAGACTATGCAGTTTTAAGGAAAGGTCACATAAATCCTTTACACAGTTCATACCTTACTCCAAAATCGCGCCTTTTGCGCCGCTGGATACCAGCGCCGCATAGCGTTTTAAGTAACCCGACAGTTCTTTGGTCTTGGGGGTGAAAGCGGCAAGACGTTCTGCTAATTCTTGATCGCTGATTTTCAACTCCAATTTGCCTGCGGGGATGTCGATAGAGATGATGTCGCCTTCTTTAACCACACCGATAGCGCCGCCGGATGCCGCTTCGGGGGAAACGTGACCGATAGAAGCGCCGCGTGTCGCGCCGCTGAATCTGCCGTCGGTAATCAGTGCTACACTACTGCCAAGCCCCATACCCTGAATGGCAGAGGTGGGATTGAGCATTTCGCGCATACCCGGACCGCCTTTTGGTCCTTCGTAACGGATAACCACCACGTCACCCGCGTTGATTTTACCCGCATTGATAGCCGCCTGTGCGTCCTCTTCGCAGTCAAATACACGGGCAGGACCTTCGTGAACAAGCATTTCGGGTGCAACCGCAGAACGCTTTACCACACTGCCGTCGGGTGCCAAATTACCGCGCAGTACCGCAATACCGCCCGTTTCGCTGTACGGATTTTCAATAGGACGGATAATGTCGTGGTTTTTGTTAATGCAACCATCTACGTTTTCGCCGACCGTTTTGCCTGTGCAGGTGATGCAGTCGGTGTTTAAGAGACCTTTTTTGGTCAGCTCGTTCATCACGGCGTATACACCGCCTGCTTCATTAAGGTCTTCCATATATGCGTGACCTGCAGGCGCCAAATGGCACAGGTTCGGGGTTTTCGCGCTGATAGCATTGGCAATGGTGAGGTCAATAGCAATGCCGCATTCGTGCGCAATGGCAGGCAGATGCAGCATCGAGTTAGTAGAGCAACCAAGCGCCATATCCACCGTTAACGCGTTCATAAACGCTTTTTCGGTCATAATGTCGCGTGGACGGATGTTGTTTTTTAACAGCTCCATTACCTGCATACCCGCGTGCTTGGCAAGTTGAATACGGGCGGAATATACGGCGGGAATGGTACCGTTGCCTTTCAGCCCCATACCGAGCACTTCGGTAAGACAGTTCATCGAGTTTGCGGTGTACATACCTGAGCAGGAGCCGCAGGTGGGACACGCTTTACATTCGAACTCGTCTAATTCTTCCGCAGTCATATTGCCCGCGTTAAATTTGCCGACCGCCTCGAACATGGAGGAAAGGCTGGTTTTACTGCCCGCTACACGACCCGCGAGCATCGGACCGCCCGACACGAATACGGTCGGGATGTTAAGGCGTGCCGCCGCCATCAACAGACCCGGCACGTTTTTGTCACAGTTGGGCACCATAACCAGCGCGTCAAAGCCGTGTGCGCGTACCATCGCTTCGGTGGAGTCGGCGATAAGGTCGCGGGTAACGAGGGAATACTTCATACCTTCGTGACCCATTGCAATACCGTCGCACACCGCGATAGCGGGGAACACAACAGGTGTACCGCCCGCCATCGCGACACCGACGCGCACCGCTTCCACGATTTTGTCGATGTTCATATGGCCCGGTACGATTTCGTTATACGAACTGACGATACCCACCATCGGGCGGCGCAGCTCTTCCTCGGTCAAACCGAGCGCATTATACAAAGAACGGTGCGGCGCATTTTGCGCACCGCATTTCAAAGCATCAGAATGCATAGTATCCTTCCTTTCAGGGCGGCTTTGTAGGGGCGTGCACTGCACGCCCGCGGACGACCAACGGTTGCCCCTACAAGTCACCTTTTTAGAAAAGGAGAAAGGCGGGCGGCTTCTGCCCGCCTTATCTCTTAGTTATTAATTAATTTATCTTCGTCAGACCAGCTGTACAGCTTGCGAATTTCTTCGCCAACCACTTCCGCGGGATGCTCGGAAGCGAGCTTACGCATCGCGTTAAAGTGTACCTGAGAACCTGCGGAGGACATATCGAGAAGGAAGTCTTTTGCGAAGGTGCCGTCCTGGATGTCGGAAAGCACTTTTTTCATCGCTTTTTTAGTTTCCTCGGTGATAATCTTCGGGCCGGTGATGTAATCGCCGTATTCCGCGGTGTTGGAGATGGAGTAACGCATACCTGCAAAACCGCTCTGGTAGATAAGGTCAACGATAAGCTTCATCTCGTGGATACATTCAAAGTACGCGTTGCGGGGGTCGTAACCTGCTTCAACGAGGGTTTCAAAGCCTGCCTGCATCAGCGCGCAAACGCCGCCGCACAGGACTGCCTGTTCACCAAAGAGGTCAGTTTCGGTTTCGGTGCGGAAGTTGGTTTCCAAAACGCCTGCACGCGCACCGCCGATACCCAAAGCGTAAGCCAAACCGATTTCCAGCGCGTCACCGGTAGCATCCTGTTCCACAGCGATAAGACAGGGAACACCTTTGCCTACCTGATATTCACTGCGCACGGTGTGGCCGGGGCCTTTGGGCGCAACCATGATAACGTTGACGTTCTTGGGCGGTTTGATACAGCCGAAGTGAATGTTAAAGCCGTGTGCGAAAGCGAGAGTTTTGCCTTCAGTGAGGTTGGGCTCAATGCTTTCCTTGTAGAGCTGTGCCTGTTTTTCATCATTGATGAGAATCATAATGATGTCAGCCACTTTCGCAGCCTCTGCCGCTACCATAACCTTTAAGCCCTGCACTTCTGCTTTTGCCCAGCTTTTGCTGCCTTCGTACAGACCGACAACAACATTCACACCGCTGTCCTTGAGGTTTAACGCGTGTGCGTGACCCTGGGAGCCGTAGCCGATGATAGCGACGGTTTTGCCGCTGAGTTTCTCCAGATTACAATCCTGCTGATAAAAGATTCTTGCCATTGTGATTACCTCTTTCTTTTTATAAGTTTGTTACTTTACGGATAGTTGTGTTGCCGCGTTCCAACGAAACGATACCTGTGCGGCAGATTTCCAAAATGGTAAAGTCGCTCATCAGACGGATGAAATCGTCAATACGGCGGCTTTCGTCGGTTAATTGCAGTATGATGTATTCACGGGTGTAGTCAAGGGTGGTTGCGTGAAACGCTACCGCCGCCGCGTGGATTTCCTCATACTCTGCGGGGGTGTTCTGCATTTTGATTAACAACAATTCGCGGCTTACTGCGTTATCGTTGTTGTATTCCTGCACCGAACACACATCGGGGAGCTTGTACAGCTGGTTAATCAGCTGTTGCTTGGTGTTTTCCTCGCCCTCAAACATTACGGTGATGCGGGAAAGGGCGGGGGATTCGGTTTCACTCACCGTCAGACAGATAATGTTAAACTGTCGGCGGCGGAACATACTGGTGACGCGGTTTAGTACACCAAATTGGTTGTGCACCAACACGGCTACGGTGTATCTTTCCATATCAGTCACCCACCTTTACAATAATGTCGTCCATACAACCGCCGGGCGGCAACATGGGCAATACGAATTCGTCTTTATCAATGCGGCAGTCCACAATAAACGGGCCGTTTGCGGCAAACGCCTTGTCAAGTGCCGTTTCGAGCTGTGCAAGGGACTCCGCTTTCATACCGTCTGCGCCAAACGCTTTAGCAAGTGCTACAAAATCGGTGGCACGGTCCAAAACGGTTTCGGAGAAGTGCTTGTCAAAGAACAGGTTTTGCCATTGACGCACCATACCGAGCACGCCGTTGTTCATCAGGAAGATAACCAGCGGGATACCGTTTTTCACAGCGGTCGCCATTTCGTTTAAGTTCATACCGAACGAGCCGTCGCCGGTGACAAGCACAGTACGCTCGCCCGCGCCGAAAGCGGCACCGATAGCCGCGCCCATACCAAAGCCCATCGTACCCAGACCGCCGCTGGATAAGAAACGGCGGGAGGTTTTGAAGGACAAGTGCTGTGCCGCCCACATTTGATGCTGACCGACGTCGGTAGCAACGGGTGTGTTTTCGCCAAGGCGCGCATCCAATGCTTTGAGCACGTTTTTCGGGGTCATACCTTCGCGGGTATCGGCGCAAGCCGTTTCTTGCTCGCGGTAACGGTTTACCTCAATCTCCCAATCGGGGAGTTTCTTTTGGTTTAACAGCGGCAACAACTGCTCTAACGTCATTTTCACGTCACCGCGCAGTCCGTGGGTGGCATTTACCGTCTTGGAAAGCTCCGCGCCGTCCACGTCGATATGTACTATCTGCGCGTTGGTAGCAAATTTGAAACGGTTACCGGTTACACGGTCGTTAAAGCGAGCACCGAGAGCGATAATGCAGTCTGCATGGTGCATGGCGGTCGAACACGCGTAGTGGCCGTGCATACCCTGCATACCGAGAAAACGCTTGTGGTCGGTAGGCACCGCGGACAGGCCCATAAGGGAGCAACCGATAGGCGCATCCAACTTTTCAGCAAGTGCCATAACCTCTGCCTCGGCATTGGCGGCAATCACACCGCCGCCGAAATACACAAACGGTCTGCGCGCGTTGTTGATACATTCCGCCGCCTGCTGAATGCGGATTTCCTTCGCCGCATGCGGTGCGTCGGGAGCGACAGGTGCGGCGGGGACATATTCACCCATCGCAATCTGCACGTCCTTGGGAATATCGATAAGCACAGGTCCCGGTCTGCCCGAACGGGCAATACGGAATGCCTCCCTCACCGTGTAGGCAAGCTGTTCGACACTGCCTACAAAGAAATTGTGTTTGGTAATCGGCAGGGTCACACCTGTAATGTCAATTTCCTGAAAACTGTCGGTACCAATCTGCGTGTTGGGTACGTTACCTGTAATCGCAATGAGCGGTACCGAGTCAAGATACGCGGTGGCGATACCTGTTACCAGGTTGGTAGCACCGGGACCGGAAGTGGCGATAACCACACCGACCTCACCTGTCGCGCGGGCGTATCCGTCTGCCGCGTGTGCCGCGCCCTGTTCGTGAGCGGCTAACACGTGGTGTAATTCATCTCTGTATTTATAGAGCGAGTCGTATACGTTGATAATCTGACCGCCGGGATACCCGAAAACGGTTTTAACGCCTTGCTCTATTAAGGTTTTGACCAAAATGTCAGCGCCGGAAAGACGCATACTATCACTCCTTTACGATGTTGTCTGCAATCGCTTTGCCCATTTCAGTACAGCCGACTTTTTTGCAGTCTTTTGCGTCTTTGGGCAGAATGTCGGCGGTACGCAGTCCCATATCCAGCACCTTTGACACCGCATTTTCGATAGCGTCCGCTTCCTTTTCCATATCAAAGCTGTAACGGAGCATCATCGCGGCGGACAAAATGGTGCCGATGGGGTTGGCTGCATCCATACCTGCAATGTCGGGTGCAGAGCCGTGAATGGGTTCGTACAAACCGCAGGACGTGGCGCCCAAAGAGGATGACGGAATCATACCGATAGACCCCGTAATCATAGAGGCTTCGTCCGACAGAATGTCACCGAACATATTCTCGGTTACCACAACGTCAAACTGCGCGGGGTTTTTGACAATCTGCATCGCGCAGTTGTCTACCAGCATATCGGAAAGCGTAACGTCAGGGTATTCTTCCGCCAATTTATGCATTACCTTTTTCCAAAGGCGACTGCTGTCTAACACGTTGCTCTTTTCCACCGAGCAAAGACGGCGGTCGCGTTTACGGGCGGTTTCAAAAGCGATTCTGCCGATACGTTCAATTTCACTTTCGCTGTAAGCTAAGATGTCGGTAGCCACTTTTTCCCCGTTTACCTCATCGGTGCGGTGTTCACCGAAGTAAATACCTCCGATAAGCTCACGCACAATGATAAAATCAATGCCCTTATCCACGATGGCAGGATGTAAGGGAGACGCGTCAGCCAATTGTTTCCAAATCTTCGCGGGACGGTTATTGCTGTACACACCCATACCCGCGCGCAGTCGCAAAAGACCTTTTTCGGGACGCTTGTCACCGGGCACGTCGTTCCATTTGTCACCGCCCACAGCACCGAGCAGAACGCTGTCGGATGCCAAACATTTTTCTAACATTTCTTGGGGCAGAGGGTCGCCCCATTTGTCAATGGCACAGCCGCCCATATCCACGTCGGTGTAGGTGAAGGTGTGACCGAAGGTTTCAGCGACCTTATCTAACACGCGTAACGCTTCGTTTACGATTTCGGGGCCGATACCGTCACCGCGGATGACCGCTATGTTTTTCTGCATTGTAATCAACCTTTCAGAGAGGCAAGTAAGCCGCCTTTTTTGATAATATTTTGAATAAACGGGGGGAAGGGAGCCGCCTGGAAGGTAGCGCCTGTCGTAATATCGGTGATAACACCCGTGTCAAAGTCGACTTCCACCGTATCGCCCGCCGCAATAGCGTCCGCCGCTTCGGGACATTCCAAAATCGGGAGACCGATATTAATAGCGTTGCGGTAGAAGATACGGGCAAAGCTTTTAGCAATCACACAGCCTGTACCGCAGGTTTTGATAACCAGCGGTGCGTGTTCGCGGGAAGACCCACAACCGAAGTTCCAGCCTGCCACCATAATGTCGCCCTTTTGTACTTTATTGACAAATTCCGTGTCAATATCTTCCATACAGTGTTTGGCGAGTTCTTTCGCATCAGCGGTATTCAAGTACCGCGCAGGGATGATAACGTCGGTGTCGACGTTATCGGGATATTTGAAAACAAAACCTTTTGTATTCATCAGTAGACCTCCTTCGGCGCGGTGATGTAGCCGGTCAGCGCGCTTGCCGCGGCGGTGAGGGGAGAGGCAAGATACACTTCGCTCTCTACGTGACCCATTCTGCCGACAAAGTTACGGTTGGTGGTGGCAATACATCTCTCGCCCGCCGCCAAAATACCCATATAGCCGCCCAGACACGGACCGCAGGTGGGGGTGGAGACCACCGCACCCGCGTCAATAAACGCGGAAATGTATCCTTTTTCGATACATTCTTTGTAAATCTGCTGGGTTGCGGGAATGATGATACAACGCACGCCGCTTGCTACCTTGTTGCCGTTTAAGACCTTGTATGCCGCTTCCATATCCTCCATTCTGCCGTTGGTGCAAGAGCCGATAACCACCTGATCGATTTTGATGTCGGCAAGTTCTTTGGCAGGATGGGTGTTTTCGGGAAGATGCGGACACGCCACGGTAGGCGTAATAGCCGCAAGGTCGATTTCATAAACCTTTTCGTATACAGCGTCCGCGTCCGCTACGTATTCCACAGGGTTACGTTCGGTGCGACCTGCCATATAGGCACGCGTGACGTCGTCTACAGGGAAGATGCCGTTTTTCGCACCTGCTTCAATAGCCATATTACAGATACAAAGGCGGTCGTCCATCGTTAAGGTGGCAACACCTTCGCCGGTAAATTCCATGCTGCGGTACAACGCACCGTCTACACCAATCATACCGATGATGGTGAGAATTACGTCCTTGCCGCTGCAGTTGGCGGGCAGTTTGTTCTTGAGTTCGAAACGGAGTGCGGCGGGTACTTTGAACCACGCCATACCCGTTGCCATACCTGCCGCCATATCGGTACTGCCGACACCTGTGGAGAACGCGCCGAGTGCGCCGTATGTACAGGTGTGGCTGTCCGCGCCGATGATGCAGTCACCTGCGGTGACAACACCCTGTTCGGGCAGAAGCGCGTGTTCGATACCCATTTTACCCACGTCATAAAAATGGCTGACGCAATGGGTGCACGCGAAATCGCGGCACTGTTTGGATTGTTCCGCCGCTTTGATATCCTTGTTGGGTACAAAGTGGTCTAAAACGATTGCGACACGGTCTTTGTCAAACACGCTGTCAAAGCCCGCTTTTTTAAATTCGTTTACCGCCACGGGGGTGGTAATATCGTTGCCCAGCACGATGTCTAATTTTGCATTAATAAGCTGGCCCGCCTGCACGCTGTCAAGGCCTGCGTGCGCCGCCAGAATTTTTTGGGTCATGGTCATTCCCATTAGTATCGCCTCCTTATTTCAGAGAAGAGTTATACGCACTTACAACTGCGTCAGCACCCGCGCGGATAATATCGGTGTCGGTGCCTGCGCCCCAATACATACAGCCGTTTATTTCAAGGCCGATGTACGCGGCGGCGGTGGAGTCGGAGTTTTCACGTTGCATACTGTGTTCGGTGTATTCCACCAATTTAAAGTCAGCGCCCGTATACTGCTTCAACGCGTTGCTGACCGCGTCCAAAGAGCCGTTACCAAAGGTATGTAAGGTTTGTACCGTGCCTTCCTGCTGGAAGGTGATGTACAGCTCTACGCCGCCTGCTCCTTGGGTGAAGTTCATATTCTTAATGGTAATGGGTGCGCGGAGATTTAAGTAGTTTTCTTCGAAGATATGGAGAATGTCGTCTACTTTCAGTTCTCTGTGCTCGTGGTCGGACACGCTCTTACAGGTGTAGCTTAAATGCTCACGCATACCTGCGGGCAAGGTGTAACCGAAGTTCTGCTCCAAAAGGAAACCGATACCGCCTTTGCCGCTCTGCGAGTTGACGCGGATAACGTCAGCATCATACGTGCGGGAAATGTCAGTGGGGTCAATCGGAATATACGGCACGTCCCAACGGGTCTTTCCCTTTTCTTCGCGGAAATGCATACCCTTGGCGATAGCGTCCTGATGCGAGCCCGAGAAAGCCGCGAACACAAGCGCGCCCGCGTAGGGGGAACGCTCATATACGTGCATACGGGTGCATTTTTCATACGTTTCCACGATGGTGGGCATATCCGAAAGGTCAAGCTTTGGGTCAACGCCGTGGGAATACATATTCATCGCCAAGGTGATGATGTCCACGTTGCCGGTGCGTTCGCCGTTGCCGAACAGGGTGCCTTCCACGCGGTCCGCACCTGCCAAAAGCGCAAGTTCGGTATCCGCAACACCCGTGCCGCGGTCGTTGTGCGGGTGCAGGGACACGGTCACGTGTTCTCTGTACTTGAGGTTTTCGCACATATATTCTACCTGAGACGCGTATACGTGCGGCAAGCTCATTTCCACCGTGACAGGCAGGTTGATAATCACGTTATTGGTTGCACTCGGCTCTAACACGTCAAGCACCGCGTTACAAACCTCCAGCGCATATTCGGGCTCGGTGCCCGTAAAGCTTTCGGGGGAATATTCAAAACGGAAGTTGCCTTCATATTCTTCTGCTAACTGTTTTACGAGTTTTGCACCGTCTACCGCGATTTTTTTCACTTCCTCCTTGGATTTGCGGAACACCTGCTCGCGCTGTGCCACCGAGGTGGAGTTATAAAAATGGATAACCGCATTGGGCGCGCCTTTGCACGCTTCAAAGGTTTTGCGAATGATATGTTCGCGCGCCTGTGTCAATACCTGTACGGTGACGTCCTCAGGAATCATATCGTTTTCAATAAGGGTACGCAAAAATTCATATTCGGTTTCGGAAGCGGCAGGGAAGCCGACTTCGATTTCTTTAAAACCAACTTTCAAAAGCAACTTGTAAAATTCTAATTTTTCTTCCAACGACATTGGGATAACCAGACTCTGGTTGCCGTCGCGCAGGTCAACGCTGCACCACTGCGGCGCTTTTTCAATATGGTCCTTTTGTGCCCATTTCAGATGGGTGCCGGGTGCGGCATAGTAGCCAACACCGTATTTTTCGGGTTGCATCATATCGGTAGTTCTCCTTTTTGTATCGGCTTCTCCTTGAGGAGAAGCTGTCAGACAATAGTCTGACGGATGAGGTGGAGGATGCGAAGCATCCGTTTTATTTTATTTCAGCGATGGTGTCAATTTCCACCAACACGTTTTTGGGCAGTTCGCGCACCGCAACGCAGGAGCGGGCGGGTTTGCCGACAAAATAGTTTGCATAGATAGCGTTAAATGCGGCAAAGTCTTCCATATTGCGTAAAAAACATACCGTTTTCACCACGTTTTTCAAATCACTGCCCGAAGCGAAAAGTAACGCTTTGATATTTTCACACACGCGGGTGGTTTGTTCTTCAATGGTGTCACCCACGATGTTACCTGTGGCAGGGTCAATAGCAATCTGACCCGAGGTAAACACTAAATTGCCCGTTACCATTGCCTGCGAATAGGGGCCAATAGCTGCGGGGGCTTTATCTGTAGAAATGACCTTCATTTTCAGTACCTCACTCTTTGATTTTGAAGCCCTCTTTTTCGAGAGCGGTGACAATTTCCTGTATATGGTCGAAATCTCGCGTTTCCATAGCCACGCGCAGATAACAACCCGTAATGCTTTCGGTATCACCCTTTTCGTGGTGTACACCGACAACGTTACCGCCGTAGTCGGCGATAATGCGGGAAACATCTTTTAACTGACCGGGTTTATCCACAAGCTCGATAAGCAGCGTGGTGGAACGTCCCGAATTCATAAGACCGCGGTCGATAACGCGGGAAAGAATGGTAACATCGATGTTACCGCCCGATACAACCGCAACAACCTTTTTACCTTCAATGGGAAACTTGTTGAACATCGCGGCGGCAACCGCTACAGCGCCCGCGCCCTCCGCAATCATCTTCTGTTTTTCAATGAGGGTCAAGATAGCAGTGGCGATTTCGTCCTCCGAAACAAGTGCGATATCGTCGACATACTCCTTAATAATATCGTATGTGTTGTCACCGGGTTTCTTTACCGCAATACCGTCTGCAATGGTGGCAACGCTTTGCAAGCCCGCCGTGTCGCCCGTTTTGAAGGCGTTATACATACTCGGCGCACCCGCCGCCTGCACACCGTACACCTTGATATTGGGACGGATGGATTTTAAAGCAAAAGCGATGCCTGCGATAAGCCCGCCGCCGCCGATAGGCACGATAACCGCATCAATGTCGTCCAAATCATTGGCAATTTCAAGACCGATAGTGCCCTGACCTGCGATAACGTTTTCATCGTCAAACGGATGTACGAACGTATACCCTTTTTCGTCCCGCAAACGTAACGCTTCGGCGTACGCGTCGTCGTAACAGCCTTTTACGAGCTTCACCTGCGCGCCGTAGCCCTTGGTGGCCTCTACTTTGGAGATGGGGGCGCTGTCGGGCAGGCAGATAAGGGACGAGATACCGCATTTGGACGCCGCTAACGCAACGCCCTGTGCGTGGTTACCCGCGGAGCAGGCGATAACGCCCTTGGCTTTTTCTTCATCCGACAGCATCGCGATTTTATAACCCGAGCCGCGCAATTTGAAAGAACCCGTATTTTGTAGGTTTTCGGGCTTAAGATACAGTTCACACTGCGGCGCGATAGCGGGCGCACGCACCACCACGGTAGGACGAACAATGTCTTTTAAGACCATCGCCGCGTGAAAAATCTTGTCAATTGTCAACATAGGTTTTACCCCTTTCAAAAAACAAAATCCTGTCTCTTCTATCAAAGAGACAGGATTATTATCACTTGATAAAAATCTTGCGGTACCACTCTTCTTGCCGTTTATAACAACGACCACTCACCGTGACTATCATCACTCTCCGCAATAACGGTCGGACACCGTCTGCCCTACTGAATACTTTACGTATCGTTGGGGACAGCCGCTCCAAGGCGAGTTTGCAAAACGGTTCTTCATCGGCTCACAGCTTCCGCCGACTCTCTGTATCGGAAACACGTCTGCTTTTTCCTTTTCACAGCGTTTTCCGTATAGTACCACACTTTGTTTGGCTTGTCAATAATTTTTCGCAAGTTTTTTACTAAAAAGAAATTACCTATATACTATAGAAGCTCATCGCTGTACTGCGCACGGACACCGCCGATAAATTTCGGGCGGGTGCGAGCGGCAAGAAGCAGTGCTTCACCGACGCGGTTTACCGACAAACGGACGGGTACTGCCACCTTTTTCAGATGCATACCGATAAGGGTGCCGCCGATGTCAAGACCCGCGTCTGCACGGATTTCCTCCACCGCCACAGGGCTTTCGAAAGCGGCATACGCGGCGGTAGCAAAAGAGCCGCCCGCCTTGGGCTGCGGTACGACATTCACAATATCCGTATGGGGTACGGCGGCTTTTTCCACGATAATAGCGCGGTTTAGGTGTTCACAGCATTGCGCCGCTAAAAACACGCCTTTTTCTTGCGTCACTTCATAAATGCCGTCAAATACGGCTTTGGCGACCTCAACGCCGGACGCGGTGCCGATTTTTTGCCCCGACACCTCGCTTGACGAGCATCCGACCACCAATATATCTCCCGCCGCAAGACCTGCGATTTCAATAAGTTCCGCCGTGGCTTGTTTGGCGGTATTTTTAATAGTTTCAAGCATTTCCTTCACCCAAACTTTAACTTTTTCTTGCATTTAGTATACTACCGCTGTATACTCTTTGCAAGACCAAAATGAAAGAAGGCATTTATATGAAGAACAACAAAGTAAAAAAATTGGTATTAGCAGCGCTGTTTACCGCACTCGCCGCGGTGGCTACGGCGGTGATTGCCATTCCGTTGCCGCACGGTTTTGCGAACTTGGGTGATGCGGTCGTATTGCTGGCGGGCGGTATTTTGGGCGGTCCGCTGGGCATTTTGGCGGCGGCAGTCGGCTCGGCGCTCGCGGACCTTTTGTTAGGATATACGCTGTATGCGCCGGCAACCTTTGTCATTAAAGGCATTATGGCGGCTGTGTTTTGGCTACTG
>JAZSED010000153.1:0-18214 GCA_045531495.1 Acutalibacteraceae bacterium
TACCGCGTATAGCTGGTCGGTCTTACCAATCTGCCGTTTTCTGCTTTGCCGCCGCCCGGGACAATGGGGTTTACGTCGGGGTATTTTTGTTTTACGGCAGCAATTGCTTTTACCAGAATATGCAAACCTTTTAACGAATAATGAGCCGCCCCAGTTAGAATGCTGTGTCTCTCCGCATTCGTCACATTCCATTTGGGCGCATCATAAAACGGCTCGCGCAAATTGTAGTTGCAACGGAAATATTCTAATGAGGGATTTACGGACAGCATAACCGATTTATCCCAATCGGTACGCCCTGTTACATACTTTACCTTTTTGAGGACTTCTTCTTCCCTCTTTGCGTTGCGTTTATACAACATTTTATATGTCAGCGGAATTTTTCCCTTAAGAATATCCTTCATTTTAGACATCCTAATAATCTGCCACAAAGAAAAACCGCCGTAGTATTCTTGCGAAATGCGCTTAATAATCCCTTGAATAGTCAGCAAGGTGGGAATTTCAGGGTGTGCGTCCAACATCTCTCTGCCCGGAGCATACTCTGTACCGTGAATATGTATCAAATCGGGTTGAAAGAGAGAAACGATGTTTTTACAATCCGCACAGGTTTTGGGATTTCTGTATAACAATCGTTTACTACCACCCGGCAACAGGAAGTAGCGTACACCTTCGTGTTCTATATCTATCATTTCTTTCCCGGCATAATAGGTCATTACACCGAGTTCAATTTCGGGTTGTCGTGAAATAGCTTTTGCTAAGTCTAAAAGCCACCCGCCGCTTGTACTCGTTCCAAATCCCAACTTTTTCGCAACAGCAGGAAAAACCATATTCACGATCCATAAGACCTTCATAGATATTACCTCTCTGATATCACAAGTTTTGCTCCAACAAACCTTTATATATTCCAATATATTTATTTGTCATGCACTCTCTCGACAATTCCGAATGCAGTCGTTGTACAATCTCTTGCGGCGCTTGTATCCCCGACCACTTTTTGACCGCTTGTTCAAACGCATCTATATCAAACGGTAATACAACCTCCCCCATACCTTCGGGAATGGTCTCCTTAACACCGCCCGTGTCAAAGCCCACAACCGTACAACCGCAAGCTGCTGCTTCCAAACACACGGTAGGACAAGTTTCGCGCGAACTGGTCATTGCAAAGCAATCCGCGGCAGAATAATATTCCGCGAGTTTATCTTGATTATACGTCACAGGTATAAACACCATATTCTCTGGCAGGTGTTGTATTTTTGGTGTGCCGCCCACAACAACAAACAAATAGTCAGGCATCCGCTTGGCCAAATCGACAACATGCTGTATACCTTTTTCCTTGTCATGAACATTGGGCGTTACGTGCAAAATGATTTTCTTGTTTTGAGGCAAATTTAGTTTTTCACGCGCAGCCATTATATCTCGCGGTGTAAACACATCCGTTTCGATGCCGTTTATAACGGTTTCAAAACGCGCCGTCTCAAATATCGGCGACGGCTTTGCTCGTTCCGTAATCCACTCTGAAACCCCTACAACCGTGAGATTGTCAAAGTTCGCACAGGCTTTTTTCATCAATTTATAACAGTGCCTGGCATCGTCACGGAAATATTTTGAAATATGCCCTTGTATCTCTGTGCATCCAAAGCACTCATTTTTCCACTTTTCGCACGCCATAGCATGTTGACAGCCCGCGGTATGCATAATTTCTGCGTGTAAAGATAATACGGTTTTGATTTTTTTCTTTTTCAGGAAAGTCAGTAAACGGTATACGTTTACAAAATGTCCGTTGAGGCATTGAAGGTGAACAATATCGGGCTTCTCTTTTTTGATGATTCGAAAAAGGTTTGCGGTAGCAAGCGGCGAATAGCCAAAATCCACACCAAACAACCGGGAAAATACAGAGTGAATTTTACCTTCCAGTTCAGTAGAACTCTTATACACGCCTGCATCTCGCACCTTTGCCCCTCTGCCGTATACAACAACAGATTCATACCCTTTTGCTCGCAAGCAGTTATGAATATCGTACGTTATTTTTCCTGTACTTCCTCGTTGATACACGCAATTCACTTGTAATACTTTCACCTTCACACCTCCCTACATATCAAGATATAGTTGTTTGGTTATCTGTACCGCAAACGATACACTTTTCTTAATACATCTTTGCAAACCAGTCTTACACGCTTTATATAACCCTTCACACGCACAGGCATCGGAACCGGCACCGCTTTCTCTATGTTTCGACATACTTCGTAAAAACCTTTTCTACAACTGTACATCCATACGTTTTGTAGCTGTTGCGCATCAAAACTCTTATTGGAACATAATTCACAAGCAAACCTGTGTTGTTCCTCTCTAAAGAGATGTTGCTTTTGTACGGTTACCTGTCCGCTGTGGCGACGGTTTTTTACAAGGGGGTCGGAATATTCAAAGAAAGAAAAACCATGCAGCGCAATATCTATCCAGTATATCCAATCCAATATATAGACATACGTGGTAGAAAAAGGACCTACCGTGTCTAAAATTTCTTTAGGAATCAACAGTGCGCAACCGTTTAATGCGTGACCGTCCTGCATAAACTGCGAGAACATAGCAACGGAAGATGTCAGTTTTTCTTCTCCGGCTGCGCTGGAGCGCACACGCCTACCCTTTCCATCAATAACCGTGGTTCCGCAAGAAATAACAATATCTTCAGAAAGGTTGTGTTTTTGAATCATCTGTGCAGCTGATTCAAGTTTTGTAGGCGCATACACATCATCGTGTGAAAGCCACGAAAACCATTTTCCACGCATTTGTGCAATACCGAAATTCAGGGCTGAGGCACAACCGCCATTTTCTTTCTTGAAATAGCGAATCTTATCGCCATATGACAACGCAATCCGTTCAGTTTCACCGTCGTCGGTGGAGCCGTCATTTACAACGATAATTTCTATGTTTTTATACGTCTGCGCCAATGCGGAATCAATGGCTTCTCTCATATAATTACCCCCGTTGTATACGGGGATAATTATAGAAACCAATCCAATATCGTTTATCATTCTGTACTCCTAATTATTTACCGATATCTATCCAGTCACCTAAACGGCGTTCCCATTCAGGCGGTTCACAAAGGCGGAAGCCGCCGCCGTGAAAGAATGTGTATTCGCCAAAGTAGATTTTACCATTGAGTTCATATAAATCGATACGCACAAACGGCATACCCTGCGACAATTTCGCCGCAATCTCTTTCATTTCTTCGAAAAAAGCAGGTTTTGCAATGGGTTTATCAGCCCAAGGATGAATGTTAACAATATCCAAATGATTAAAATCCATATCGAAAAAGTCAAATCGGCAGTCGGTGCTTCTGTCGGTGGCAACAAACATCACCTTCGGCACACCGTTAAAACAGAAGAACTTATAGTCCTCAATACTTTTTTCGGGATTATTTTCGTCTACCATTAACTGTTCGGCGATAATACGGCGCGGCAGTCCTTTATACGGATATTCGCGGCCCGCATAGAAGAAATCCCCTTGAAGGCTTAACGATAAGCTGTTTTTTAATTTCATGAAATCTTCTTCGGTTAACGCCGACTTGTTTTTAATGACCTTAGTGCTGCCGGAATCGTGATTGCATTTCAATACGAACTGTTCGGGCAACTTGTCAAAATCGATATCATCAAAAGATTCCCACGCACCAAGCAACGGGAACAGGTGTCCTTCACCCAGTACGGCATCAATATGTTCACGAACAGCCAATTTATCCACCAATTTGGTATATTCAGGGCGGCGGTTATTCACTTTAAGCCACTGTTGTTTTTCGTTAAATCCCTTCGGATTTCTAAAATTGATAAACTTACCCGTGGTAGAGAAATAGAAAATCTGCAGATACAGTTTGTCGGGTAAAAAACTTAACGCGCGCATTACCTTACCCCTTGTGTGTCTGCCGAATATTTTTCGTAAATCTATCATTAGCTATACATTCTCCTTGTGTTCGGATTATGAAAAAACCACACTTTTTTTCTCTAATCCCAATTCCACCACACGCGAAACCAGCTCTTCAAAGCTGATACCGGCATATCTTGCGGAATCGGGGAAAAGACTCATCTCGGTCATACCGGGAAGGGTGTTCACCTCAATAACCTTCGGTCCCTTCTCTTTATCCACAATAAAATCGATTCTTGAAAGACCGCAGCAACCCAATATCTTATACAGTCTGGCGCCGATTTCCGCTACTTGTGCTTTTTCTGTATCAGACAGCGTAGACGGAATGATATGACGGCATTTTCCTTGTGTATATTTAGCACCGAAATCATAAAATTCATTATCGGTGGTAATTTCCACTTCGGGCAAAACCGTCAACTCGTCATTACCCAAAATCGGCAACGTCACCTCGGTGCCGACAAGATATTCTTCGGCAAGCAACATATCTCCGTAGGAATACACCTCTTCAATAGCGCTAATGAGTTGTTCCTTCTCTTTGACAAGCACCACGCCGATACTTGACCCTTGAGAAGGCGCTTTCAATACAGCAGGCATACCCAATGCTTCAACAATCCGTTGAGCAATTTCCTCATACGGGATACCTTGCGATTTGTGAAATGCCAAGAAATCCGCAGTGGGTATCTCGTGGAATGCCATAACCTGTTTTGTAAGTACCTTATTCATACAAACGGCGCTGGTTTCTAAACGCGGGCCCGTATACGCAATACCTGCGAGCTCAAGCGCACCTTGGATATGACCATCTTCACCACCTGCACCGTGTAACGCAAGATACACAAGGTTCGGTGCTTTTGTGAGCAGCTCCGCTAAATTATCTTTTTTTAAGTCAAACAATTCGACATTGCTGTATCCCGCTCTACATAAAGCGCTGTATACCGCCCAACCGCTTTTCAAGGATACTTCCCGTTCGCTGGACACACCGCCGCAAACGACCGCTATCTTTACATTTTTATCCATAATGCTTCTCCAAAATCGTTTAATTCGTAGCCATTTTCAAATGCCACTTGAAACGCGGCGGCACACCTTTAAGTCCTTGGTACACATAGCCAACCGTGAAGGTTGCCAACAACGAGCGATTCAAATGACCGCTGTGACTGGACTTAAACAAAACAAGGTCTCCGCGTTTAGCGTACTTTTTTATATTGGCATTCAGTTTCTGTCTGTTTTCACAGGGGATTACGATAAGTCCGTCACGGAAGGCGGTGTTAGAAACCGCTTCGCAAATTTGCGGACCAAAGGCCAAAAACACCTCAAATTTAGATTGGTTTACTATTTCTGCGATCTCAAGATGAGTAGAAGCGGAATAATCGCCCGCTTCGGCTATATCACCGAGTACGGCAATATACTTGCCCTTAATCGGAATGTTTTGTGCCGCATCGATGGCGGAACGTACCGATTTCGCAACTGCGTTATAGCAGTCTGCATAAATCGTAACACCGCGTGTTTTATAGGCATTCTGTCTAATGCCGAGAGAGCGATAACTTTCCAAGCCTTTCACAATAGCTTGGCGGTCCAAACCAAAAGCAACGCCCGCCGCGAAAGCATACATCGCAGGATACACGTTATGTACACCAAAGGTGTTCTTTAGAAAAACAGGATATGCTATATCGGTGGTTTTCTCAATGATTTCGAAGTGAAGTCCGTCACAATCCACCGAAATATTATCTGCAAAATAATCAGCGTCTCTTTGTTTTGCGGAAACATACACGACAGGTTTATCAGTAAACATACCCGCCGTATTTTCATCATCCATACTTGTGATGCAAACACCGTCTGCTTCCAGGTAATCCGCGATGCTGCCAATTTCGTTTAAAATATTCTGTTCACTGCCGTAATGTGCAATATGGGATTTGTCTACCGGTGTGATAATCACAACGTTTGGTTTTAATATTTTAGACATTTCGGTCAACATACCGGGCGTATCCTCGCTGCATTCCGCCACAAATACTTCGGATTTCGGCGGAATATGCTGACACACGTGACCGATGCTTTCCAATAGATTGGCATTACCTGCATCGCAAAGAGTATGAAAATTCTTTTTAAAGACGGCATCCACCATTTTCTTGGCAGTAGTTTTGCCGATACTGCCCGAAATCGCAATGGTACGTAAAGGTGCGGCATCGTAAACAGCACAACACATATTCGCATACACGGCAGCAGGTTTTTCCACCACTATGCAGGGTAAACCTTCGATCTGATGGTCGGCAATACAAACCAAAGCGCCTTCCTCTATCGCTTTTTTCATAGTGTTATCGGTATCTTCATATAACTGAACACAAATACAGTTATCGGTCAATCGGTCGCCGTAACGGCAAACCTGAGAGACAAGTACATTCAATTTGTCTTTCACGTCATCCGCAAACTTCTCGGTATCCAGTCCCACCCTCTCACAAAACTCTTTCAGAGTAAAGAAAGCATCGGGTTTTTTCCTTAATTTTTTTCTGTACGTAGCATTACACAAAACGCGCGTCGTTTTCCTTGCGATGTTATTGGGGGTGATTTTCATATTATAAATATCTCCTCTTACAGGTTCTCTTTATACCACTCAATGGCGAGTTTGATGCCATCTTTGAAACTATAATCGGGGTCATAACCGAGTAAACGGCGCGCCTTGGAAATATCGGCATTAGAATGTTTAATATCGCCTTTACGGTCGGGACCAAAGTTTGGTTCTACGTCCACGCCCAACGCTTTTGTAAGACCGTAATAAATATCGATGAGATATTCTCTGCCGCCATACGCAATGTTAAACGCCTCGCCTGCCGCCTCGCTCGGTGCAAGACACGCTTTGAGGTTAGCCTCAATGACGTTGTCAATGTAGGTAAAGTCACGGCTCTGTTTACCGTCGCCGTTAATGGTCGGCGTTTCGCCGTTCATCAGCTGTTTTAAGAATTTCGGGATAACCGCGGCATACGCGCCGTCGGGGTCTTGTCTGCGACCAAACACGTTGAAATAGCGCATACCATACGTGTCTAATCCGTACAGTTTGGTATACAATTTCGCCCATTCCTCGTCACAACGCTTGGTAAGCGCATAGGGGGATAAAAGATTACCCTCTCTCCCCTCGGTCTTGGGTAGGTTGGGCTCGTCACCGTACACCGACGAGCTGGAGGCGTATACAAACTTCTTAACACCTTTCTGACGGGCGGCTTCCAGCATATTCAGCGTACCTTCGATATTGTTTTTGCAATAAAACAGCGGCATTTCTATGGAACGCGGCACACTGCCCCACGCGGCTTGGTTGAGAACATAGTCCACCCCTTCACACGCTTTCATACAAGTATCAAGGTCTTTAATATCGCCTTTGATAAAGGTATAGCGCGGGTTGTCGGCAAACATATCCACATTTGCTTGCTTACCCGTGGACAGGTCATCCAGCGCGCGCACGGTATACCCCATGTCGAGGATAGCTTCACACAGGTTAGAGCCGACAAAGCCTGCTGCGCCTGTCACTAAAAATACGCTGTTTTCAGGAAATTTCAAATGTTTGTAGCCCATAAATCAAACCCTCTTAATGCTTAAATATTGTACGGTATTTGAAATACAAATTTTCAAGTAAAATACGTCTGGAATGGAAATAGTTGTTCAAAATATGAATATTCGAATCGTAAATACCTTTGTTGGCAACTTTAATGATATCGTTATGTGCCGTATCATTTTTTCTCTTTTCGCGGTCCAACGTGAGCATCAATTCCACAAGTTTTCTGTTGTTAAACGGGAAGGTGATTCTATGACACATATCAAGCGATTGGGTCACCATCATACCCCAGCTACTCATTCTGACTTCCCAATAATACATATCCGTATGTTCATAGTTGAATTTCGGCTCTGCCAAATCAAACTTTTTCATATAGTCAGCATAAATTTTATCCGATTTCCACAACAACAGCGGAGCAGCAAAATATCTCGTCTGGAAAATGCTGAAATGACGCGCCGAAAGTTTTTTCGGGAATTTGGCGCCGTATTTACGTTCAAAAAACACACGGACGATTTCAGAAATCCACGATTTTATCTCGGTTTCAAAATAATCCCAACGATACATACAGATGTGTTTTCTGATTTCACTGTCCTTAAGTCCTCTCACGTAACCGTAGGAATGTACGATAATGGCTTTTAACTCATCAAAATCCTCTATCTCACTGTTTTGGGCAGGAATAGGATAAATATCGTGTTTTACGCCGATTTTGTCACAAATTTCACGAGCGGCATTGGAATCGGTAATCTCCGTATCTTTGGATTGAAAACTAAAAAACTGCAAACCATCGTATAAACCGTTGGCACACGCTAACGTAGTCTTACTGTCCGTACCGCCCGACAGAGAAATCGCGGATTTGGGCCATTTCTTCTTGGCAAGTTCAATATTCTTATGTAAAATCGCCGCCGCCTGTTCAATACCTTCGTGATATGCTTGCTCTCCCTCGCGTATCTCAAGCGCGCGTGTGGGATAAAAACGGACAACCGAAAACGCTTTATCGCTGTCACAGGTCAGATATACGTTCGCGCCAATACGTTTCAGCTCTTTAAAAGGAGACAAGTCACCCGGCAAATAGCGATTACCGATGTTATAGAAACGGTTTGCAACCAATTTTTTAACAAACGGGTCCATCTGCATGTCATATATATCTGCAACCATTTGCGGATGTGAAGTGAAACATACGTTACCGTTAACCGCACCGTAGTAAAGTGCTTTAATACCGGCACAATCCTGCACACCGATAACGGTATCTGCAAACACAAACAACGCAAAAATGCCGGTCCACTCGTTAACACATGCAAAGAACGCTTCCTTTGAAACAGCGAACGCGGCAGCCGCTTGTTGCAGTAACACATTCTCGTCATAAACATCGTTAAACGGATTGTATGCATGTCCGATAATAAGGAGCTTTACACCGTTATCATCAAAAACCGTATAGTCCTGGTCTTTATGGATGATGGTCTTGTAGCGGTTAAGGTCCAAAACTGTCCACTCGCCATAAAACGGGTATGCCGCGGTATCAATATCAGCGTCCTCCGTAATGAGGTAACCGCGCGAAAATAAGCACTCTTTGTATTGGGGTTTTTGTGCCAAAATCGCTTGTATTGTTTGGGCATTGCCGGTCACAGTAGATTTCATCTGTATCCTTCTTTCAAAACTTAGGCTTACAGTCTCCAATAATTGTATCCTGCCGCCTCATATTCCTTGCGGTCTAAAAGACCCTTAATATCTGCAAGAACTTTGGTGGAGTTGTCCCCCGCTTTGAACATCTTATCAAAGTCAGCTTGAGTCAAACCTTTAAACGCATCGTGTGCCACCGCTAAAATTATTGCGTCGCAATCCTTAATGGTGGACATATCCACAAACTCCATACCGTACAGATGTTTTGCTTCATCCGCATCCGCCGCAGGGTCAGCTACCGTTGCGGTGATACCATACTCCTTGAGTTCGTTGTAGATATCAATAATTTTGGTGTTACGGGTATCGGGACAATTCTCTTTAAAGGTGAAACCAAGAATGGCAACCTTTGCACTCTTAATAGCGACATCCGCTTTAATGAGATTCTTAACAACACTCTCCGCCACGTATTTACCCATATCATCGTTAATGCGGCGACCCGCCAAAATGACTTGGCTATGGTAACCCATCTGTTCTGCCTTGTAGGTCAAATAATAGGGGTCAACGCCGATACAGTGACCGCCCACAAGACCGGGGAAGAATTTCAGGAAGTTCCACTTGGTTCCTGCCGCTTTCAACACGGATTGCGTATCAATGCCCATCTTGTTGAAGATAATGGAAAGCTCATTCATAAACGCAATATTGATATCGCGCTGGCTGTTTTCAATAACTTTGGCGGCTTCTGCAACTTTGATGCTTTCCGCTCTATGTACACCCGCTTCTACAACGAGTTCATATACTTTGGCAACACAATCAAGCGTTTCTTCATCCATACCCGAAACAATTTTTACGATGGTTTCCAAACGGTGTACTTTATCGCCGGGGTTAATGCGTTCGGGAGAATAGCCAATTTTGAAATCTACGCCGCATTTAAGACCGGACTCTTTTTCAAGAATCGGCACGCAAACGTCTTCGGTAACACCGGGGTACACGGTAGACTCAAACACAACGATAGAGCCCTTGGTAAGGTTTCTGCCCACAATAGCAGACGCTCCTTCTACCGGTGTCAAATCGGGTGTGTGGTCATCGTTGACAGGGGTGGGTACCGCCACAATATGGAACTTGGCTTCACGCAACTTGGTTTCATCCGCGGTAAACTCAACGGTGGTGTTTTTGATAGCCTCATCGCCCACCTCGTTGGTGGGGTCAATGCCGGATTTATATAACTCAATTTTCTTTGCGTTGAGGTCAAAACCGACCACCTTCACCTTCTTGGCAAAGGCAACCGCAATAGGCATACCTACATAACCAAGACCTACTAAGGAAATTTTCTCTTTGCCGCTTAAAATTTCTTCATACAATGCCATAACTTTTACTCCTCCACTTTAAGATGTTTACGCATATTTTTGTTAACTTTAATTACATCGAATTTTTCTCTGCAATATTCTAAACTTTTTTGACCCATTTGCGGGATGATATCCGCGTGTTCGATAAAGTATATCATCCTATCCGCTAACGCATCTGCGTCCTTCACCGGAACTAAGAACCCGTTTTCTCCATCTATGGCCGTTTCGCGGCAACCGGGCGCATCCGTTGTAATAATCGGTCGACCCATCGCCATCGCTTCCAAAACAGTCCTTGGCGTTCCTTCGCGGTAGGACGGCAGTACGTATACACTGCACGCTGCATAATACGGTCGTACATCATCCGTTTCCTCATAGCGTTCAACAACCCCTTCCCGTATCAGCCGCTCAACGTATTCCTTATCGACCGCGTCCTGCATTTCATACTCATACTTGCCAAGCAGGGTAAATCGTACGTCAGGATATTGTTTTTTCACCTTTTCGCATGCGATCAAATACTCCGCAACACCCTTGCTTTTCAGTAATCGCGAAAGCATAAAGAAGGTAATGGTTTCCGGAAAATCTGCGACAGCAAATTTGGTCATATCCACACCGGAACCATTCACCAACTGCGTTTTTGAAGGCTTCAATAATTTCAAGGAAAGCAACTGTTTTCTGTCATCGTCGTTTTGAAACACAACCGTATCCGCACAGGCAAATCCAACACGGTACAGCATAGAAACCACCAGCCGCAAAATCTTGGCTTTTGTCGTTTGTGCCGTAAAAGAATATCCAAGACCTGTCACCATAGACACCTTATGTTTAACACCTGCCAATTTTGCGGCAAGTGCACCGTATATAACAGGTTTCACGGTGTAACCAAACATGACGTCGGGGCGTTCTTTCTTGAACAGTTTCCGAAGGCGAAGCAAATATGTAATGTCCGAAAACGGATTGATACCGTTTTTGTTCATCGGAATCTCTACGAAGTTTGCACCCAAAGCCTTGATTTGTTCCAGATTGTCCAGATTAGGCCCTGTTACCATCACGGTATGACCCTGCGAAATAATTCTGCGAATAAGCTCGCCGCGAAAATTATACACTGTTCTGTTTTTAGGGGAAACAATTATAATCTTCATACGACACCTTCGCGTTTCAGATTTTCAACAACAACGTCAAACAACCGCTTATTCGTTCCATCACCGACAAAGCTGTTGTGCGGCGTTATAATAACGTTTTTCATATCCCAAAGCGGATTATCGGCAGGCAAAGGTTCTGTTTCGAACACGTCCAAAACCGCACCGCCTAACTGCCCCTTTTTCAATGCGGTTGTCAAATCCTGTTCAACAACCACCGCACCGCGCGCAATGTTGACAAACACCGCATCCTCTTTGCAGTTTTCAAATCGGCTGTGATCGAACAACCCTCGCGTTTCGTTGGTAAGCGGCAAGGTCAGAATAATAACATCGCTTTGCATCAAAATCTCATCCAAATCATCCAACGAACGCATCTGATCAAAATACGGGGCGGTTACAGCAACAACATCTACGCCGACAACATGACAATCAAATGCCGCAAAACGTTTGGCGCACGCTTGGCCCACGCTGCCGCAACCGACAATGCATACGGTTTTATCGGTCAATTCCTTGAGATCGCGCTGCTTTTCCCAGCGATTTTCTCGTTGACTCACGGTAAAAGCGACACTTTTTTTATACAGTTGCAAAACACCGCAAAGCGCCATTTCCGCCATCGGTGCACTGTATACACCGCGTGCATTGTAAACCATGATACCTTTTTCTTGCATACCTTCCAACGGTACACGGTCAAAACCGGCACTGGTTAATTGCACATATCGCAAGTTTTCAAACAGCGAAAGGTCGTTATATAAAAACAATCCATTGCAAACAACGCCTTCAATCTCTTTAGGATCTATCCCCTGCTTGGCAAGCGGAATGCGCTCGTCCTGCACGTACAACAAGGTATGTCCCATATCCCGCAGCGTTTCCATTTGGACCGGCGTATATGTAAAAGCACCTGTCAATAAAAGCTTCATTGGTTGTTCCTTTCTATGTTCTTGCAAATTTCAGTAACAGCATGCACCAGCGCATCATAATTCTCTTTGAAGCAAATCTGCTTTTGGGCGCAGCGTTCTTCAAAAGCACGTATGTCTGCCAAACCGCTCGTAAAAATCCCTTGTACCTGTTCCAAATCAGTGATAATATCCGTGTTACAGAAACTGCGTGACAATATAGCACAGGTAGAACCCAAGCGGTAATGTTCTGCAATAACACGCTCAGCAGGCAACATACCTTTTCCAAGTGCAGCAATTCCGCCAAATCCATACGGCAACCCCGCGCAGCGAAAGATGTTACACAACCGTTCCACCGTGCCATCCGCAACCAACTGAAACATAAATTTCATACCGTATCCTAGGCTCATATCGTTAAGACCGATAAACACCTCGTCAATGCCCGGCAGCGAAACAATTTCTTCCGCCAAAGCGGCAGAAGCAGGCGTCTCAAACAACAACATCGTGCGCACACGGCCGTTAACAGCCCTCAAAAAACGTTCAACCTCGGAAACCGTTTTGAAGTATGGCAACATAATAATATCGGCACCCGCGGCAATAATTTCGTCAATTTCCTGCTCGGTTGAGCCATATGCATCCGTTGCATCGTGCACAGGATTACAGCGTACTAAAAGTTCAACGGACGGCACTGCTTTCCGCATTGCCGCCACATCCGCTACTGTATGCTTAGATTGTACGGTATCCATTCCGCCTTGGCGGTCTGCTTTACCGATAACCTCCATATCTATGAAAATCCTGTCCACACCGGCAGAGAGTGCAATCTCAGCAATTTCCGCACGATTGGTTATGTACATCAATTTCAACGCCATATGTTATGCACCCTCTCCTTCGAAAATCAATTTACTTTCCGGGCGGTAATCTCTGCTGTTTCCGCAGTTGTTGATACTGTTGCACCTTCGTTGTGATTGTCTGCATTAGAAAGGACCTTAAGAACGGTCATAAGCAAAATCCGAATATCCAGAAACAAAGACATATTTTCAACGTACCACACATTAAGTTCAATGCGTTTATGCCACTCTACACCTTTTCGACCATTCACCTGCGCCCAACCGGTGATACCCGGTCGAACAGCAAACATCTGTACCTGTTCCTCGGTGTACTCTTCATACGGCCACGGATGATATGTAAGCGGCGGGCGCGGACCGACAAAACTCATTTCTCCACGAAGAACATTGAAAAGCTGGGGTAATTCGTCTAAACTCGTCGCACGCAAAATACGACCCACACGTGTAACACGGGGGTCGCCTTTTCCTGAATATACACCGCTCCCCGTTTTTTCGGCGTTCACCTGCATGGAGCGGAATTTTAAAATATGAAACACCTTGCCATTATAACCGATACGTTCCTGACGGAATAAAGCCGGACCTTTCGACTCTAGTTTCACTAACGCAGCAATCAGCAACATCGGAACAGCCAAAACAACCACTGCAAAGAAGGCTACAATCCAGTCCAATACAGGTTTTACAAACGAACGGTACATGATTTTTCCCCTTCCTGCAGTAATTTCAATGCTCAATATCACACCGTAATGTATATTATCACACGATGTAGTGTTTTGTCAACCTTATTCTTATATATATTGTCATTTGCGGCTGTCCAAAAAGTTCTGTAAAATGATAACCGCAGATACCGCGTCTACCACCGATTTGCGCTTTTTACCGCGCACATTGTTCTCGTTAAGATAACCAATAGCCGTAACCGTGGTCATACGTTCATCCCACATTTGTACGGGTAACCCTGTCAGTTCTTTCATTTTTTCGGCAAACCTTTCGGCACGCGCGGCGCTTTCGCCTTCTGTGCCGTTCATATTTTTGGGTAAACCTACCACAATCATTTCCGCACCGGGCTTTTTGGCTTCCTCTGCCACCAAGAAGGGGACTTTTTCGGGATTTCCCTCAGTGATAACCCCCGCCGGAGTCGCTAAAATCTCTTGTTGGTCACAAATTGCCAAGCCTGTTCGCACCAAACCTAAATCCACAGCCATAATACGCATTATATCGCCTCCGCTTCCGTGTCAGTATAGCATTTTTTTGACACAATAGCAAGTAATTATCACCGATTTCGAAAAACCGGCATACATTGTGAGTGGACAACATCCAAAAACGATGAAAGGAGAAGCTTTATGAACAATTACCGTGCGGCAGTAAACTGTGATAAGGAAGCGCCGTTTCTTCCTGTTATGGCATACGTACCGCGGCAAACATTAACAACTGTTTACGAGGCAGAACGTGCACTGCATTGTGGTACGTTATTCCCCGAACTGTATAAACCTTTCAAAGGAGGGTGTCGAAATGGATAACCGCAAAGCACTGATGCAGCGTATTCGCGCGTATGACTTTGCCATTGTAGAAATGAATCTGTTTCTTGACACACATCCCACCGACGAACAAGCATTAAGCCTGTTCCATATGTATCAAGAAAAGCGCAAAGAGTTGATTTTAACTTACGAAGCACAATTTGGGCCATATATTAACACCGTCGATGATGTAAAGGGAGATACCTTTACGTGGATTTGCGACCCGTGGCCCTGGGATTATTGTAAGGAGGTATAATTTATGTGGCAATATGAGAAGAAATTACAGTATCCTGTAAAAATAGCAACACCCAACCCGAAAATCGCGCAGGTAATTATTTCGCAGTTCGGTGGTCCCGACGGTGAATTGGCAGCATCCATGCGGTATCTTAGCCAGCGCTACAGCATGCCGTATGCCGAGGTAAAAGGCCTGTTAACAGACATCGGCACCGAAGAATTGGCCCATATGGAAATGGTCAGCGCGATGGTGCATCAATTGACCCGCAATCTCACTGAAGCGGAAATCAAAGCAAAAGGTTTTGACACATATTTCGTCGACCATACAACAGGCGTCTACCCCGTCGCCGCATCCGGTGTACCGTTCACGGCAGCATACTTCGGTGTAAAGGGAGACCCCATTACAGACCTTCACGAGGATTTGGCGGCAGAACAGAAAGCGAGAACCACTTACGACAACCTGATTCGTTTGATAGATGACCCCGACGTGTTAGATCCGTTGCGCTTTTTGCGACAGAGAGAGTTGAATCATTATCAGAGATTCGGTGAAGCACTTGAACTGACCACCGACCGCCTGAACAGCAAAAACTACTATATCTGCAACCCGTCATTTGATAAGCCTTGTGGAAAATAATACCAAAAACAGCAACGTGGCTTCGCGTTGCTGTTTTACTATATCTTGACATTTTTCGATTTTTTTCTTTACTTTTTGTACAATATGTGCTATACTGCAAAAAGTACGAGTGAACTGTTTCCATTATACCTTTAAGCGGTACCGAGAGTCCGACAAGAACAATGTGAATACCACTCTTTGAAAACAAAAGTAGGGATATTCTGATGCCTTGTCGACAGACAAGGCATTATTTTTTAGGAGTAGTTATGCAAAAAAAATCACTTTTGATGGATGAAGCAGATGTGCGTCGCGCATTGATGCGTATTGCGCACGAAATTATTGAAAGAAACAAAGGTATAGATGATGTGTGCCTTGTAGGCATCAAACGACGCGGTGTACCTCTTGCACAGCAGATCGGTGCAAACATTGCAAAAATCGAGGATACCCTCCTTCCCTGTGCCGAGCTTGATATTCATTGTTATCGTGATGATATTATCACTGAAATGCCTCCTGACGAAAAAACAACTTTGCCTTTTGATATCAATGATAAGACTGTTGTTTTGGTGGACGACGTTTTATACACGGGACGTACCGTACGCGCTGCAATCGAAGCGATTTTCTCTATGGGCAGACCGCGTGCAATACAGTTGGCCATTTTAGTAGATCGCGGCCACCGCGAACTGCCTATCCGCGCGGATTTCGTTGGCAAAAACATCCCTTCCGCCCACACGGAACACATATACGTAAAAATGCCGCCGCTGGACGATATTACCTGTGTAGAGTTATGGCAAAAGGATGATAAATAACGCTTTTGCGTATTTATAAAGAAAAATTTTAGGGGGAAATTAAAATGAAACTCGTCTATGGCATCCATGACAAACCCAAGTTTGGACAGATGGTTGTTTTTGCCTTCCAACAACTGCTGGCAATTTTGGCAGCCACCATCGCCGTCCCGGCAATCATCGGTAACGGTATGTCCGCTTCCGCCGCGCTGTTCGGCGCCGGTGCAGGCACACTCATTTACCAACTGTTCACCAAATTCAGAAGCTCTGTATTCCTCGGTTCTTCCTTCGCGTTCATCGGTTCGATGTTCGCGGCGTTCGGCGGTGCCGCTTCTATGCAGGCAGGCTTTGCGGGTATTCTTATCGGTGCAATCTTTGCAGGCCTTGTATATGTTGTCATTGCTTTGGTTGTAAAATTTGTCGGTGTCGGTTGGATAAACAAACTGATGCCCGCCGTTGTTATCGGTCCCACCGTTGCCATCATCGGTCTTTCCTTGGCAGGTAACGCAGTCGGCGATTTAATGAAGGGCGATATTGTTAACGCCGAAAACGTTATGCTGACTTCTCCATATGTCGCTTTCATTTGCGGTCTCATCACCCTGTTCGTTGTGGTTATCAGTTCTACCTACGGCAAAAAAATGGCACGTCTTATCCCGTTTATTCTCGGCATTCTCGCCGGTTACGCGGCGGCGTTGGTTTTCACCCTCATCGGCGATGCTACCGGTAACGATGCGCTTCGTGTTATCAACTTTGCACCGTTCCAAGCGCTGTTTGCTGACGGTGTTACCTTCTCTTCCTTTGTCTCTCTGCCCGAATTCACCTTCTTAAACGCGATTGAAGGCATTAAAAGCATTAACGGCGCATACATCGGCACTGTAGCCGTAGCGTATATTCCTGTTGCGTTCGTTGTATTTGCAGAACACATTGCGGACCACAAAAACCTGTCCACCATCATTGAAAAAGACCTTCTTGAAGACCCCGGTTTACATCGCACCCTGCTGGGTGACGGTGTCGGTTCCATGGTTGGCGCTTTCTTTGGCGGTTGTCCCAATACTACCTACGGCGAGTCGGTCGGTTGTGTTGCCATCACCCGCAATGCGTCCATTGCGACCATCTCTACCACCGCAATTCTCAGCATTTTGATTTCCTTTGTCTCCCCGTTCGTAGCGTTCTTGGACACCATTCCCGCGTGCGTTATGGGCGGCGTTTGCATCACCTTATACGGCTTTATTGCTGTTTCGGGTCTCAAGATGGTGCAAAAAGTCGACCTTGAGAAAAACAGAAATCTCTTCGTGGTTTCTACTATCCTTATCTGTGGCATCGGCGGTCTCACCCTGACCTTTGGCAAGGTCACCTTGACCTCCATTGCTTGTGCTTTGATTCTCGGTATCCTCGTAAACGTCATACTTTCCGGCAAAAAAGACGAAGACGCAGAATAACCCGTTATAGAAAACTCCCGCGGGCATTGTTGTCATTGACCCCGGGGGGGTTTATTCTTTTGCTTCGTACCACCGTTTACCGGGATGCACGGCTGCTGTCAATTTTACCCCCATTTGTACGGCATTTTTCATTTCTTACTGCGGTAGAAGACTTCGTGAACCGGGTAGACAGTGATGAATGCGTCCGGGTCGGTTTTGTGAACAAAGTCCATCAGGCGGCGATATTCAATCTTGTCAACGATGGTAATAATTTCGCGCTGTATCTGGCCGGTGTAGGCGCCAATCGGCTGATAGATGGAAGCACCGCTGTGCAGGTCATCGAGGATGAAGCGGCAGATGAGTTCCTCTTTTTGAGAGAGG
>JAZSED010000083.1:0-3484 GCA_045531495.1 Acutalibacteraceae bacterium
TTTCAAAGTGAAAACCCCCTTTTTTTATAATCAGCGCCGTTCTTTTTTCGGCTGTTCGTTGATTTTATCCGCCCGCATATTGACAATCTGCATAACCAGAATCAGTCCCAGCACGGCAATGAACATCAATGCCGCCAAAGCGTAATATTCAGGCAGAATACCGCGGATACGGTTGGTGTAAATCAATGTGGACAAGGTGTTGACACCGCGTCCCTTGGTGAAATACGTGATGGTAAAATCATCAAAAGAAATGGTAAGCGCCAACAAAAAGCCGGTCAACACACCGGGGGCAATATCCGGCAATACCACCTTACGGAATGCCTTCATCGGAGAAGCACCCAAATCCAACGCCGCTTGATACACGCTGATATCAAACTGCGACAGCTTCGGATATACATTGAGTACCACGTACGGCAAAATCAAGGTAATGTGCGAAATCAGTAAGGTCGCTTCGTTCATTCTGCCCACCACAGCGGCAAAAAACAGCATCAGCGACACGCCCGTAACGATATCCGCGTTAAGCAACGGAATATTCGCCACCGATGTAATGGCGTTTTGCGTCTTTTTACGCATAGCCAGCAAGCCGACACAAGCAAGCGTTCCCAAAAGGGTCGCCAGCGCCGCCGCAGCCACACCGAGCACCAACGTGGTCATCAGTGCTTCCATAATCGCTTCATTTTCGAACAGTGCGATGTATTTTCTAAAGGAAAAACCGCCCCATTCGTACGAAGAATTGGAATTGTTAAAGGATAAACCAATCATCAGTGCAACGGGAAAATACAACAACACGAAAATGAGTGTGATGTACACCGTGCGGAAAACGGGAGATGCCTTTTTCATAACAGCACGGCACCCCCTTCTGTCTCAGCGTCGCCGCCTGTCAAAAGAGAACTGATAATGGTAAATGCCATCAATATGAGCGCCAACCCCGAGCCTGCGTAATAGTGCCCCTTAGTAAAGCTCATTTCCACCACGTTGCCGATAAGCATAATCTTACCGCCACCCAGCATTTCCGCGATAGCGAAGTCGGAAATCGCGGGCACAAACACCATAGTGATGCCACTGACAAGACCCGGCAGAGACAGCGGGAAGCTCACCTTAAAGAAGGTACGTACCGCACCTGCGCCCAAATCCTTGGAAGCATTCACAAGGTCGGGGTCAATACGGGAAACGGTGTTATAAATCGGCAACAGCATAAACGGGAAATAGTCGTACACCATACCGATGAGAATGGCACCAAAGGTATTGGCTATGTGCATTTTGCCAAGTCCCAACGAGGACAGCAAAAAGTTAATGATGCCGTTGTCCTCCAAAATGACGTTAATCGCCACCATTTGCAACATAAAGTTCATCCACATCGGCAGAATAAACAGGAAGATAAATACTCTTTGTTTTTTCGCGCCGAGCTTTGCAAGGCACACCGCCAAAGGGTACGCAAGGGACAAGCAAATAACGGTTGCCAAAACCGCCAGCAGCAAGGTATACCCTGCCGCCTTTAAGTTGGCACTATCGGTGACCGCACCGACGATGTTATCAAAAGTAAACTTGCCCGTGGCTGTGGTAAAGGCGTAGTACACAATGGTGATAAGCGGGATAACAATAAATCCCGCAATCCACACCAGGTACGGCCCGGACAGCCACATACTTTTCTTATTCGTCAACACTTGCCGCCTCCTCATCTTCAGAACGCGGCTTATGCATAATCTGGATGTTTTCCGGCTCTACGTAAATGCCCACCTGCGTGCCCACAGGCTCC
This sequence comes from Acutalibacteraceae bacterium, assembly GCA_045531495.1. GTDB lineage: Bacteria > Bacillota > Clostridia > Oscillospirales > Acutalibacteraceae > URNF01. The sequence goes on from JAZSED010000083.1 coordinate 1,757, forward strand.
ATTTTGGTGCTGTGGACAAGCCACTCATAGCCGTGCGCCATCACATCCATCTCGTAATGCACGCCCTTGAATATGACAGAGGTGACAACACCTTTCATTTCGCTCTTCTCGGGTGCGGTCAAGATAACGTCTTCGGGACGAATCACCACGTCAACGGGGGTATCGTTACCAAAGCCCGTGTCAACGCAGGGGAAGTCCACGCCGAAAATGTTGACAAGGCAATCCCGCACCATCATACCGTCCATAATGTTACTGTCACCGATAAAGTCGGCAACAAACGCATTTTTCGGCTCATTATATATATCTTCGGGCGTACCTATCTGCTGAATGATACCCTGATTCATAATCGCAATCGTATCCGAAAGGGTCAGCGCCTCTTCCTGGTCGTGGGTAACGTAGATAAAGGTAATACCCGCCTGTTTGTGTATGTTTTTCAGTTCATACTGCATATCCTGACGCATTTTAAAATCCAATGCGCCAAGCGGTTCATCCAGCAGCAATACACGCGGTTTATTAACAAGCGCGCGCGCTATCGCAATACGCTGTTGTTGACCGCCCGACAAGGAGGTGACGGAACGCTTTTCAAAGCCGTTAAGACCGACCAGCGACAGCATCTCCCCTACCTGATTCTTAATTTCGTTTTCGGGCGTGTTTTTAATCCGCAGACCGAACGCAATATTTTCAAACACGTTCATATGCGGGAACAACGCGTATTTCTGGAACACGGTATTCAGTTGGCGTTTGTTGGGCGGCAGGTTGGTAATATCCTTGCCGTCAAAAATCACCTTGCCTGTGTCGGGGGTCACAAACCCGCCGATAATTCTCAATGTCGTGGTTTTTCCGCATCCTGACGGACCGAGCAGCGTAATGAACTCGTTATCTAAAATGTATAAATCGAGATTTTTCAGTACCTGTTCCTGGCCGTAGGCCTTAGTAACACCCACCAATTCTATCAGTTTTTCTTTTTTCATTTACCATAAATACTCCTTAAACCCCGTATTTCGTGATCTCTGTATTTCTATGTCCGTGTGATTTTGTGAGGGACACGCGGACATTTTACAAAATTCGCGGAAAATCACAGCGTATATTATAACAGACAACCCACAAAAATGCAATATATTTACTTAAATCTTTTATAGGGGGAATTTGGAAAATAAAAAACGTTCCATTGAGACTATCGCCAATGGAACATTTCATTTCTTTTTATGCGGTTTGGGGTCATTTGTCATACCAAGAATGTAATCTACAGAAGTAGAAAACAGCTTTGCTAATCGAATAAGAATATCCGTTGGGACATCCCGCACCCCACGCTCATATCTGCTGTACTGTGATTGTTTCACACCGAGAGCATCGGCAATCTGCTGTTGCGTCATATCGTGGTCTCCCCGCAGGTCTTTTAACCGTGGATAATAACTGTCCATACCCGCACAACTCCTATACCATTTGGTATTGACGTATTAACACGACTATGCTACTCTTTTTTCGATATATAACCGTTTGGTTATATATCAGAGCGATTCTCTCTTTTAAAAATAACAGCAGAAATTTCTTTGAAATTTATTGTGGTTACCATTGACAAAACACACCACATCTTGTATAATTACGGTGAAGCTTTTACATAACTGACGGAATTGCGGAGCACCGCAAGGGAGTGTAAAAAGCTATAAGCCGACCGTCTGGGCAAATCAGTGTAAAAGCTGGTTTGCCTTTTTTTGTTGGCTATGTCAC
>JAZSED010000141.1:0-5732 GCA_045531495.1 Acutalibacteraceae bacterium
AAGATATAGGGCGTTTACGCGGCGGCAGATTACCTGCCTCTATGGATAAGTATATTCCACTTATATATGAAACGCCTGCAACCCTGTTTGATTATTGCAGTGACAGCTTGCTGTTTGTGTCTGAGGTCGGTAAAATCCGAGAACGCTCCCGCACCTTCCATTGGCAGCTTCAGGAAGATATTAAAGGGTTGACCGAAGCGGGTGAACTGTGCAAAGGGCTGACCGCGTTTGCCATGCCGCAGGATACCTTGCAATTGCGTTTGCAGCAACGCGGTGCTGTTATTATGGATTCGTTCGCGGGCGGTCTCTGGGATATACAGGTGAAGGCCCTGTACAATGCCACTGCACGGCAGTTGCCTGTGTGGTCGGGCGGCTTGAATATCCTCAAAGAGGATTTATCCGACCTGCTGGCACGCGGTATGGCGTGTGTGGTGCTGTGCGGCAGCGAAGAAAAGACTGCTGCCGTGCTGGCGGAGGACCTGCAAAAAGCGGGTATTCCCGCTATTTTCGCGAAATCTCCCGACAAACCGCTCAAAGGGCAGGTGCTGGTGGTCAACGGCGGCATTTCGGCGGGTGCAGAGTTCCCCGAAGCCGGGTTTGCGGTCATTACCAGAGGCAGAGCCTCCACGACACGCAGGAAACCGCGTCGTGTACACAAAAATAAGGGCGCTGAGATACACAGCCTTTCGGAATTGACGGTTGGCGACTATATTGTACATTCGGCGCACGGTATCGGCATCTACGAAGGGGTACACCGCCTGGATTTACAGGGTGTTATTAAGGACTATATAAAGATACGGTATGACAAGGGTGACCTTTTATATGTGCCGGTCACCCAGATGGACTTGGTATCCAAATATATCGGCACCAAGGAAGACGCCACCGTAAAATTGCACCGTTTAGGCGGGCAGGAATGGCAGAAAGCCAAAACGCGTGTACGGACGGTGGTAAAGGATATTGCCAAACAGCTGATTGCCTTGTACAGCACCCGTATGGCGACCAAGGGCTATGCCTTTGACCCCGACGGGGAGTGGCAGTATGACTTTGAACGGCACTTTGAGTATGAGGAAACCGACGACCAATTACGCTGTATTGATGAAATTAAAGCGGATATGGAACGTCCCGTGCCGATGGACCGTTTGCTTTGCGGTGATGTTGGCTTCGGTAAAACCGAGGTGGCGTTACGCGCGGCATTTAAGTGTATCGTAGAGGGTAAATTGTGCGTATTGTTGGTGCCGACCACCATTTTGGCGTTCCAGCACTATAACACCATCGTACGGCGCTTCGAGGGCTTTCCCGTAGAGATAGAAATGCTCTCCCGTTTTCGCACACCGAAGCAGCAGGCGGCTATTTTAGAGCGGGTTGCGGCGGGTAAAGTGGATATACTTGTCGGCACACACCGTATGCTTTCCAAAGACGTACAGTTGCCGAATCTTGGCTTGTTCATTGTGGACGAGGAGCAACGCTTTGGTGTGGCGCAAAAGGAGCGTATTAAAGAACTCGCTCCCGCCGTTGACGTGCTTACCTTATCGGCAACCCCCATTCCGCGCACGCTCAATATGGCGTTAAGCGGTGTACGCGATATGTCTATTATTGAGGAAGCGCCGCAGGACCGCCGTCCCGTACAGACCTATGTATTGGAACACGATATGGGTATCATCACCGATGCCATTCGCCGCGAATTGCGGCGTGACGGGCAGGTATACTACCTGCATAACCGCGTGGAAAGTATCGAACGGTGCGCAAGCAGTCTGCAGACGCATCTGCCAGAAGCGCGCATCGCGGTGGCGCACGGGAAGATGACCGAGGAACAACTGTCCGACATTTGGCGGCAGGTTTTGGAGCACGAAATTGACATTTTAGTGTGTACCACTATTATCGAAACGGGTGTGGACATTCCAAATGTCAACACGTTGATTATTGAAAACGCCGACTGTTTCGGTTTGTCACAGCTGCATCAATTGCGCGGTCGTGTCGGCCGTTCCTCCCGCCGTGCATTTGCATATCTTACCTTCCGTCGCGGCAAGGAATTGACCGAAGTGGCGACAAAACGCTTAGAGACTATGCGTGATTTCACCGAATTCGGCGCGGGCTTTAAGATTGCGATGCGTGATATGGAAATCCGCGGTGCGGGCAATATGCTTGGTGCACAGCAACACGGACATATGGAAGCGGTGGGTTACGAAATGTACCTGAAACTGCTTGCCGAAGCGGTGAATGAACAGAAAGGGCTTGCGCCTGCCGCACAAGAAGCGGAATGTCTTATCGACCTGCAGATTTCCGCACATATTCCCGAAAGTTATATTGCTTCTACCGCGGGACGTCTTGAGATGTATCGCCGTATTGCGGATATTCGCACGATGGAAGATTCGCTGGACGTGTACGACGAGCTTATCGACCGTTACGGCGAGCCGCCCCAAGCTGTACAGGGACTTATCGATGTGGCATTGTTGCGCAATATGGCGGCGGCATTGCATATTTATGAGGTAAAACAGCAAGCGGATACGTTGCTGTTGTATCAACGTAAATTGGATATGGAGACAGGGTCCCGTATGACCGCGGCACTTAAGGGCCGTGTGATGATTTCCGCGGGCGCCAAACCGTATTTTGCGGTAAAGATCCAAAAGGGTCTGACCGCCTTGGATACTCTGCGCGAAGCATTAGAGGCAGCGCTACCAAAAACCGAGGAAGAATAAAAAAACAGAGAAGCCGATGGCTTCGCAGTTTTTTTAGGATTTTTACGGATTCCAATTACCGGCTTTCCAAGCGGAATACCACGGGGTGGTATCGGCAGGATACTGCTTGATATAGTTGTCGGGATGGATATCATCATAGATAAAGCCCTGTAGCATTTCGGCGGCATAATCCAAATTGATATACAGCGCTGCGCCGAGATAGGAGGGGAAGTCATACTGTGTTTTTGGCACCTGCATTGCATATCCTTGCGGGATACGCGCTTGTTTAAAGCTGATGCTTCCGGTTAAGATACCGGACATACCGAGAATATCCGCATAGGTAAGGGAGGTTTCCATATGCGGCAAAAGTGCTTTGATGACCGAGGGATATTTGGTTTTACCCATTGACAGCGCTTTGTTGAACAACTGCTCCATCACGTATCTCTGACGGTCGGTACGTCCGTAGTCATCGCGCACGCCGCTGCTGGTGCTGACGTAACGGATGCGGGCAAATGCCACCGCCTGCACGCCCGAAAGGGTTTGCAAGCCCGCTTTTTGAATCTGTGCATTAGGAGTGCCGCTGGTTACCGACAGCCAACGTATATGCTCATTGGCATTTTGACGCTCCGCTTCGGACAATTCCACCTCAATACCGCCCATGGCATCGATAATATCCGCCATACCCGCAAAGTTCACGGTGGCATAATCGCGGATGTTGAGATTGAATACTTGATTGAGGGTCTTGATTGCCAACTCGGGACCGCCGTATGCGTATGCAGCGTTGATTTTATTCGCACCGTGTCCCTCAATGGGGGTCAGCATATCGCGCATAACCGACGTAATTTTAATGGTGTTGTGCGTCTTGTCGATGCTTAAGATCATGATGGAGTCGGAATTGCCGCGTGTGCCGCTTATGACGTTACGCGTATCAATACCAAACAGGGCAATGTTTGTAACGTCGTTCGAAAGGGAACTGTTAACGCCGAGTTCTGAATCGGATAAGGCGTCCAGCGCGTCATTGCGGTCATATTGGAAATACCACAGTACGCCTGCTACCGCAGTGAACAACACACCGATGATGGATAAGAATACAATACTGAAAATGATAAAGCCCTTACTTTTTGCACTCTTTTTCTTTCTTGGAGTGCTCTTTGCGTGAGCAGGGCTTGTCCGTTTTGTTTCAGCCAAGATTATCACCTCACAATGTCATATTATACGACATATTTCAGAAAAAGGAAAGAGAATTTCCGAAAAAACATAAAAATTATTAAAAAGGGGCATTGTTTGGCGGTGTAAGATGTGATATCATAGCGGTGGAAAGAGAGGGATTTGTATGAAACTGTCAGACGTGTGGGTACGTGACCCGTTTATTTTGCCGTACCAAGGCGCGTATTACCTATACCGTCGCTTGCACCACGAGCAGGAGCACGAAAGCTTTTTATGTTACAAATCCTATAATCTCATAGAGTGGGATGCACCTGTTTGCTGTTTCACACCACCTGCGGATTTTTGGGCAGATGTTGATTTTTGGGCGCCGGAGGTGCATTTCCATGAAGGTGCATTCTATATGTTTGCTACCTTTTATAAAGAGGGTAGAAACCGTGCAACACAGATTTTAAAGGCGGACCGCCCCGAGGGACCTTTTTTCGTGTGGAGTGACCCGATAACCCCAAAAGATTGGATGTGCCTTGACGGTACGTTGTATGTGGAAGAAAATACACCGTATATTGTGTTCTGTCACGAGTGGTTGCAGGTGACCGACGGTGAAATATGTATGCAGGAGTTATCAAAAGACCTAAAAACCGCGGTAGGTGAGCCGAAAGTGCTGTTTCGCGCTTCCCGATCGCCGCACACCAAACGTGTAAAGGTGGCGGGCATTACACAACTTGAGGGTTATATTACCGACGGTCCGTTTCTCAAAAAGACCGCACACGGTAAGCTGTTGATGATTTGGTCGAGTTACGGGGAAAACGGCTATATCGAAGCGGTGGCAGTGTCTGAAAGCGGCAGTATCCACGGCGAATGGAAACATTGTGAGCGCCTGTTAAGTGATAAAAACAGCGGTCACGGTATGCTGTTTACCGCGTTTGATGGCACGGAATATTTTGTCATGCACGCGCCAAACGAGCCGTACGGTGCAGAACGTGCACGCTTGATGCGGATAGTTGAGACGGAGCAAGACCCATATTTACAATTGATAGAGGATTAAGATGACAGCAGTATCTGTACAAGGATTAAGTAAATATTTCGGGGAACGATGTTTGTTTTCGGATGTCACCTTTGATATAGGAGACCAAGATAGAGTTGGTTTTATCGGCAGTAACGGCTGTGGGAAAACCACACTTTTTCGCATACTGATTGGCGCGGAAACCGCCGACGGCGGACAGGTCATCCGTGCGAAGGATACGCGTTTCGGATATATGGAGCAGCATACCTGTAATGATGATACCCGCACTTTGTATCAAGAGGTAGAAAGCGTGTTTGCCGATGTAATGGCAGCGGAAAAGGCGCTAAACGAAATCAATGCGGCAGTAGAGCGGGGGAAAACGGACGATGCAACACTGTCAAGGCAACATACTTTACGGGAACGATTTGAGAGCATGGGCGGTTTGTATTATAAAAACCGTGTACGCGCTACCCTTTTAGGTCTCGGCTTTACCGAAAGTGCACTTTCACAGACAGTGTCTTCGTTGAGCGGCGGTCAAAAATCTAAAGCGGCGATGGCAAAGCTGCTGTTGTCCGACACCAATTTTCTGTTGTTGGACGAACCGACCAACCACCTGGATATTGCCGCAGTGGAATGGTTAGAGGAGTTTTTGCGTTCGTATACGGGTGCTGCGATTATCATTTCTCACGACCGCTATTTCCTCGATAAGGTAACCACTCGCACGGTGGAATTGGCCCACGGCAAGGTATACGCTTCCAACGGCAGTTATACCGCGCACAAGGAATGGCGTGCCAAAGAACGCGAGGTAGAGGAGAAGCATTATAAGCACGCGATGCAGGAAATTAACCGCATTGAAGACAATATCACTCTTTTGAAACAATGGAATAGGG
>JAZSED010000071.1:0-32081 GCA_045531495.1 Acutalibacteraceae bacterium
AAAGCAACAGCAAATTCTGCTTGAATATCTCGAAGACGGCCGTATTACATTGATTGCTTCCACCACCGAAAATCCTGCCTTCTACGTATATAGCGCAGTACTTAGCCGTTCTGCGGTGTTTGAGTTTAAGCAGGTAGAGCCGCAGGAAATCTGTGTGGCGATTGAGCGCGGCATTGATTTCTTGAAAAATGAGATGAAAATCGATATAAACGCCGAAGAAGGGGTTGTAAAGCACATCTCCTTTACGTGCAACGGAGACGTGAGAACAGCACTGAATACCATTGAGAATTGCATCAACGCGTCCATCCCCAATGAAAACGGTGATATTTTTGTTACAATGGAAACAGCTGCGCAAATGACGGGGCGCAGTGCCGTGCGGTATGATAAAAACGGGGAAGAACATTATGACATTTTGTCTGCGTATCAAAAATCTATGCGCGGCTCCGACCCGGATGCGGCATTGCATTACCTTGCAAGGTTGTTGGAGGCGGGCGATCTGCCTTCCGCGTGCCGCCGATTGATGGTTTGCGCCTGCGAAGACGTAGGCTTGGCGTATCCGCAGATTATGCCTATCGTGAAAGCCGCCGTAGACATTGCGCTACAGGTAGGCTTGCCCGAGGCGGCATTACCCCTGTCCAATGCGGTCATTATGGTGTGCCAGGCGCCTAAATCCAATGCGGGACATGATGCGATTCATGCGGCAATGCAGGATGTTCATAACGGACAAACCGGCGCTGTACCGCGTCAACTGCAAAATAAGCATTATGACGGTGCGGAAGTGGAGAGAAAAGGACAGTTTTACAAATATCCGCATGATTATCCGCATCATTGGGTGGAACAACAGTATTTGCCCGATGCAATCAAGGATAAGGTATATTACGTGCCCGGTGATAATAAAACCGAGCAAGCGTTTGCAGCGTATTGGGACGCTATCAAGAAAAAGGGAACGAAATAAACGTGAAAACCGTTATTACTTGTATCAATTCAAAATTTATACATTCCTCGCTTGCTCCGTGGTATTTATTGTCGGGTGTGCGCGCATACGCGAAATTACCGCACGACGTATCGGTGCGTGAGTTTACGGTCAACCAGGAAATTACTGACGTTGTCGATGCACTTGCGGGAGAAAAGGCCGATTGTTATGCGTTTTGCGTATATATTTGGAATGTGCGCTATATGAAAACGTTACTGCCGCTTTTAAGAGCGGCAGTTCCTTCGTCCGTTGTTATTGTGGGCGGTCCCGAGGTGTCGCACCGCCCGCAAAACGCCTTGGAAGAGCTGCATGCGGATTATGTTTGCATCGGCGAGGGGGAGAGATCCTTCCCTGCGCTGTTAGATGCGGTAGCAGAGGGGACGTCTCTTTCATCTCTTACGGGTATATGTTATTGCGAAAACGGCGTGTACAACGTGACGTCGCCGCAAACGATAGAAACACCGCCCACGCCTTTTGTATCCGAATATTTTGAAGCATTAAACAATCGCATTTCTTACATAGAAGGGTCACGCGGTTGTCCGTTTTCCTGCGGTTTTTGCTTATCGGGACGGGATGACTGCTTGCGGTTGTTCCCGTTAGAACGGGTGAAAGCGGATATTTTACGTTTGGCGGTTTCCGGCACAAAAACGATTAAGTTTGTGGACCGTACCTTTAACTGTCATAAAAAACGCTGTGAAGAAATCCTACGCTTTATCCTTTTGGAATACGGTAAGGGTATTCCTACGGATGTTTGCTTTCATTTTGAGGTGGCGGCTGACTTATTTGACGAGGAAACGTTAGCGCTGCTTGCCACCGCACCGAAGGGTCTTTTTCAAATGGAAGCAGGACTGCAAAGCTTTCATCAGCCCACATTAGAGGCGGTTACCCGTAAAACCGACGTAAGTGCCATTTGTCGTAACGTGAAAACGATATTGGCTTTCGGAAACATACATCTGCATATCGATTTAATAGCGGGACTGCCATACGAAAATTTTGACACGTTCCGTGAATCGTTTAATAAAGCGTATGCTTTGCAGCCGCACATGCTGCAGCTCGGCTTTTTAAAGCTGTTGCACGGTTCTGCCTTGCGCGGTGCCGCAGAGGAACACGGGTATGTTTACGATGATGAAGCACCGTATGAGGTGTATGGCTCTCGCTATATGACACCGCAAGAATTTGCAAAGCTACACGCAATTGAAGACGTCTTAGAGCGGCTGTATAACAGCGGTAGATTTACCTTTACCTTGCAATATGTGCTGAGCGTAGCAGAGGAAACACCGTTTGACCTGTTTTCGGCATTTGCGGAGCACCTTGAAGAACAAAAAGTTCACGCAGAAAAGATACCGCTTGATACGTATATCGGATACGTTTGGACTTTTTTCTCGGCATTACCGCAGATAGATTCAGACACACTGTGGGATGCTATGGTGTTGGATTGCTATACGTCACGGCAGATACACCGTTTACCGCCATGCTTGTTCTCAAAAGACACGCGTATCGCCAAAATAAATCGTCAGCTTGGCAAAAGCGGGACAAAGCGTGGTATTGCAGTGTTAAAATCCCGACAAAATACGGTCGCAGTGGTAGAATACACCGACCGCGACCGCGTGACAAGCAGATACCCTTTACATCTTTTCAGGCTTGATTCCTTTGAATTTTAGAAGTTTTCGGGCATATAGATCGTTGGAGACGACCTTTGCGGAGTGATATCCCTGAGGTCGTCTTTTGTTATGATGCCGAATATACAGGATAGAACAAAAAACAGAGCCGTGATGATACCGATACCTGTCATAACACGTAAAACAGGTGTGGTCACAGGTATGACGCGCTGTAAAAGCAACCAGCCACCCGCTGCGGAAACAATAACAAAGGTCGGCTTTAGTACCCAAGAGCCCCATAGCATACGCACGCTTGTTACTTTGAGTAACCGCTGCAGATTGAGGAAGGAGGTTAACAGGTTGCTGAGTACCATAATAAACAAAAAACCGCCCATACCTTTTTGGGGAACCACCACAACAATTAACAGTATACGTGAGACCGAGTCTAAAATATTGTAAGACAGGGAACTCATTTGCTGATTTAGCCCTTTGAGCATACCGTCAACAATGCTTTCAAGATACATAATCGGCATAAGCGGTGCTAACACGCGCAGTAGAAAGCCGACATCACGGCTGTGATATAAGATTTCTCCTAAATCGTATGCAAACACGGTAAACAGTCCACTCAGCCAAATGGACATCAACAGTGTGACACGGAGTGCTTTTTTTATGGCCCGATTTGCTTTTTGGGTTTCACCCAAGGTGCGCGCTTCGGACAATTCGGGAATTAACAACGTGGAAACAGAAGACAAGAAGGAGGAAGGGAAAAAAAGCAGTGGTAAAGCCATTCCTTTCAGCATGCCGAACTGTGCCAATGATGTTTGTGTGGTACCGCCGTAAGCGGTCAGCTTTTGCGGTACCAGGATATTTTCGATGGTACGCAGTGCCGAATTCAAATATCTTCCTGCGGTGATTGGCGCCGCAATATCCAACAGACGACGTAAGAAACCGTGCCTTTTCTGTATTTGGTGCGCGGTTTGGATATGCTGTATATTCCGTAAATCCAGGAGAAAACCGACAATCATAATAAAAGACGACAGGATTTCGGCAAGACCGTCCCCGAGAATGACAGCCAGGCACGCAGATTCCACGGTATCATTCAACGCCTCTAAAAAGAAGAAAATAAAGCCGATACGCGCTAATTGCTCCGCAATTTGTGAAGCGGAAGGCAAGAGCGTTTTCCGTCGTGCCATAAAATAACCACGCAAGCATGCCGTAATACCCATAAACGGTAAACTGATACCCAGCGCTTGCAAAGATGGTAAGGCACGCACATCCTTTAAAAAAAGGATAGAAACGGGTTTTGCAAACACAAAAATTAACACTGCAGAAACTGTACCTGCCACAATACACAGCGGTACGGCACGGCGTAAAACCCGACACACCGTTTTGGATGAGCCGCACACCAATTCATCGGTGACCAACCTCGCCACCGCGGTACAAATCCCTGTAGATGCAAAGGTGGATAATAATACGTAAACGGAAAATACCAATTGGTACAGACCCATACCTTCGGCACCGACACGGCCGGAGAGGTAAATACGGAAAATGATACCGATAGCACGTAAAATCAGTGCCGTGGCGGTCATTACCGTTGCGTTTTTCATAAATTCCTTTTGTTGCATAGTTTCACCTAAACGGTATTGCTTCTTTCGGCGGTAAGGTCATACACCAAATCGTTGTACAGTGCAGTTATGCGGTTCCACGTTCTGCGGTCGGTAATCCCCGTAACGGGCAGCCCGATTATGCGTTGCATGGCGCGGACAGCATCCGCCGTACTTTGTGTGTATTCTGCGTTGACGGACGGAAAAGGGATGTTTTTAAAAACCGTCGCGATGCTTCGTAGCATAATATTCAGAAAATATACGGCATCCGAGATATCACCTATCCGAAGCGCAATGCCGTCTTCAGGACGAAACGCAAAAATAGGTATTTCTTCTATGCTTTTTTCGGCGAATGTATTATAGGTATCAACTAACTTTTCGTACGTGTTTCTGTCTACGCTTCCTGTTACGGGCAGGGCGTTCGCTTGTTGGAAATCATTTACGGCCTGCGTAGTTGCGGGCCCGAAAATACCGTCTATCGGCACGTTTGATCTGCCGTTGCGGCTTATTTCCAAGGCTCGTAATATTCTTTGGATTTCTTCGACGTATAGCGGTTCTTTGATTGTAATGTCGTTATCGGGAAAAGGTTTAAATATCATACCGTACCCTCCGTATGTACAATACCACTGTGTTGTTCGGCACGCTTGTTGTTGCCGTTACGCAAATCTGCATAGAGAGAAGCAATGCTGTTCCACGTAGCAGGTCCTACAACACCGTTTACCTCTAATCCAAAAGTACGTTGAAAGGCTTCCACCGATGCAGCGGTCTGATTGCCGAAAACACCGGTGACAGGGACGGCAGGAATTTCGGGATAGGTGTCGGAAATGTAGGTTAGGTATTCCTGCAAGGTGGATACGGCATCATCCTGCGTTCCTTGACGCAAAACAAATCCCGGGTATACTGCTACACCACCTTCTAAACTGTCAGTTGTAGCTATAATACCGCGGTATGTACGGTAGAGTTCTTGCCAGGTGTCGATGCCTACAATGCCGTCTGCGGGTAAGCCAACGGTTTGCTGAAAAGCCCGTACCGCCGCTTGGGTAGGCGTATCGTATACACCTGTAATCTCAATTCGCGGCACGGTATCATAAAACTCACCGACCACAGCAAGAAAATACTGCAGATTGCGTACGTTGAGTCCCGTGTCGCCGCTTTGTAAAACACCGGGAAACTCTTTTGAGATTTCTTCGGCGGAAATGCCTTCCGAATCCAGCTCTGACAACCTTTTGACACCATTATATATGCGGACGATTTTGTACCATGTGGCAGGACCTATGATGCCGTCGGGCGTCAGATTGAAAATGCGTTGAAACTCTTTGACGGCCGCTTCTGTTTCTTGCCCGAAAATACCGTCAACGGGATTGATTTTCGGTATGGCAGGATAATTACGCGAGATACGGTTTAACTGTACCTGTTTAAAACGCACCTCATTACCCGCCTCTCCTAACCGTAACGGCTGACCGGGATAAGATGGACCTGCCGCCTGTACAGGGGCATTTTCCACAATGGCAATATCATCGCCGTAGTAATTTTGCAGGATTTCAAAGGGGGAGAGACCGCTTTCTGCCAAAGGCACGGTGCCCCATTGAGACAATCCTTCGCAGGTGCTGGTCGTACCATTGCAATACTGCGTAAAGTACGGTTCGATAGACCCCTCCTGAATCACATAGCTATTAAAGATTTCATCAACAATACGGCTGATGTTTTCAAAAATATTACGGTTTGGTACAAACGCCTGATCATAACGCGTGGTATTGGTTATATCAAAATTATACCCTTGGCTGGGATACCACTCGGTGTATACGCGGTTAAGCGCATAGGAAATTTGCGCATAAATATTGGCGCGTATGGCACTTTCCGGCCAGGTAGGATATATTTCACTGGAGGCTACGTTCTTTATGTATTCGGGAAAGGGGAGTGTTATATTTTCTGTTTCGGCACTGGGCGCACCGAGGTGTACCGTGATGGTTTCGGGGATAAATGGTTCACCGTTCATTTATATTCCCCCTTTGTGTCGTGCTTTGGCCTGCTGCAGGTCCGCCCCCTGTAAATATCTGCTCGCGGTTAGAGGTGTCCCCCTCGGTAACAGGTATTAAGTCGACAGGCTGTATTGCTGTGATGCCCCCGTACATCGGTATCTCGCGCAAAAGAACAGGATAGAACCCTTCTGCACGTACATACATGTTGTAATAGGTAAAAGGTGTGGCATTATCGGGCGACAAAGAATATACGGCACTGACAGCAGGGAGTGTGAATAAAGGGGAATACCCGCTGTTGTCGGTACGCGCTACTTGTTCGAGCAATTCTTCATCATTGATTAGGCGGGTTACAATCACCTGCGCGTTAGACACCGGCAAAGCACCTCTTGCGGTTGTGACAAACGCTTTTAAATACCCAAGCGACATCTCCTGCGGCGGCGGTGCACTTGGTGGTAATATTTCGCCCTCAACATCATATAAAGGAAACGGCGGAATGGCGGTAGGTGGAGGTGCGGGTGTAGGGGATATGTCGGTCTGTCCCTGTTGCTCTTCGTTTACGGCATTATTCTCTGCCTCGGCGGGCGTAATGCTTTGAGAGGTGTCGTTGCGCATTTGTGCCAAATCTTCTGTGACATTGGGCACGGGAAATTGCGTGTCGAGCTGTGCCATTGCAGGAACGGCTTGTTCTGTTTGGGCATCGTGTTTTTTCTTCATAGCAAGCATTTCTTCGTTGTAACGGCGAATCAGCTCTTCCACCGAAACGGGTAAATCGTCTTTTGGCATACCTTTTCTCCTTTCAGAGAGTGAGATAGTTACATATACGTAAAAAAAGAGCAGAATATGCAAAAAGCGCGGTAATGCTGTTACACATTACCGCGCTTTCTTAAAATTTATTATAGCGTTTTTGCCAATTCTTTAAGATACGTTTTGAAATCCGTGCCGATTTCAGGGTGATTAAGAGCCACTTCACAAGCGGCCTGCATTACACCTAGTTTATTGCCCATATCGTAGCGGGTGCCCACATAATCTACACCAATCATGCCTTCAGTTTTTGCGAGCTGCATCATTGCATCGGTCAACTGAATTTCACCGCCCGCTCCCGGAGGTGTATTGTCGAGAATATCAAAAATTTCCGCAGGTAACACGCAACGTCCCAAAATGGAATACAGGGACATAATTTGCTCTGGTTGCGGTTTTTCTATCATATCGGTTACCGAGAAAACACGTTCACTCAAGGGGGAAACCTCTAAAGAACAGTATTTAAGAATTTGCTCAGGGGTAACCTCCTTGATGCCAACAACACCTTTGCCATACTGCTCGTATGCACGACAAAGTTGTCCGCAGACGGGATCTTCGCTTACAATGACGTCGTCACCGTATAAAACGGCAAACGGTTCGTCGCCCACAAAACTGCGAGCACAGGAAATGGCGTGTCCTAAACCCTTGGTCTCTTTTTGACGAATAAAGGTAATGTTCGCCAAATTGGCACTGGCACGTACCTGCTCTAAAACGGCAGTCCTGCCGCTTGCTTCCAGGCGTGCCTCTAACTCAATCGCGTGGTCAAAATGGTCTTCAATCAACCCTTTGCCGCGGTTGGTGATAATTAAAATATCCTCAATACCTGCCGCAACAGCCTCTTCAACAATATATTGAATTGCAGGCTTGTCAACAATAGGCAACATTTCTTTGGGCATTACCTTGGTGATAGGCAATACACGCGTTCCGAGACCTGCTGCGGGAATGACTGCTTTACGAACTTTTTTCATTTTAAAAACCTCCTACATAAACCATATGTTTGCAAATGTGGACAGGATATATATAACTGTATACGCAATAGCGCCCAGAATCATTGTTCCGCCACCTAAGCGGGATAACGCGAAATCGGTAGAATCTTCAGTCTTCCATTTTTCTATTCTTCTTTTTGCAATTCGGAAATACAGATAATTACCGACAATGCCAAAGAAAAAGCGAATCAATAATTGGATGACCGAACAAAGAAGTATGATTAACTCCCAACGAAAAAATACGGGGTCACCGATATGTTGTTGCATTAACGTTGCCAAATCAGTATAGCCCGTAGCGGAGGAAGCACCGAGATATCCATATAGGAAAAAGGCGGTGCAAAATGTCTGCAGCACCTCAAAAAGCAGTACAAGTGTGCCGTACAGATATTGTTTACGGTACCAAAGCCAATAAGGGGTGAGCAAAAATGCCGCCCAGTTCCAACTTACGGAAGTTTCTCTTTTGCATAGCTTACTGAAACGGGGAAGATAGTAGTGCGCGTTTTGCCCTACAAACACCTTCAAATCTCTTGCGGACACACCATCAATTTCTTCGCTGTCATCAATATACATTTCACGAACAGGTGCGGAAAAGGGTCGATATTCGCGATATTCACTGTGAGGGTGTTGTTGCGATGTGCTTTCCCATTGCTCTGCAACCAGAGCATGTCCGCAATGGGAGCAGAATTCCGCAAAAGCGGAGTTCTTTGTGCCGCAATGTGCGCAGATATGTGTAGCCTCAGCAGATGCTTGGGCTGTACTTTCTTTTGGTGTTACCGCGGCTTTTTCACGACTCCATTGCTCGGGAGTGTTGTGCATTTCTGCATAGAAACAACGCTTATGCGCTTTCCAACAAGCCCTATGATGCGGTGCGCCGCAATCGGGACAGGTAACTATGTCATCCGTCTCGCAGAACGGTTGCTCGCACACAGGACAAGAATATCCTTCGTAGAAAAACATATAAGGCCTCCATTTGTATTCTATACGCTTATTGTACCTTTTTCTAAGGATTTGTGCAAGTGTTTTTACCACTATTTATAATTTATTAAAAAATACAGGGCTTTTAATTGATATTTTAGAAAAAAAGCAGTATAATACAGAAAATAGTTTTCAAACGAGGTGTCGGTAACGTATGGAATATATCAAATCGTGCGCCAAAACGCTGTGTAACGCAGTCGGTGTCGGAGGAGAAAGGCAGGTGTGCGAACAAGCACAATTGCTGTTAAAATCGTATACGGACGATATATATGTCGATGCCATGGGAAACATTATCGCTACTATCCCGAGTGTTATAGCAGACGCACCTGTTGTTTTATTGGAAGCACATATGGATGAAATCGGTTTTGTTGTTACCGATATTACGGAAGACGGTTTTTTACGCGTTGCCTGCTGCGGCGGTATTGATAAGCGATGTCTGGCTGCCGCGCCTGTTACGGTATGGGGTGAAAAACCGCTAAACGGCGTGTTTTGTTCCACGCCGCCGCACCTGGATAAAGACCGTAAGAATACAGTGCCCGACGAACAGGCGCTGTATATTGACGTGGGACTGCCTGCCGACGATGTAAAAGCGTTGGTGAAGCTTGGTACCCGTGTTTCTTTTGCGGCCAATTTTGCGGAAATGGAAGGGGCTTGTATTACCTCTAAAGCATTAGATAATCGTGCGGGTATGACCGCTATTTTATATGCTTTGTCTTTATTAAAGGATAACCCTTCGCCATATACTGTAAAGGTGTTGTTTGCGGTACAGGAGGAACTCGGTTGCCGCGGTGCACAAACAGGAAGTTTTGCGGCAGATGCGGATTTTGCGATCGTTACAGACGTAAGCTTTGCGCATACGCACGACAGCAAAAAAGAGAATTGCGGCGAACTCGAAAAAGGGGTTATGATAGGCTTTGGCCCCACGTTGTCAGCAGATCTTTCCGCGCGTATACAGCAAGTTGCCGAGGAAAACGGTATTCCGTACCAATGTGAAATCATGGGTGGAAAAACAGGAACGGACGCAGATGTAATCAGTGTTTCCCGCAGTGGTATTCCAACGGCTTTGTTATCGGTGCCGTTGCGGTATATGCACACACCCGTGGAAATGGCAAACTGTGGGGATATTGCCGCTGTCGGTGCGTGTATGGCGGCGTATCTGCAGAAAGGGTGAGCAGAATGAAAGAAACGTTAAAAACGCTATGCGAACTTCCCGGCGTATCCGGCAGGGAAGAAGCAGTCAGAAACTATATTCTCGATACGCTTGCCTCGTATAAAACGCCGATGCACGTTTCGGTTGACCCTATGGGTAACGTTATTTGTTCTTTGATTGGTAATAAGCGCCCTAACAAGCGGGTTATGCTGTCCGCACATATGGATGAAGTGGGTCTTATTATCACCTCTATAACAAGCGACGGTTTTTTGCGTTTTGAAACGGTTGGCGGCATCGCTGATGCATCGTTGTGCGGAAAACGGGTAAAAATCGGTGAAACCATCGGTGTTATCGGGTGTAAAGCCATTCACCTTTGCAGTAAAGAAGAAAAAGAAAAGATGCCGAAAAAGCCGGATTTGGTGATAGATATCGGTGTGTCTGCCGACAAAGCCAAAACACTTGTAAAACCCGGTGACGTTGCGGTATTTGATGCGCCGTTTACGCAATTGCAGTCATTGGTTATGGGAAAAGCCATCGATGACCGCATCGGCTGTGCATTGTTGCTGAAGTTAGCGGAGAAACAACCTCCTTATGACATTACGTTAGCTTTTACCGTGCAAGAAGAGGTGGGCACACGCGGTGCGGGTCCTGCCGCGTTTACTGTGGCGCCGGATATTGCAGTGGTTGTAGAAACGACAACCGCGGGAGATATTGCGGACGTTGCGGAAGATAAACGGGTGTGCGCAGTAGGGAATGGTCCTGTTATCTCCTTTATGGACCGCAGTACTTTATATGATGCTGATTTATATACACAAATTCGTGCTGTTGCGGACACGCACGATATTCCAAATCAGACGAAAACGCTGGTTGCCGGCGGCAATGACGCCGGTACGATACAGAGAACGGCGGGCGGTGCACGTGTAGCCGCCATATCCGCGCCGTGTAGATATTTGCATTCCTCCGCATGCGTTTGCTCACTGAGCGATGCAGACAATATTCAAAAATTGTTGCACCTCTTAGTGGAGGTGCTGCCGCAATGATTCGATTGTTCGAGGGGGAATCTCTGCCGTCTTTCGCAGTGAATTGGCAGAGTACATATATCACATCACGCTATTTAGCTTATGGTGGTAATGCCGTATTTGCACCGTTTTTTGCGGATGACAAGGATACGGTTTTATCGGTACTGAACGGACATGGGATTTTGTACGCAACACAATTTGATGTAGAGGAGTGGGCTTGCTTTTTGCGTATGTGTCCCGATATTACCACCGTTACCGCTTCTTTGGATGTGGCAATACCGTTGGCAAAAGCGTTACAGCAAACAGTAACCGAGAAAAAAGTTATGCGTTTGACAACCTCGTTGCCGTTGCCGACAGAGAAGGTGACGGAACAGATGCCACGGCAGGTGTATCCGCTGTTATGCGATGTTTTCGGAGATGCGATGCCTGCTTTTGATGATTGGTACGTAGACGTTTCCCATCGCTTACGGCACGACAATTGTACCGTTGCGGGCATTGCGTGGGATGATGAAACAGTGTCTACCGCTATGACGGTAGCGCAAACATCGCAAGCTGTGGTCATCGGCGCGGTGGCAACCGCACCAAAAGCGAGAAAACGCGGCTTTGCGGCACAGTGCATTGCGTATCTTGCTAATAAAAACGCGGGAAAAGAAATTATGATATCCCCGAAAAACCCGTATGCAGAGCGTTTGTATACAGATATGGGATTTGTCGTTACCGATACTATAGCACACTTTAATACAAAGGAAGAAAAATAACTATGGATACTACATTTTTTCAATTTGACAGTAGATTGATTGCGTTGGCAAATGAAATCGAAGACGGTTTGAAAACGCGTTTTGAGGAAATTGATGCTGTTACCGAATACAATCAGCAGAAGGTGCTTTCCGCGTTTATTCGTCACGGTGTGAGCGAATCGCATTTTACGCCGACGACGGGTTATGGCTATGGTGACCGCGGGAGAGATAAGTTGGATGAAGTGTTTGCGGATGTTTTCGAAACAGAAGATGCGTTGGTGCGACACAGTATTTTGTCCGGTACGCACGCCATTGCAATCGCTTTGTTTGGCATACTATGTCCCGGTGATATTCTGTTGGCCGCTACGGGAAGGCCGTATGATACTTTACACCAGGTGATTGGCATTCACGAGAAAAATCCCGGTTCTTTGGCGGAAATGGGTGTTGATTACAAAGAAGTTTGCCTAACGGAGGCCGGAAAACCCGATTTGGAGGGTATTATTGCGGCGTTAAAAGCGTATCCTGCAGTCAAAATGGTACATATTCAACGTTCCAAAGGCTATGCCACCCGTCCTTCGTTGCACGTTGATGAGATAGGGGAGATAGTGCGTGCTGTACGTAGTGTGCGCGAGGATGTTGTTGTCTTTGTGGACGATTGTTACGGCGAGTTTGTTGAAAAACACGAGCCTACCGCAGTCGGTGCGGATTTGATGGCGGGTTCACTCATTAAAAATGCAGGTGGCGGTATTGCCGAAAACGGCGGTTATATCTGTGGTAAAAAAGAGCTTGTAGAGCGTTGCTCGTATCGTATGACAACACCCGGTTTAGGCAGAGAAATCGGTGCATCGCTAGGTCATAATCGTACGTTATTTATGGGTTTGTTCCACGCACCGCACGTGACGGGTGAAGCATTGAAAACGGCTGTGTTTGCGGCGGCTTTGATGGAAAAAATGGGATTTAAAGCGATGCCTGCGGCAATGGATCCGCGTGCGGATATTATAGAAACATTGTATTTGGAAACACCTAAAGCACTGATTGCCTTTTGTCGCGGTTTACAAAGCGGCTCTCCGGTCGATGCCTTTGTTGTTCCTGAGCCGAGTGAAATGCCCGGATATGACAGCGATGTGATTATGGCGGCAGGCGCCTTTACGATGGGCGCTTCCATTGAATTGTCAGCAGACGCACCTTTAAGGGAACCGTTCGCAGTGTTTATGCAGGGAGGCCTGCAGTACCATTCGGGTAAAATCGGTATTTTAAGCGCTGCGCAAATGCTTTTGGATGAAGGTATTGTAAAACTTTGATTTTAAATCCTTTCTTGTGTAACTTACAAGAAAGGATTTTTGTTTTTTGAGAGGAAAGAGTACAAACCGCCCTTGACAATTCTTCTCCTATCTGTTATACTCTAACTAAACAAAATGAATATTTTGTTTAGTTAAGGGGAGGGCAAAACGTATTTTTAGGCTAAATATGAGGCTTTCTATATATGTGTGCCTTTTTACGGCGTTATTATCGGTTGCTGCTTGATTTGTCCTTTAAGCCGCTACAGACAATTCTTTTACTGTTTTGTTGATTAAAAAATTTTTATAGAATAATTTTTGTTCTTTTTTATATTTTTACAGTTACATTTTTTACTTGTCTTCTTGTTTATTTTTAAAAGCCGCAAATCAACAACTTTTTTAATTGTTTCAATTGAACGGTGTATCATTCACAGCAATTAAAATCGCTCCAGAGCAGAGTTTGTTTTTTCGAAAAATCCAAGAAAAGCGCAAACTGCTTAAATTATATAAAAATGAATGCGGAAGCTGTAAAATTTTAAAAAAGTTGTTATATAGATATGTTTTAAACAAATATTGCTTTGTCTAAATATCATTTTTTAGATTAGACAGTGTTTTATCCTGTCAATACCCCACTGCGTTATGTTTTAGTATTTATAATGATTCAGCGAGTATGTCTGCAATATTGTATATTTCAAGTATTCCCTATTTTAAAACCGTGAAACTGTTTCACAAGAGGAGAGACGTATGAAACAAGAATATTTTCAGCAAGCACCTGAGGTTTTGAAAGGATTTCTCGGGTATATGGAAACCGTCAAAGGGCGTTCTGCAACCACTGTGAACGAATATTTTACCGATTTACGCCTGTTTTTTCGCTTTTTAAAACAACAGCGCGGTCTTGTCCCTCATGATGTGCCGGAAGAAGAAATTTCTATTTTAGACGTTGACATTACGTTGCTGCGCACAGTAACATTAAACGATTTGTATGAATTTATGAATTACTTGCGTTCGGAGCGTGATAATTCTAACAACAGCCGCGCACGTAAGACCTCTTCCCTACGCCGCTTTTTCAACTACCTTACCGAGAACGTGCAGTTACTCGAAAGTAATCCTGCACGCAATTTGAGTACACCGAAAACTGCAAAAACGTTACCCAAATACTTGTCGTTAGAACAATCTATAGAGTTGTTAAAAGCGACGGGCAGCGGTGAATATGCGGCACGCGATTTTTGCATGGTTGTTTTACTGCTAAACTGCGGTTTACGTCGTGCAGAGCTTGCCGGCATTAACATACGTGATATCCGTGATGATAACACACTGTTGGTCAGAGGTAAAGGTAACAAAGAGCGTGTTATTCATCTGAATACGGCGTGTGTAGACGCCATTCGTGCGTATTTAAAGGTAAGACCGAAGGATGGTGTTAAGGACCGTCAAGCGTTATTTTTGAGCCACAACAAACAACGTATTACCTTACAGGGCGTTCATTATGTCATAAAAGGCTACTTAAAAGCTATCGGCCTTGAGGATTTATCTACACATAAATTACGTCATACGGCGGCAACACTAATGTATCAGCAAGGCGGTGTAGATATCCGTGTGTTAAAAGACATTTTAGGCCACGAAAATTTGGGTACAACTGAAATTTATACGCATATTTCTACTGCACAGATTCAGCAAGCGGTGGAATCAAATCCATTGGCCAAAATGAAAATCAAACCCGACGCCACCAAAAAAGACGAGGAATAGTCATTCCTCGTCTTTTAGTTTGTATAAAGCATCTGCTATTTCTTTGAATACCGATGCGGTTTTTGCACCGGTATTTTCTGCATTTTCCGCAAACACGACAATAACATAATTTTCACCTTCGCGAGGTATATAATAGCCCGCATACCAGCTGTGTACAACGGCGTGATTTTCGTCCTTAGCAGGTGTCCAACCTGTTTCCGCGGTACCTGTTTTGGCACCTGCAATACCGTGTTGCGGCTTTCCTGCTGCGCCCGTGCCTTCGTCGGTCGTGACCTTTTCCATCATTTTTCGCAGCTTTTGTGCGGTCTCAGAGGAAAAAACATTACCGAAAACCGTTTGTTCGGCCTCTGTTAAAGCGCCTTCGCCATCTGTATAACCGTATATGATACGCGGTGAACAAAGTACACCGTCATTTAATACAGTAGATACTAACCCCGCGATATGCAACGGAGAAGCGGTTAATTCTCCTTGTCCAAATGAGAGGTTGGCAAGAGCCGCAGGCGCTTGTAGTGTGTTGTCATCGGGTAAATGAGATGCGGCTGTTTGTAAGCCGCCGCACAAAGAAACTGCACTGCCAAACTGCAAGCGTTGTGACAAGTTCAAAAGCGGTGTGCCGCCAACGTCCTGCATTAATTGGATGAAATAGCAGTTGCAGGATTTCGCGAAGGCATTTTCCATCGTTAAAGCACCGTGTCCCAAGCGGTGATGACAATGAAACGTATTGGTTCCTATGGTGATATTTCCGTTACACGTATATTGTTTCTCTGTTTCACCGCCTGTTTCCAAAGCGGTCGCTGCAGATAGGATTTTATATACTGAACCGCAGTTATAACTGCACAAGGCACGGTTTAGAAGCGGCGAATCGGTATCCTGTAACACATCTGCCACTGCGTTTGGATGATAGGTTGGCAAACTGACCATAGACAGTAAGTCACCGTTTGACGGGTCCATAATCACTACGGCCCCTTTTTTGATATACTTTGTTGCTGTGTCCTCTGCAAGCCGTTGTATATCGGCGTCGATTGTCAGACGAATACCGCCCAAGGGTTCACTTACAGAATTTGTGAGTTTGGGCGGAATACCGCTCAAAACCTTTCCGTTTGCATCCACCGAGTATGTCACGGTTGCCTTTGCGGTGTAGCTGTTCAAAATGTTATCAAAGGCCGCCTCTATGCCGGTAAGACCTTCTGTTTGGTTGCCATCCATATATCCGATAAGATGCGGGGCCAATACGCGCTTACCGTACCGTATCGGTACTTCAAACAAGGAAATGCCGTTAGCGGCAACAAGCTCTTCTAATCGCACAACCACAGGTTTTCCCGATTGCAGAGCATTGCTCAATGAAGTGAATTCCGTAGCATCCATGGTTTCGGACAGTGCTGTCAGTGCAGAAGGAATCGCATTGACACACGCGCGATATTCCTTTTCGCTGTTCACCAAGGCTATACCGTTGCGATCGTAAATCGTGCCGCGTACATTGGCTACCGTAACAGTAACCGAGGATTGTTTATCTGCGGCAGTACGTAAGTATTGATCCGATAACGTGTATATACGGAATAACAATCCGCAGAACAAAGTGATGATACATCCGTATACTATCCACAGCCTTTTTTTCAAAAAAATCCTCACCTTTCATAATAAGTTTGCACAGAAAGATGAGGATTTAATCTTTTATTGTTTTTTACGCAACAAACTACCGACTTTTAAAGGTCGCTCAAACGGTATTTGCAGTTTCATTGCGGCATGCGGTGCACTTTGGATTGGTTCTCCTTCCCCATTATACAGGATGTCTGCCTGTAATAAGAACGGCTTTTCTCCCGGCTCTAACACGTCAAGCGTATCACCGCAAAAGAAACGGTTGCGCTGTTCTACAAGCAGGCGACCGTTTTCATATCCTTCTACAACACCGACTACCGCGTAATCGCGTATATAGCCGCCGACAGAAGTATCCTGATGCGGCATACCGAAATAGAAACCCGTACCGTACGGACGGTGACTAACCTTGTTCAATTCTTCCACAATCCAAGATTCAGGTTTATAGTCAGAGGCATATCCCGACGCAATATAACCGTCTACTGCCGCACGGTAAGCGGCGGTGGTAATTGCGGTATAATACGCCGCCTTTGCTCTGCCCTCGATCTTGAAGGAAGTAACACCTGCGTCGGATAAAGCGGCAATATGCTCTATCATATTCATGTCGTGAGCATTGAACAGATAGGTGCCGTTTTCATCTTGTTCAACCGTCATCGGTTTGTCGGGGCGGTTGGGCTCAACGATGTCATATTTCCAACGGCACGGCTGTGTGCATTCACCGTGATTGGCGTCTCGTCCCGTCATATAGTTGGAAATAACGCACCTGCCCGACACGGACATACACATAGCGCCATGCACAAACGCCTCTAATTCGAGCGTAGAAGGCGTTTTTTTACGAATAGTACGTATTTCCTCAAGAGATAACTCTCTTGCCAAAACAACCCGTTTTGCCCCCATTTCGTGCAAAACACGCGCCGTCTCGTAATTGACTACACCAAGTTGCGTGGAAATATGCAGCGGGATGTTGGGCGCATATTTCTTTGCTAAGGCAATCATACCGAGGTCGGCTACAATCAGCGCATCGGGTTTTACGGTATTTAAAAATTGAAGATACGCGGGCAATGTTTCGAATTCATCATTTCGCGGCAAGACATTACAGGTGACGTATACCTGTTTTCCCGCGTCGTGAACTTTCTGTATTGCCAGAGCAAGTGCTTCCGACTCAAAGTTCTGAGAAGCAGCGCGCATACCAAACTGTGTACCCGCAAGGTATACCGCGTCAGCGCCGTATAACAGCGCCGCATGCAGCCGCTCCGCGTCCCCTGCCGGCGATAAAACTTCTAACTTTCTTGTTTGCATTTTGTCCTCTTTTAGCCGTACATACCGATTTTATATTTACGGCAGGTGGCTACATGCTGTGAAAATGTTTTGGAATAATACGTGTTTCCGGCGGTATCATTAGCAAAATAATAACATTCGGAAACGTATGCATCGTCCGAAGGATAAACAGCCGCTTGTAATGCGTGCCAACCCGGGTTACAGATAGCACCTGCTGTCAAGCCCGCTCTGGTATAGGTATTATATGCCGCACCGATAGCTTCTGCGTCTGCAGTGTTCGGTGCCAAATCTTTAACATACAATGCTGTGGAATCGCACTCTAAACGGGTATAGTCGCTATCTAAGCGATTGTATAAAACACGCGTTACTTTTGCCATTTCGTTGGTGTTTGCCGCTTCCTTTTGTGCGATAGAAGCCATAATTACCACATCGTCTAACGTCAGTCCGCGGGATGCCATTGCAGATTTCATTGCTACGGTGATTTTGCTGTCAAAATTAGAAAGGAATTTTTGGACAACACTTTTACCGCTGCTTTCGGTAAAGAATTCATACGTATCCGGGAAAAGATATCCTTCTAAACGGTAAATACGTCCCGCATATTTACCGCCGTCCGATGCCTGCGGTATGGAATCAAAGAAATCAAAATCGTATGTTTCATTTAACAATGCGTCGTAGAAATCGGCAGCAGTACACACGTTGTTTTCTTCCAACTTTTTGGCGATTTGGTCAATCGTATAGCCTTCGGGAATGGTAACGGTCGCAGTTTCACGCGGATTACCCGCAATAATTCTGTCGGAGAGTTTTTGATACCCCATATTAGCAGATAAGCTGTATGTACCGGCTTGGTAACGACCGTCCCGCCCCGTCACCTTAGAATAACCACGGAAGATAAGTGGTTGATCAATCAAGTCATTTTCAGCAAGGATTTCAGCAATTTGAATAGTAGAAGCACCCTGCGGAATGACAACATCTACCTTGGAATCGGACTTGTTCAGAGCGCTGAAATCCAACGCGGCAGTTATAACAAAATACGCAAGAGCGCCACACAAAGTCAAAACCAAAATAAAAACAAAGATGCCTTTTGCGCAACCTGCGCCTTTCTTACTCTTCTTGGGTTTTGCGTGGCGCGGCAGGCCGTTTTCTTCGGGTTGCGAAACGGTTGTATCAACGGTTTCAACAGTTTCTTCTGATTCTTCGGGAAGTGGCTCTAAACCCTCTTTTTCCCGACGTTCCGCTTCCGCCATTTTTAACAGCTCTTTAAATTTTCCTGCCAACGCACTCACCTCTTTTAAACTTGTTTTCTTTCTACCCGTCGTAAAAATCTGTCGGTCACTAGCAGTTCTACCGCTCGGTCATACCGTCCGTGCGGTAGATGCGGGCGAATACATTCACTATAGCAAATACCAATCATATTGCCGCCGAAGCCGGACAAAAAACGGTCGTAATATCCTTTTCCGTATCCTAAACGAAACCCGTTCCAATCGTATGAAAAAGCAGGTACCAAACAGATACCCTTTGAAAAATCGGTCAACAGCTTTTCGGGGTTGGGTCGCGGTTCAAGCACACCGAACGCACCCGGTTCCAGGTCATCAAAACCGTCGATAAAGTAAAACTCCATGGAGCGGGTGCCGGGTACGCAACGAGGCACAGCCACTTTTTTGCCGTCCGCCAATGCACGTTCAATGATATGGCGCGTATCCACCTCTATGTCGGTAGATACATAAGTAAGCAATATATCATTTTCACGATATTGCCATAGACGAAAAACACGCGCGGCAATGCTCGCGTCCTTTTCCGCTTTCTCCTCCGGGGTTAGGTCGCGTCGCATTTGCTTATATTTGTCCCGCAATTGGGATTTTATCGGTCGAATATCTTTTACAGGCATTGCATTGCTTCCTTTATAGATTTTGCGGTTTCCTCGGTTGCCAAAACCTTTACGATTTCCAAAGCGAAAGGAATGGCAGCGCCGGGACCTTTTCCTGTGATGAAACAACCGTCGCGTATAACCAAACCATCAGCAACGGTTGCTCCTTTGAGCGCGGATTCAAACCCCGGATAGCACACCGCTTCTTTTGCTTCAAGAAGTCCTAAATGACCTAATATCGAGGGAGCAGCACAAATGGCCGCGATGTATGCACCGTTGTTGACAGCAGTTTGTATGGCGCCCTGCACAACCGTGCTGTTTTCCAGGTTAACGGTGCCCGGCATACCACCGGGCAATACAATGGCGTCAAACACTTCATCCAACGTATCTGTATCGGTCATATCCGTTTTTACCACAATGTTGTGTGCGCCGCGAATGGTATTACCGCCTATTCCCACCGTGTTTACGGTGATTTTGGCGCGTCGTAAAATATCTACAACGGCTAAGGCTTCGATTTCTTCAAATCCGTCTGCTAAAAACACATATACCATTTGTAGTCACTTCCTATTCCGCAAAAAAAGTACCGAAAAACGGAATACTTTTTTTGTTCTTAAAATGTTTCTTTGCTGTTTTACTGCACGGTAGCAACATACCGCTTTTTGTATCTGTCCCCGCCGTATACGTGACTACTTGTTTGTCGGGAAACTGTTTCTTGACAGCCGCTAACACGGTGGGTATATAGGATTCTTCGCATAGCATTTCGGGTATATATACCGTTTTTTCTTCAGTAATACAAAGTGCTGCAGCATTTTCACAAAGCAACAACTCTGCGTGGTCTAACAGGGCTTGTAAAACGGTTGTATGAAAAGCGGCATATGAAACGTTACTTCCTTCTAAAAAAGCAACCCGTTTTGCCGTATATGCTTGCGCATCAAAGGGTAACATATCATACTTCGGTATATCACCGCCCATGTTTTGTGACACCGTTTTCTCGGTACGGCACAAAACGGAACGATACCCTAAGGCTTCATAAAAAGTGCGTAAAGACGGTGTTGCAGGGTACAAAAACAATACATCGACAGAAACCGCTTCTTGAATGTGATGTAATAATTGCTTTGCGTAACCTTTTCCCCTGTGCGACGGCAAGGTACCTACACCGTACACGTAATACGCAGAAAAGCGGCTGTTTCCGTCATAAAAATCCGTCGGTAAACAGTACGCACACGCAACCAAAGCCTCTCCTTGGAAAACCCCAAAAATTTCGGCGTCAGATGCCGCCTCTTTCAAAAAGATTTCTCCAAAATCTGCATCTTCGGGAAAGCAGGCACGCCATATGGCGAGAAGTTGTTCAAAATTTTCTGTTAAGTTGATTAACTTTACAGTTGTTTTTATCATTCTTCTACCGTCTTTTCGTATAATGCTATTAGCTGCGCAGTAATTTTCTCGGGTGCGAGAGGTGCGTCCCCTTCTCCACACGTAACAACCGTCCAGCCGCATTTCTTTGCGGCATACAGTGCGCTTTCGCGGCACTGTTTTAAATACGCCAAATCACGTTCGTGAATATCTTTTTTAGTTTCATCGCCGTGGTAACGGCCGGACATCAGCATTTGCGCAATATGCAACGGCATATCTAAAAATACCACCGCGTCAGGACGCGGTAATCCCAATTGCACGTATTCATAGTATTCCAACCAATCAAGATACGCATCCCATTCACTTTTTGGCAGTTTGGCCATTTGGTGAATCGCGTTAGAAGTGGTGTAACGCGCCGCCACTATCGGTGTGCCGTTTTGATAATCCGTTTCCCAAAACTTTTTATAGCTGGCATAACGGTCAACGGCATAAAAGGAAGACGCCGCGTATGCATTTACACTGTCAGCCGCCTGACCGAATTCACCTGCTAAATACATTTTTACCAAAGCGGAGGACGGTTGGTCATAATCGGGAAACGAAATTTGTCGATAAGTGCGATTGTTTTCCGTAAGATATGCTTCCAAAAGACCCAATTGAGTGGATTTACCGCTACCGTCCAAGCCGTCAATAACAATTAGTTTCCCCATATTATTTCTGTTCCTTCCAACTGTCGTATAACGCGCGCATTTCATTCATTTTACCACAGGACATTTTCCCTTCAGGGCAACGTCCGCTGACACAGGCAGGGCCTGCGTTTTTGAATAAATTGGGCGCTACTTCATAGCAAAGACGGAACATCTGTGCCGCCAAATCACGGATTTCCCACTGCGCACGGTTACAGCAACGGTGGTGGAAGAAGTTCATTAGACTTCTTGCGTTCATGGTCATCATAATTTTTGTAGTACACGCGTTCGGCAACACAAAACGTGCGTCTTCAATGGCTTTTTTCTCTGCGGCGCTATTGGCTGCTTTCTCAGCCATACCACTTTCCAGCATTGCTTTTAAATGCTTTTCTTTGAGAATAGCTGTCAGCTCATCATAATACCGCTGATCATCTTCCATCGCCTGTATGTACAGTGCCTTCGCCTCGGGTACGGCTTCAATTTCGGGCGGCAGTACATATTCAAACATACCCACATTCACATACCGCTGGCTTTGTACGCTGTAAGATGCGATACGGTGACGGGTAATCTGTGCGAGAAGCGCGCGGGAAACACCCTCGATACCAAAGGTAAAGCTGACGTGCTCCATCGGACTTTCGTGGCCTAAAGCCGCAAGCTTGTCCACAAACTCCGCTGTTTTTTCGGGGGTCAAATTCTCCATAACCGTATCAATATCTGCCGCGGAATAGCAAAGACGTGCCGCAGATGCCAATACGTGTTCGGGATTGGGTGTATGCGTAATTAACTGTACCTTCATTTCGGTTCCTCTTTTCTGAAACATTACAATCAGTATAGCAAAAAAATGTCGAATATACAAGATATTTATTCACAGATAAGGTGTTCGCGGAAGGCTTCTAATCGTTTTTCTCCGATACCCTTTATTTCGGTAAGTTCTTCCAATGTAGCAAAGCCGCCGTTTTGCTCTCGGTATGCAAGAATACGCGAGGCATATACCTCCCCTATGCCCGGCACACGCATCAATTCCTCTTTGGTTGCGGTATTGATGTTAAGCAGAAACGGTATTTTTTCTTCGGCTTGTGTTGTGGTTACGGTAACCTGCGAGGCGGTGGTTACGGGTAAAGGAATGTTGTCGTAGTTTATCTTCTCGGCTTTTGAAAAATCCGGAAGACAGACCACAAAAACGGCTATGGCACTGATAACCGTTACCAAAACAAATAACCAAACAACAAGGGATTTGTGTTTTTTACTCATCAAGCCTTCACCGCTGCTTCGTATGCTTCACGAACGGTGGTGACGCCTATTATCTCAATACCGTCTACCTTTTTGACTGTTTTGGCATTGGCCGCGGGTAGAATCACGCGGGTAAAGCCAAGTCGGACGGCTTCCGTAATACGTGACTCCGCGTTGTTAACGGCACGGATTTCACCTGCAAGACCGATTTCGCCGAAAGCCAGCGTGTGTGCCTCCACTACAGTATCTTTCAAGCTGGTAATCAAAGCAATCGCAACTGCCAAATCTACAGCAGGTTCATTCAGACGCAGACCGCCTACCACATTCACATATGTATCCAGGGTTGACAAGAAATATCCCGCTCGTTTTTCCAAAACCGCAAGTAGCAAGGACAAACGGTAATTATCAAAGCCGGTAGCCATACGTCGCGGATTGGTAAGACCCGAAGGTGAAACCAAACCTTGTACCTCTGCTAAAATCGGACGGGTACCTTCCATGGTAGATACCACGCAGGTGCCGCTGACATTTTCCATTCTGCCCGAAAGCATAAGACCCGACGGATTTTCCACCTCTTTGAGACCGTCATCCGACATTTCAAAGACACCGATTTCATTGGTAGAGCCGTAACGGTTTTTGATACAACGTAAAATGCGGTAACTGCTGTTAGTATCGCCTTCAAAATATAATACGCAGTCCACAATATGTTCCATAACCTTCGGGCCTGCAATCGCGCCGTCCTTATTAACGTGGCCCACGATAAAGGTAGGCAGATCACGGGATTTTATGGCGTGCATAATAGCAGAGGTGCTTTCTCTCACCTGCGTTACACTGCCGGGCGAGGATGACACAGCCGCTAAGCTTACCGTTTGTATAGAATCCACAATCAACAGGTCCGGCTTTTCTGTTTCAACAGTACCGATAACGGTGTCAACGTCTGTTTCACACAGTAAATACAGGTTTTCAGTGGTAACGCCAAGGCGGTCTGCACGTAATTTTATCTGTTTTTCGGATTCTTCGCCCGAAACGTATAAAATCTTCATTTTTTGACCGAGATGTTGGCAAATTTGCAACAAAAGCGTAGATTTACCAATGCCCGGGTCACCGCCTATTAACATTAAACCGCCCTTAACGATGCCGCCGCCAAGCACACGGTCAAGTTCTTTCATTCCTGTATCGGTACGGAGTTCCTCACTTGTTTGCATCGTTTTCAACTGCTGAACCTTTGCAGCAGAAGTTGGCCTCGGTGCTTGCTTAGAGGTGTTTTGACGCAGTTCTTCCTGCAAGGAATTCCATTCGCCGCAGGCGGGGCACCTGCCGTACCATTTTGGGGATTCTGCACCGCATTCGGTGCATACGTATATACTTTTTACTTTTTCAGCCATTATGTATCATCCTTTAGCTGTGTATTCCATTATGCCGCAACCGACAGCAAAAGCCATTTGTTGCTGATAGTGTGGCGTTTTTAATTGCTTTGACTCAGCGGGATTAGAGAGAAATCCACACTCTACGATAACAGCGGGGCGCATCGTGCGGGATAGCAGAAAAATATTCTCCCCCGCCGCTTTTATAGCGCGTGTGTTTTGCGGTTGTAAAAATGTTACAACCTGTTTTTGAATGGTGTCAGCCGCTAGTTGACTTTGCGTGTGTTTTGTGCCGTAAAACACCTGTGTTCCGTGGTATTTCGATTGGGAAAAATGGTTCTGGTGAATGCTGACGGTAAGCCATGCACGGTCGTATTGCCGCAATCGCGCATACATATCGTTTACCTTCCAGCCATGTGACGGATTACTGTTATCATCAGTTACTTCGGTATCTTCTGTACGTGTCATATTGACCGCAAAACCGCAAAACCGCAACAAATCATACAGCTGTAGGGATATAGCGAGGTTAATACCGTCCTCCAATGTGCCGTCTGCTGCACAGGCACCGTTATCTCGTCCACCGTGTCCCGCATCAATCAGCAGACGCATAGATGCAGTTTGCAGGCTTTCACAGCGCATATCCACCTTTTGGGCATAAGCCAACGAGGAGATAACCGCTATCACCGTGCAAAAAATGGCCAAAACAGTTTTCAATCGCATACCATCACCTCAATCGAATATATGTTGTCTGAAGTGATAGATATACACTTAATATATTATACCCTAATGTGTAGCGTTTTTCAATATAAAAAAAGAGATGACTTTTGCAAATCATCTCTTTGGATTTATTCGATTTCTTCGCCGTTTTCAAGGGCGGTGAGCATATCAACACGCGTCTGATGACGGCCGCCTTCAAATTCCGTGGTTAAGAACTCGGTGACAATCATTTTTGCAAGTTCAGGACCGATAACACGTGCGCCGATAGACAGCATATTGGCGTCGTTATGTGCGCGGGACATGCGTGCGGAATACGGTTCGCTGCAAGCTACGCAACGAATACCTTTTACCTTGTTAGCCGCCAGCGAAATACCGATGCCTGTGCCGCAAATGATAATACCTTTCTCGCATTTACCCGATGCTACCGCTTTTGCGGCGCGTGCGCCGTATACAGGATAGTGACAACTATCGGTTGTATGGGTGCCGAAATCCTCGTATTGAAGTCCCATTTCATCAAGAACACCTTTTACGGTCTCTTTCATTTCCAGTGCCGAATGGTCACAAGCCAAAGCAATCATAGTTATACCTCCAACAATGTTTCAAGTTCGTTAATTTTCTCTTCAAATTCACCAAGCGCCGCCATAACGGGTTGCGGTGTGGTTAAATCTACACCTGCTTTTTTCAGCGTCTCGAGCGGGTAATCGCTACCGCCGGCTCCCAAGAAAGCGAGATACGGTGCGGTGTCCCCTGTTTCCAGCAGCTGTTGGCTGATAGCCGCTGCTGCTGAAAAACCGGTTGCATATTTAAATACGTAGAACGCACGATAAAAATGCGGTATTCTCGCCCATTCCCAATCCATATACGGGTCGATTTCTACGTTTTCACCGAAATATTGTGTCAGCAATTCGTGATACACACCGCAGAACACCTCCGCTGTCAGCGGTTTTCCTTCTTCCGCCAAGGTGTGTACCTTCCACTCGAACTCGGCAAACATCGTCTGCCGAATAACCGTACCGCGCAATTCATCGATAAAGTGATTGATAAGATATGCGCGGGTTTTAGGGTTATCGGTTTCAGACAGCATACCGCGTAACAAAAGGTTTTCGTTAACAGTAGAGGCGATTTCCGCCAAAAAGATAGGATAGTCCTTGTTGACGTAGGGCTGCATATCAGAATAATAGGTATGCATACAATGTCCCGCCTCGTGCGCCAGGGTAAACACGTCATTGAGCTTACCCATAAAGTTCAACAGCATATACGGATGCACACCGTACACACCGGTTGCATATGCGCCCGTTGCTTTGCCGGGTTTCTCGTAGACATCCACCCAACCGCCTGCCAAAAGACGCGCCAAATCCTGCATATAGGTCTTACCGAGCGGTTTTAAATAGGTCTGTACCTTTTCTTTGGCTTGCGAATACGTATACGAAACATCATCCATATCACTGACCAACGGTACATAACAATCATATAGATGCAATTTTTCAACACCAAGTGCCTTGCGGCGCAGTTCCAAATACTGATGGTGTACAGGTAAGTACGCGTGTACCGCGTCAATGAGACCTGTATACAGACATTCAGGCAGGTTATCGCTAAACAGCGCTCTTTTCAAAGACGAATCAAAGCCGCGCGCACGCGCTCTAAAGACGTCGGCACGTACCTGTCCCGCGTACAAAGAGGCGATAGTATTACCAAAAGCGGCAAATGACTCGTGAAATACGCGAAAGGCATCTGCACGTACACGACGGTCACGACTTTCGCGACATTTGGCAAAGGTGCCGTCTGTCAGCGTGAGCTTTTCACCGTTTTCATCGATGATTTCACCTTTATGAAGGTCAGAACTCTCCAACATGGAGAAAGCATTATCCATTGCGGAAAGCGCAGGAGAAGCCATAGTCAGCAACTGTTCTTCCCTCTCGGAAAGAATATGCGGACGGTTACGCACTACATCCTGCAACATATGCGTATAATCAGCAAGCTCGGGGAACTTGGTGGGCAAAGCCAGCAGCGTTTCAGAAGGCAAAGAGGAGATTTCGGGCATCAAGAATGCGGTTGCTTCGCCGGCGGCGTAATAAGCGCTCAGTGCTCTATCCCGCATGGCTTGTGCCGCGGCATCGGTGTGGTCCAAATCGTGCCGCATATGCGCATATCCGTAAACTTTTTCAATCAATTCTGCTAATACAGTGTCCGCTAAAAGTGCATCGCGCAGGCAGGTGTCATCCGATAATTTACCGCAAAAACTTGCCACCTTTGACGCAAGCACGGTAACCTTCTCAAGGTCAGCCTCCCACGCCGCATCATCGACATAAATATCGGTTAAATCCCATTGTTCATAATTTTGCATATTCGTTCCTTTCAAACACCAAATCCGCCGTCTACCGCCAGCACTTGACCTGTGATAAAATCCGCTTGCGAAGACAATAAAAACGCAACTGCATTCGCAACGTCTTCGGGTGTACCGATACGGCAAAGCGAGGTCTGTTCTGTTAATTCCTTTAAGTCCTCCGCGCTAAATCCTGCCAGCATATCCGTCGCAATCACGCCGGGAGCTATACAGTTTACGCGTATACCCGACGGTCCTACCTCTTTAGCAAGCGCTTTGGTAAGACCGATAAGCGCCGCCTTGGCCGCAGAATAATGCACTTCACAGGAAGCACCGCACACCCCCCATACAGAGGATATGTTAACAATACTCCCGCTATGACGTTTTATCATGTAAGGTAATATTCCTTTACAGCAATAAAACGCGCCATCTACATGGGTTGCGAACATTTTTTGCCATTGCTCGTCGTTTAAATCGGTAAACAACGCCTGTTCGGCTATGCCCGCATTGTTGACAAGTGCCGTAATATCTCCGAACCGCTGTATTCCCGTCTGTATCATAGCATCTACAGCAATCGCGTCGGTGACATCTGCTTTATGCGGCAGAACACCAACGCCTTTTTTCTCTAATTCTTGCGCCAAATACAGCGCTTCGTGTTCGGAGTGGTTGTAGTTTAGAATAATATTATACCCTTTTTCTGCTAAAGCAATCGCTATAGCTTTTCCGATGCCGCGAGAAGCACCGGTAATTAAAACGGTTTCAGACATACTGTCTTCCTCTTATAAATCAAGTGTAATCTCTTTGTTGGAAATGGTATACGGACGATATGTAATGCCTACCATATCCATCATACGTTTGGAAGCGCGGGTAGAATCGGTATTGGCATACTTATCCGAAAGGTAAATAACCTCTTTGATGCCCGCTTGAATCAATGCTTTTGTACATTCATTACACGGAAATAGAGTGGTATAAATAGTAGAACCGCGCAGGCTCGTGCCGTCATAATTCAATATGGCATTCAGTTCAGCATGGCACACGAACATATACTTGGTGTCCGACGGCGCACCTTCTCTCGCCCACGGCATCAAGGTGTCGTGGCAGCCGCGGGGCATACCGTTATATCCCATCGACAGAATTTTTTTGTCGGGACTGACAATGCAAGCACCTACCTGCGTGCCGGGATCTTTGCTACGCTCCGCAGACAGCAGTGCAATCCCCATAAAATATTCATCCCAACTAAGATAACCTTTTCTTTCGTCCATACATAATCCTCCTCACAGCTTGCTGTTAACAAATTTAGTGAAAGCGCGAAACGCGGACGGTACCGCGTATTGATTTGCCAACTCTTCTTTGGTTACTAAAAAATACCCTTCAGGTGGTATGAAAGAAGCGTCAATGGTCGCAAAATAACCTATCATATGCCATTCGAGATGTGTGAAAACGTGTTTTGCCGACTCTAGATTGTGTAAAGCGAGTGCCTTTACACCTATGGTTTCTAAAAAAGCGATGGCTTTCTCGCAATCCAGGTGATTTTCGCAATTTGGGAACTCAAACAAATTGGCAAGTAAGCCGTTATCGGGCCGCTGATGTAAAAGAAGGCGCGTAGGTTGTCCTTCGGTTTTCAGTACAAACACTGTTCGCATCTCCATCTTGCGCTTGTTGGGCTTTTTCCGCACGGGAAGCTCCGCCGCTGTTCCATTGTG
Source organism: Acutalibacteraceae bacterium (assembly GCA_045531495.1). GTDB lineage: Bacteria > Bacillota > Clostridia > Oscillospirales > Acutalibacteraceae > URNF01. Next base: position 28,945 of record JAZSED010000071.1, read on the forward strand.
TTTTGCTTCACAAACCTCCGAAAAAGGGCATTTTCCGCATTTAGGGGTGGTATTGGGAATGCACACCGTCTCCCCTAATTCCATAATCGCCTGATTAAACTTGCCCGCCGCGTCTTGCGGAATGAGAAAGCGTGCCAACTCTGTGAGCTTCTTTTTACCTTGCGGTGATAACACGTCGGTATCATCGTTGGTAAGGCGCGCTAACACACGCAAGACGTTACCGTCAACAGCAGGTACACACTCATTAAAACAGATAGAAGCAATAGCACCCGCTGTATATTCGCCGATGCCCGATAATTTCAGTAAATCGGCATAGTGTGTCGGTAAATCTTCCTTACCGTTTGCGATAACCTGTTTCGCGGCTTTTTGCAGGTTCCTTGCGCGGCTGTAATATCCAAGGCCTTCCCAGCATTTGAGAAGTTCTGCTTCATCAATTTCCGCAAGCGCACGTAATGTCGGTATACGTTCCAAAAACGAATAATAATGCGGAATAACCGCTTCAATACGTGTTTGTTGTAACATAATTTCGGATATCCAAACACGATACGGTGTCGGATTTTTTCGCCACGGCAAAGCACGTGCGTGTAATTCGTACCAACTGAGTAAAGCGGGGATAGTGTTTTTTATTTTCTGTTGTATCATATATTCCCCGCTTTCGTTTATAAATCACCAAAAAATCCTCTGTTATGAAACAAGAGGATTTTTTGATTTATCAGTATTTACGCCATACCATTTTATCCACAACGCCCGTATAGGATTGGATAATCTTTACCACCTTAGTAGAAACGTTTTCCTCTACGTAGTCGGGCACGGGAATACCAAACTGCTTGTCCGCCTGCATGGTAACGGCAGTTTCTACTGCCTGCAAGAGAGATTTTTCATCGATACCTGCCAGCACAAAACACGCTTTGTCCAATGCCTCGGGGCGTTCGGTAGAGGTGCGGATACACACGGCGGGAAACGGTCTGCCGATAGAGGTGAAAAAGCTGGATTCTTCAGGCAGCGTACCCGAATCAGACACCACCGCAAATGCGTGCATCTGTAAATGATTATAATCGTGGAAACCCATAGGTTCGTGACAGATAACGCGGGAATCCAACTGAAAACCGCTCTCTTCCAAGCGTTTTTTAGAACGCGGGTGGCAGGAATACAAAATAGGCATATCATAGGTTTCCGCCATTTTGTTAATTGCATTAAAAAGAGACAGGAAATTCTTCTCGGTGTCAATGTTTTCCTCACGATGCGCAGACAAAAGAATGTATTTCTTTGCGCGCAAACCGAGTTTTGCCAAGATGTTGGACGCTTTAATTTGATTATAGTTGTTATGCAATACTTCCGCCATCGGAGAACCTGTAACATAGGTGCGTTCTTTCGGAATGCCGCACTCTGCGAGATAGCGGCGTGCGTGCTCGGAATATGCCAAGTTAACGTCCGAAATGATATCCACAATACGGCGATTAGTCTCCTCGGGCAAGCACTCATCCTTACAACGGTTGCCTGCTTCCATATGAAAAATCGGAATATGCAAACGTTTCGCGGAAATCGCACTAAGACAGGAGTTTGTATCACCCAAAATCAACAACGCGTCGGGTTTGATGGCGTTCATCAATTTATAAGAGCAATTGATGATATTACCAACGGTTGCACCAAGGTCATCGCCAACTGCATCCATATATACATCAGGGTCATCAAGCTGTAAATCCTTAAAAAACACGCCGTTGAGATTATAGTCGTAGTTCTGTCCCGTATGTGCAAGAATACAGTCAAAATACCGTCTGCATTTTTGGATAACCGCCGCCAAACGGATGATTTCCGGACGGGTACCAACAATAATCAACAGTTTTAATTTACCGTTATCCTTAAAAGCAACATCGGTGTAGTCGGTTTTAATTGCCATTATTCCACCACCTCAAAGAAGGTATCCGGCTTTGCCGGGTCAAAACATTCATTTGCCCACATAAAGGTTACCATATCCTCTGTTTCGGACAGGTTAATGATATTGTGGGTGTAACCGGGAATCATTTCCACAACCTGCAGTTTTTCGCCGCTCACGCGGAATTCTATCACGGGAAACGGATTGCCGTCAGCATCTTTGCCGATTTTCCGCATTTGGATAAGACCTTCACCTTTTACAACCAAGAACTTTTCGTTCTTGCTGTGGTGCCAATGATTACCTTTGGTAATACCGGGGCGAGAGATGTTGACACTAAACTGTCCACGGTCGGGTGTACGGATAATCTCCGTAAAACTACCGCGTGGGTCTTGGTTCATTTTCAAATCATATATGAACTTATCCGCAGGCAAGTACGAAAGATAGGTGCTGTACAACTTAGAAACCAAAGAATCGGTAAAGTCGGGTACACCGCCTGCCGCACGAATTTCGGGAAAACTACGGACAGTGTCAGCAATAAAGCCGAGCGTGGTACGATGTTCTACGGGTACTTGGCAAAAATCACCGTTTTGGGTGGGATTGCCTGCCAAAGCACGCAACATTTCATCCACTAAATCATCAATATACACCAACTGCATTTGTACAGACGGGTCATTCACCTGAATGTCCAAGTCGTTGGCAACGTTATTGCAGAAAGTAGCAATCGCGCTGTTATAATTCGGGCGACACCACTTACCGAACAAGTTCGGAAAACGATACACGTAAACAGGTGCACCCGTTTCCTTTGCGTAAGTAAAGCCAAGCGTCTCCCCTGCTTTTTTGCTTTCGCCGTACACACTGCCCGCGAAGCGGCCTTCCAAAGACGCTTGTGCGGAGCTTGACAATACAACGGGACACGTGTTTTTGTGCTTTTTCAATGTATCCAAAAGGGTTGCAAAGAAATCACGATTGCCTTGCATAAATTCCGCTGTATCTTTCGGGCGATTGACACCTGCAAAATGGAACACAAAATCCGCTTTTTTGCAGTACATATCCAGCAAAGACGCATCTGTATCAATATCGTACAAAAATAATTCGCCGATATTCAGTTCGGGATGTGTTCTGTCTTTGCCATCTTTTATGTTTTGCAAAGCAGCAGTAAGATTTTTACCTACAAAACCGCCTGCGCCTGTGATTAAAATATTCATTGAAATTATCCTTTATAGTCGTAAGGAATGCCCATGCTGTCAAGCTCATCACGAATGTA
>JAZSED010000009.1:0-10230 GCA_045531495.1 Acutalibacteraceae bacterium
TACGGGGTCAGTGTACCGTATATTCCCGCGGTGAAAACGGTGGCAAAATTGCTGGGTATCATCAATTGCGATGCTTGCCGTGCACCCATCATCGCCTGCGACCCGCAACAAACCGCAGCGCTGGCTGAAATTATTAAGAGCGTATAATAAAAAGACACCCGAAAGGGTGTCTTTTTACTGTCAGTCTCCGTACCGTGCGGCGAGGAAACGACGGAGCACTTTAATAGCGAAGGCGGCGGTGTCAACCACCAATTCGCTGCCGTAAAACGCCAGGTTTAATTCCATATTGTAAATGCCGTCATAACCGATTTCGTCCAGCGCATCGAAAATGTCATTCCAATTCATACTGCCCGACAGCGGCATTTTGTGCTGGTCGGTCAAAGTGTCGTTGTCATTGAGATGTAACACGGTAATTTCCTTGCCGAGCATACGGATAAATTCGGGGGTGGAGGGCTGACCGAAACGGGTAGCCTTGTTACAATGTCCCGTGTCCATACATATGGTCATATAGTTTTTGTAATCCTCAACAGCGCAAACACGGTTATAGGATTTTACGAACTCATCGTACTGACCGAAGAAATCCACAACACCTAAGCCTGTGGCATCGCCGAAGGTCTCGGATGCGATTTTTATGCCATATTGTTTCGCGAAGGGCAGAATACGGCAGAACATTTCAAAGTTTAAGTCGCGCATTTTCTGCGGGTCGGCATCCGCACCGAAATGAATGGTGGTGATACTGTGCATAACGCAGGTGGAAACTTCCATAGCGGCGGTGGCAAGGCAGTCTAAACGCGCATTTTCATAAAATGCCTCATCGTATTCTTTTTCGTCAAAAACACCCGTGATGCGACCGTGTGTTTGTCCGATAATAAGACCGAGGGTGTCTGCGTATTGCTTTAAATCCTTGAAATAGGCTTCAATTTCCTCGTCGCCTTTGCTATACACGGAATCGGCATTGCGACAATCCCAGGCGGCACCGCAGAGGTTAAAATCTACCGCATCTGCGCCAATATCCTTGGCAATACGCAACGCTTCTTTGTCGCCGAACATTTCCTGTAAACGACCGATAGCAATGCTGATTTTTCTTTTAGACATCAAAAATCGCCCCCTATATACGTTACCCTTATAGTAGCACTCGCGTGTATTGCTGTCAAGAAACGAAAGGGCATTTTTACTTGCTTTTTTTATAAAAAAGCTGTATGATACCCAAAGAGAGAAGGGATAAAATGGAAGATATGTTTTGTATCCGTCGATGTGATATGACACATCTGGATGAAATCTTACAAATGCAGGAGGAAGCGATTGCCGCCTTGCCGCAACCGCATCTTTTAAACCGCAATACGCCGCAGCTGTTTCAAACGGTGTTAACCGACCCTAACGTAACGGTAGGTGCATTTTGCGGTGAAACGCTGGCGGGCTTTGCCGCGTTGTTTCATCCGACTGCCTTTGAGGATGATTTGGCGCATACGTTGGAAACGGTGGATGTCAGCGGCAAAAAGGTTGCCAATTATAAGGTGACCATTGTGCGCGCGCAATATAGGGGACACCGCTTACAGCAACGGTTAGAGCAAGCGCTGGAACGGTATGCCAAAGCGCAAGGGGTGGACGTCCTTTGTGTCACGGTATCGCCCGATAACCTGCCCAGCAAACGCAATATTGAAAAATGCGGCTACATTTACGACCACACGCAGATAAAATACGGCAATTTGTTACGGGATATATATTATAAGGTTATATAAATGAAAAGCACTGTGTCGTTTGACACAGTGCTTTTTTACGTATAGTATCAGTCGTCAACAGAGGTGTCGGTTGCCGCCTCAAAAATGGCGGTAACATCTGCTGTAGGTGCTTTGGTGCAAAGTGTTACAACCACCGAAACGATCAAGCCGACAACGAAGCCGGGAACGATTTCGTATACGCCGGTGTTGGCAATGGCGGCAGGCATAACGGTGTTGGTGAAGCAAAGCAGCCAAGCAATATCGGTAACGGCACCTGCGATGATACCGCTGACGGCACCTGCATAATTAAAGCGCTTCCAGAACAGCGAAAGGATAACAACAGGACCGAAGGCGGCACCGAACAGACCCCAGGCGTTTTCCACCATATTCATAATGTCAGCAGACCAGGAGGCGGCGTCGTTAAGACCCGAAGCGGCGATAGCAAAGCCAACCATGGCGACCACCAAAACGGCGAGACGACCCACCCAAAGCATTTCCTTCTCAGACGCTTTATTTTTGCGGAGCAGCGGCTTGTAGATGTCACTTGCAAAGGAGGAGGATGCTACCAGCAACTGCGAGTCGGCAGTGGACATGGCGGCGGCGATAATAGCGGCGAGCATCAAGCCTGCGATAATCGGCGGGAAGATATCTTTTGCTATTTCAATGAACACCATTTTCTGTCCGTTGGGCAACAGTAAATCCGCTAAGGCGGTGCCGTCGTTCATTAAGAAGGTACGGCCGAGAATGGCGACGGCGATAGCGGCACCGAGCGACAGAACAACCCAGGTGATAGCCACAGAAGCACCGGTTTTTACCATGGAAGGCTTTTTGATTGCCATAAAGCGGACAAGGATGTGCGGCATGCCGAAGTAACCGAGGCCCCAGCCTAATCCCGATACGATATCCTGCCAGGTGGCGCTGAAGGGGCTGTCACCGAATGCGGTAACCCCTTCCTTGAAGGCGTCGGCGTAGGCCGCGTCAAAGTTGCCGGAGGTTGCCATAATAATCGGCACAGCAAGCAGGGCGACCAGCATCAAAAGGCCTTGGAAAAAGTCAGTCCAGCAAACGGCTTTGTAACCGCCCATAAACGTGTAAACCAGAATCAGCACCGCGAAAATGGTCATCGCGAGCAGTTCGCGTCCTTGGAAGAACTCGGGCAGTACTGCGACGAAAACCGAAGCACCTGCATTAAAAGCAGAAGCCACGTATACGGTAAAGCTGATAAGGAAGATAACGGCGCAAACCACCTTCAACAGCGGGTGGGTGGTAGCGAAACGGTTGGTGAGGTATTGCGGCAAAGTGATAGCATCCCCCGAAGCCTTGGAAAAACGGCGCAGACGACGCGCCACTAAAATCCAATTGGCCGCGGTACCGATTGCAAGACCGATGCCTATCCATACCTGCCCCATGCCGAAGGCGAGGATGCTGCCGGGGAAGCCCATCAGCAACCAACCGCTCATATCTGACGCTTGCGCGCTCATCGCGGTGACCCACGGGCCCATGGAACGACCGCCTAAAAAGTAGTCTTTTTCGTCATTACCCTTCGATTTTGCGAAGAAATAGATACCGATACCGAGTATCAGGACGAAATACAGAATAAATGCGTAAATCATCGTTTTCACTCCTATGTATGTTGTATGTTTCAGAAAAACTTTTCACAGTATACCACACAAAAAACAAGAATGCAATACAGAACGCAGTTTATACTATAAAAATCGCCGTAATATCAAAACCGTTGATATTACGGCGATTTTATTTGTTTTTTAGTATAGACCGAAAAACATACGAAAAATAGAATTTTAATTTTTATGCTTTAAATCCCGCCAAAAACAGCGGCAGCATACGGGCGGTATAGGCGGCGAGTGCGTAGTTGCCGCCGCAAATGCACCAATCGTAGAGAATACCGCGTTCAAAAGTTGCATACGCTTTGACCAGCTCGTTTACCGAAAGGTCTGCGCGGAATTCGCCGTTTTTAATGCCGTCGCCGCATATCTGCCGCAACAGCTTATAATAGGTGCGGTTATGATCTAACAGATGCTTTTCGCCTGCCGTCACCAACTGCGAGGAGTAAAGGCGCGCTAAAAGGTCGATAGAGATGCTGTTTTCTATCATCAGGAACAGCTGACGGTTCAAATAGAGCAGCTTATCATAAGCGGTCATTTCGGGGGTGAAGGTGGTAATAAGACGGTCGTATTCCTCGTCAAACAGATAGGAAAGCGAGGAAAGGAGCGCATCTTTGCCTTCAAAATAATGATAGAACGAGCCCTTAGACGTGCCGGATAATTCTACGATTTCTTCAACGGTGGTATCATCATATCCCTGTTCATAAAACAGCTTCCACGCGGCGGAAACGATTTTACTTTTCGTACCGCGTACGTTCTTTTTTGCCATTATCGAAAATCCTCCACGATATTTGTCACGCCGCAGTCGGCGAGAAACTGACGGATACCGGCATTTCCCGGATGGTTGAATTCGGCAGGACTGTGTGCGTCTACGCCTAAAATCACTTTGCAGTTGTACTCTGCCGCCAAACGGAAAAAGCGGTCATCGGGATAGTTGCGCAGAGCTCTGTAACCCAACATATTGCATTCTAACGGCATATCCAATCGGAGCGCGGTTTCACAGATGCGCCTCATCTCGTTGAGATATACGTCGTCGTCACCCTTAAAATGTATCAAATCAGGGTGACAGAGATAGCCAAAAGCGCCCGTTTGCATACCTTCTACCGTTTGGTCGACGTACCGTTTTAAAATATCAGCGTTATGGGTTGCGTTGGACGACCAATGGGGACTGTCATATTCTTTACCGACGCAATGCTGTCCTAAAATGAGGTAGTCGTACGGAAAGTCCTTTAAAAAGTTCAGCAGGCTTGCAAACATTTCGGGATAATATTCCGCTTCAAAGCCTAAGCGAATATCAATATCCACCTTATATTCTTCCTTCAACCGTAAAATACTGTTGCAGTAGTCCGCGGTTTGTTCGGGCTTCATACGGAAATAACTGTAATAGGTAGGGTCGGGAAAAGCCGGGTAGGGGGTATGGTCGGAAAAACCCAGCACTTTAATACCGCTTTTGATTGCCGCCTCTACGTATTCACGGTCGGTCCCTTCCGCGTGGTTGCACCGAAAGGTGTGGGTGTGAAAATTCGTTTGCATATTACATCCTTTCTGCCATGCGGCAAAGGAGCGCTACCGATTGTTTCGCCGCTAACGCCGCAAACTGCGGATAATCCATCTGCGCTTCGCCGGACGCATCGTCCGAAATGGCGCGCACAACAGCAAACGGCACGTTGTTCACAAAACACACCTGTCCTATTGCCGCACCTTCCATTTCGCAGGCGATACCGTTAAAGTTTTCAACGATAAACGCCTTGTATGCGCTGTCACTTACAAAACGGTCACCCGACGCGATAACCCCCAAAAGGGCATTTACCCCGATATCCGCGGCACAGTCTACAAGCAGTGTGCCCATGTTTTTGTCGGCGGGCAGATAGATTTCGTTGATACCCGAAAGCAGCCCTTTTGGGTCGCCCAAAGCGGAAGTATCCATATCGTGCTGTACAACCTTTTCCGCAATCGCCAAGTCGCCGATTTTGAGTTTGGTGGATAAGCTGCCGGCAACGCCTGTGTTGATAACACAGGCAGGTGCGTACCGCAAAATCATGGTCTGCGCGCACATGGCGGCAAATACCTTGCCGACACCGCAGACAGCGACCACCGCGCTGTGACCGCGTAAATTGCCGCTGGTAAAGGTGATACCGCTGACCGTTTCCACCTTTGTGTCGGTCATTTGTTCAATAAGCGGCGTAGCTTCTTTGTCCATCGCCGCAATAATACCCAATTCTATCATACTGTACCTCAATTCTGCTTGCGCACTACCGCATACTCGTCGTCCTCACGAAAATACGGACAGGATTTTTGCATACCGCTGTGTAAACGGTATACCTCGTCCTCGTCCATAGACACCAGACATTCGTAGCTGTCTGTATATTCGTCGTACGTATAATACACGCACATTTCACATTGCATACCGCTCACCTCTTTCAATGATTATATATGTTTTCTCCTCAAAAAACAAGGGTGTATGTACCCGAACCGAGCACCTCGTTTGTTGCATCTACCACACAGGTTGTGCCTGCAGGAACGGTAAGGGTGGCGGTGTGACCGTCAATATGCACTGCGATAACACCGTACACCGTGTCCATTTCCATATCCACCGTGTCGGTGAGAGATGTAAAGCACGGCTTGAAGGTAAACTGCTCAAAGCCCGGCTTTAACGGTCGTATACCGGCTATGTGTGTCATACAGGTATACAAAAATCCGCCGTGCATTGGGTGGTTATAGGACGATACCCAGAAATCTCTGTCGGTCTCCACCTCGTGCATATAAGGGGCTTCCCAAATGGTTGTCGCCCTCTGGTCTAACATCTGCCCAAAGCTGATAAAATCGGGGTTGAACAGGAAACGGAACGCTGTATCGCCATGTCCTGCGTCCAATAAGGCAGGCACTACATATTTGTTGCCGTAAATGCCCGTGGACATTTGGTAGTCGTCCTCTTTGATAAACGCGACCAGCCGTGCGGTAAGGGCTTCCCTTTCGCCGTCGGGATACATGCCGATGTGCAACGCCGCACCGTCCGAGCCCCAGTAGCCGTAACTGTGTTTTTCTGTGTCGTAAAATCGCTCGTTAAACACCGCTTTGATATTTGCAGCAAGTGTGCGGTAATGGATGGGGTCGCCAATGTGCAGTGCTTCACAAAGCTCCACCATAATGTTGCACATTTCAAAAAACGCAAGGGTGGAAGAATGGGAAACGGGCATTCGTCGCGGAGAACTGTTTTTGACCGCAGGAATCCAGTCGCCCAGACCCGACGAAATGATGAAATCTTCCGCCTTTTTTCTCTCGCGCTCAATTAACGCCTTCATCGCGTCAGCGTGACGGTATATGACAGATGCATCACCGCAATACTTGTAAAGTGCATACGGTATCATAATCTGCGCACATTCCCAGAGCGGTGTCGCGTCACCGCAGGTGCGTTTGCCGGGTGCAATCTGCTGCCACACACCGTACACTTCGCGTGTGGTGCGAATGTCTTCTAAATATTTTTCATAACACGCCACCGTGTCATACTGTATAAGTCCCCAGTCGCAAACGAGCTGTGCGTCTCCAAGCCAGCCGCACCGTTCACGCACGGGGCAGTCCTCGGGAAAACCGTGGAAATTGGAGCGGTAGGTGTTGCGCATGATAGTGTAAAAGTTTTGCAGATACGGGTAAGACACCGTAAAATCGGTGCGGCTTTCCATCTCGGTGGATAACTGCACGCCGATAATGGTATCAAGCGGCGGCAGTTCGCCGTTACCCGTTTTCGGTTGATATAACCCCGTGATTTCCACATATCGGAAACCGTGGTAACACAGCTGCGGACGGAATACTTCGCCCTCTTCATCTCCGCGACAGATATACACGTCCTGTTGAATCAGGCGTAAGGTGGCAGAGCCCGTAGACCGTTGGTCCAGTGTGCCGTGCGGTGTTAGGCTCTCCGCGTACCGTATGGTAACCACCGCGCCGCGCGGTGCAGGTGGCAGATGAATTTCTGCGATACCTGCCATATTTTCGCCGATATCGAAAATGAATACGCCTTCATGAACGCCGGAAGCCGTATGCACCGCTTTGGCAGGCAGACGACGGATTTCTTTCACGGGCGGTATGGGGCAAAGGGTTAACGTGCCCTTTTGGGTATCGTCCTCTGCCGCCGCACACCAGCCTGCATCATCGCTGTCAAATAACGAAACATCGTCAAGGTACAAACGCATATCGTGGTGCTCGCCGCCGTAGAGATTGTTGACGGTGATGTGGCTTAACCGATACTGCCAAGTAGTGTCGGTGCAAACGGTTTTTATCTCGCCGTTATCGAGATATAAAAACAGTTTGAGTTTTAAACATTCGGGACCGTACGGCAAACCGTATGTACCGCCCGACGTCCATACGCGACTTTGTGCATAAAAACCCTCGCCCAATAAAACGGCAATGGCGTTGCCGCCGTCTTTCACAAGGTCGGTCACGTCAAAACGGCGATAATATATTGTCTTTTCGTAGTTGCTCGCAGGCGGGTCCACATAATAGCCTTCATCTACCCGTTTACCGTTCATATAATATACCGCTGTACCGAGACCGACGGTAAACAGGATGGCGCGTTTTACCTTTCCTGTTTCAAATTTAGTACGCAAAAACGGTGCCCAACCCACCGTCTGTACAGCAGGTTTTATCCATTTGGCATCCGCCCATTGTTGGTCGGATAGGGTGGTGGAGAAGCAGTGGGAGAGGGTCGCCGTATCCCCGTGGTTATCCCATACGGTGACTGTAACCGTATAGTTACACATGGGGGAGAGTGCCAGGGAAGGTACCGTATGGTCGCATACACGACTGTCTTTGACAACACCACTGTCTGCAATGACGGTATTTTCCTGTGTTATCACGAGCTGATAACGGTTCTGTAAAACGTTTTCGCGGTCGGAACGCAGCTTCCAGCCAAAACGCAGATTTTCGGTGCGTACCACTTCAGGGCGGCGTACGTAATCTATCGAAAAATCATATAAGGTCAACATAAGATTTCTCCCTTGCTTCGTACTTACCCTTATTGTAATGTGATGTTGCGAAAAATGCAAGAAAAAGTCTTGTAAAAACCAAATATGCGTGCTATACTGTCTGCGAACAGAGTAAGTATACGTGCGTTAAGTGTCTCGCGGACGGGGAGTTGCCGTGGGGACGAAAGGAAAACGATAGTTTTTCTGCGGTACGTATGCTGCATCCCGCTGTAAATACGGAAGTAAAACCTCCGCTTATGGCAGTTGCATCGTGTTTGCGATTACCCTGAGAGGAGGATTTTTTATGTCTAAAGTCAAAAAAACGACACCCCTTGCCGTGCTGGTGGCATCCGCTTTGCTGGTAGCACTTAGCATCGTACTCGGCAAATACCTTGCCATTCGCGTGGGCGATACCCTGCGCTTCAGCTTTGAAAACCTGCCCATACTGCTCGCGGGTATGGCGTTCGGTCCCGTGACAGGCGTGTTGGTGGCGGTGGCTGCCGACCTTATCGGTTGCTTGATGGTCGGGTATGCGGTAAATCCCATTATCACGGTGGGCGGTGCCGCTATCGGTCTTTTGGGCGGTGTATTGTACCGTCTTTTAGTGAAAATGCCGCACCTTGTCCGTGTGTCGGTCACCGTTTTGGCGGCGCACCTTGTCGGCTCGGTGCTGATAAAAACGGTGGGCTTGGTAGCGTTTTACAGTTATCCTTTGTGGGAATTGATGCTGTGGCGATTGCTCAATTATGCGGTGGTTGGCGCGGCGGAAACGGCGCTTTTGTATGTTATTTTCAAAAGCAAAGCTATCCGCTCCCAGCTGGATACCATTCGGAGGTAAACAATGAACTATAATCAAGCACTTGACTATATCCATAGTATCAGCTGGACCTTCTGTAAACCGGGTCTTGACCGTATCGGTGAGTTGTGCGAAAAATTGGGACATCCCGAAAAGGATTTACGCTTTATCCACGTTGCAGGCACCAACGGTAAAGGCTCGTTTTGCTCTATGACCGCCTCAATTTTGAAAGCGGCAGGGTATAAAACGGGTTTATATACCTCTCCCTTTATCCGCACCTTTAATGAACGGATGCAGATAAACGGCGAAAATATTGCGGACGATGAGTTGGCGGAAATTACGGCACTTGTGAAGCCCTTTGCGGACGGTATGACCGATAAACCGACCGAATTTGAACTGATTACCGCTATTGCTTTCGAATATTTCCGCCGTCATCACTGTGACGTGGTGGTGCTCGAAACAGGTATGGGCGGACGGCTGGACTCTACCAATATCATAAAGACGCCGCTGTTGTCGGTCATTACGGGTATTGCCCTTGACCATACCGCGTTTTTGGGTGACACGGTGGAAGCGATTGCGCGCGAAAAAGCAGGCATCATCAAAGAGGGTATTCCTGTTTTGTTCGGCGGCGAGGACGAGACGGCGGCAAAGGTGATTGCCGACACCGCCGCAACGCACGGTTCTGCCTTTTACCGCACCGATTATTCGCGTCTTGCTAACGTAAACGCAACCCTTGACGGTACCGCCTTTGATTATAAAGACCGAAAAGACGTGTGTATTCGCCTTTTGGGACTGTACCAGCCGAAGAATGCCGCCCTTGTGTTGGATGCGGTGGATATTTTACGTAAAAACGGTATGGCTATACCCGAGCAAGCGGTGTTGAAAGGCTTGCAAAGTGCCGTGTGGCACGCACGGTTTGAAATTGTGGGTCGCGACCCCTTGGTGATTTTCGACGGTGCGCATAATCCGCAGGGCATTGAACAGGCGGTGAAAAGTGTCAAACAGTATTTTAGCGGCGAAAAGGTGTATTTATTAACCGCCGTACTGAAGGATAAGGATTATACAGGCATTGCAAAAATGCTGTCCGAAATTGCCGAGAAAGCGTTTGTGATGACCCCCGATTCGCCGCGCGC
>JAZSED010000060.1:0-3476 GCA_045531495.1 Acutalibacteraceae bacterium
CCTCCGACTTCCTGTCCGTCATCTGTCACATAATCACGGTAGGTGTCAATTTTAACAGCACGCGGTTTACCTGCCGTGCGCTGTACATCGCGCGCAACACATTTACCGTTTTTGTAGGCCTTTGCTTCGATACGCCCTTTGACAAAAGGCACTTCCCACATTGGTTGGTCACATACGTCGGCCGCCTTTTTGCCAAGCGAAACGCCGTTTACAAACAGTTCCGCTTCGTCGCAGTTGGTAATGGCCACAACACGCACCATTTCGCCTTCCGTCCAATTCCAATGGGGCATAACATGCACCATCGGTTTGGTGGTGAAACACGCTTTGTTATAGTAAAAAGACGCTTTCGGGAAGCCGCAGGCATCCATAATGCCAAATTGCGCAGATACAGACGGCCATTTGAACGGAGTGGGTTCTCCGCGGAAATCAAAACCCGTCCACAGAAATACACCCGCATAAAAATCGTGTTTACGGGCATAGTCCCACGTTTGTGCGATGCTTTGTCCCCACGGCACCACTTCTTCGCCGTCATATTGAGAAAGCACGTGTGCGCTTTCTTTATCCGATTTGTAACAGCCCCGAGTTGTGGTGCAACTGTTATTTTCAGAACCCATCAAGGGAAGATGCGGATACTGGGCATGAACACGTTCGGTATAGTCATCTAAAAGACAATAGTTTTTGCCGATAACGTCAACAAAATTGACTGCGCCATCGGGGTTAACCCCTAAAGTGTGAATGGCACCGGTAATCAAACGCGTATCGTCCAATTCTCTTGTCACTTCACGCAAGCGGCGCAACATTTTGGCGCCTTCTGCCGCATTCTGCAACGGTTCTTCGTTAAAAAGCGAGTAGAAGATAACGGACGGATGGTTGCGAGCGTGTTTGACCATCACGCGCACAGCATCCAACACCTCGTCACGTGTTTCGAACTGGCGATTTTCATCCATCACCATAATGCCAAGCTCGTCACAAGCATCGTAAATTTCTTTGGCATGGGGATGGTGACCGCAACGATAGGCGTTGGCTCCCAACGCTTTCAAACGTTCCATACGGAAACGCTGCACGGTGTCGGGTACGGCCACGCCCACGCATGCGTGGTCGTGATGACAAGCAATACCTTTGATTTTCAAGGGACGGTCATTCAAAAAGAAACCCTTTTCTGCATCCATATAGAAAGTGCGGAAACCAATACGGGTAGAGTCGCTGTCTATCACTTCGCCGTTTTGTAACACTTCCACCTTTACCTCGTACAGTTTCGGCTTGTCTACGTCCCAACGGGTAGGACGGGAAACCGATAACTTTTGTCTTACGTTATGCTGTTTTAATTGTTTTACTGTAGAAGGTTTGGAAATGTTTGTGGCAATCAGGACATCTCCGTCCCAAAGCGTACTGCGAACGGCTGCTTCACCTTCTGTATATGCATCATTTTGAAGGGTGGTGGTAATTTCCACGTTCCAACTATTTTTGGTACCTGCTTTTAATACCGGTTTTGCATACAGGCCGTCGTGTGCGATATGCAGTTTGTCAGTAGCATATAATTTTACGTGGCGGTAGATACCTGCGCCTTCATACCACCAACCTTCTGTCGCAAAACCGTTGATATGTACGGCAAGCACGTTAGGTCTGCCATCAAAAAATGCGCGGTCGGAAATATCAAACGTGGTTTCGGTATAGGCGCTGAAACCATGCGCTATTAAAGAGCCGTTAAAGTAGAAATCCGCATCCGCAGAAACACCTTCAAAACAAACGAGAAGTGATTTGTCAGCAAGCGAGGCGTCCAACGTGAAGCTTTTACGGTACCAAGCGGTATTGCGGTCGCGGTAGCCGTCGCTCAACTTATTTTCTTCGTGGAATTCGCTTTCGTTCATATAGTCGTGCGGCAGGTCTAACAGACGCCAAGCGGTGTCATCAAATTCACGTTTGGCACCGCCGATCGCTTCACCGGCTTTCGCTGTATGGTCGCGTTCGTGTCCCACTTCTTCCAAAAGATCTCCGAGATGAAAACGCCAATCGAGATCTAAATTGTATATGGTACGCAAAAAAATCTCTCCTTTGCTTTATTTGCGTCAGGGCCAAAAGGCAGTTAGTTTTCCTGTTCAAAAAACACCGTACCGTCGGGGTTGTTCTGTACAATGTTTTCAAAGGTAACATTTTTCGGCTCACACGCGACCATTACCGCATATTTTGCTTTTTCGGACACTACGTTTTTGACACGGATATCGTGAATGTCACCCTTGTTATACCCGTCGCCGTATCCTGTATAGATTTTCACGGTCGCCTCGCGGTCGCCGTCGGTTGTTTCCACCACGTTTTCAATGTCAATATCGTACACTTGATTACCTTGCGCAGAAAGGCAGATAACCCCATGATGATGACCGCCTGTGTGGATATTGCGAATGGTGATATGGTGAACACTGCCGTCAATGTTCTCGTGCGATGAGTTATACGGTTCACTGACCGAAAGATATCTGGACAAAGGTCTTTCTTTTTTGCCGCACGACAATGCGGAACACGCTACGGTGTCATCCGACGTAAATCCCGTGATATTTTCTACAACGCAATGGTTACAACCCGAACGGAAATCGATACCGTCGCCGTTTTTGACGTTGGACACAATATCGATATCGTGCACATGCACCTGCTGACAGTTATCAAAGCTCACCGCCCAACCCATTGTTTGACGCAGCTTCAAATCGGCAATTTCGATGTGCGTACCGCAGGAAAAGTTGAACATATGGGTGCGCCAACCAAAAAAGTCGCCCACCATTTTCTGATATTCATTAAAAAACGGATGATAGCCCGTCTGCGGCTTATCCGTACCGATGATGTAAGCGTCCCCTTTGCCGATAATTTTAACGTTAGAAATAGGGGTTACGTCTAACGGTTCTGCATACGGATGAATGGCATGTATCACAAGGTTGTTGCCACGAAAGACGTTATCAAACACAAAATCATTCTGCTTGATAGTGCAGTTGTCGATCACAATAGTGGTATCCGACCCCACCAATATCGCGCGGTCGATGCGGTAATCCTTGCCGTCAAAAACGATGGTTTTTTCACCTTTTACCATATTCGCGGCGGCAAAACAGCATTCGATAGCTTCGCTGTCGGTAATACCTTCTTTTACATAATCTTTTACATAAAAAATGTGTTGCATATGTACTCCCCCTTTGTTGCTATCAGTATACCCCCTACCTTTACAAAAAAATATAATTTTTTAAATCAAAAACATCGTTTTTTTGTCTTTTAAAAAAGAAAGCACCCGACACATTGTGTCGGATGCTGTTTGTTTTATTCTTCTGTTTGTACTGCTTTTTTGCGGTCGTGGCGTAAAAAGCCGATAAAAATCGAACCTAAGCTGAACACTTCGCAAAGGATACCGCCGAGCGCGAAGTTGACGCTGTTGTAAATGATCCAGCAGATGGATACAAACACACCCAAACGGCGAATCCGTTTTGCAGAGCCGGTATGGAACG
>JAZSED010000044.1:0-9626 GCA_045531495.1 Acutalibacteraceae bacterium
ATGTTAAACCTGAGCAGCAATGTAAAAGAATTGCACAGACCGCAATACTTCTTTGTGAGAAGGAATTTCCTAATGCAAAATGTTTTTTTGTGGATTTTCCAGAAGATTTGATGAAGAACAAACGGTGCTATGAAAAAGCGGGATTTGTTGACACGGGTAAAAGATTAAAAAAACAACCAAATTTAGTTTTAGCATGTTTTGAAAAAAACTTACATATTGAATAACCAAATTCCAACATATCGAGTAGATGCATAGTTATTATAAAACGCTATTGCTAAAGACATGTAGTGGTTCGAACATATAGGTTGAAAATTTGAAAGGCATCGAATTTGTATACCCTTTCCAAAACAAAAAGACACCCACTTGGGTGTCTTTTTGTTTTCCGAGCATCGTCCCCTACTTTTCCTGTTGACTTTACAATGGGAATACTGTAAAATACCTTTGTTGAGAGGACTGAACAGTCGCGTGCGCTTTGCGTATGAGGAAAGTCCGAGCACCGCAGGGCGGGATAACGGCTAACGGCCGCCGAGGGTGACCTTAGGGAAAGTGCAACAGAGATATACCGCCTGTGGCTTTGTCGCAAGACATTGAGTATGCATTTTTGCATCGCCCACGGGCAAGGGTGGAAAGGCGAGGTAAGAGCTCACCGGCGTACAGGAGACTGTGCGGCCCTGCAAACCCTATCCGGTGCAACGCCGACTGAAACGATACATTGGCCCGATGTGTTTCGAAGGGCGGCTTGAGCTGTCTGGCAACAGGCAGTCGAGATAGATGACTGTTCACGACAGAACTCGGCTTACAGGTCCTCTCAACCCTATTGCATTTTGTATGTACATATACTATAATAGGTATACTACCTAAGGAAAGGATGTTTTACTATGGAAATCACCAAAAATACCATCATCGGCGATATTCTCGATATGGATGCCACCACCGCTCCCTATTTCCTGGAAATGGGTATGCACTGTCTGGGTTGCCCCTCCGCAAGGGGCGAAACCTTAGAGCAGGCGTGTATGGTGCACGGCGTTGACTGCGACGCGCTGGTTGCTAAAATCAACGCACATCTGGCAGGCAA
This sequence comes from Acutalibacteraceae bacterium, assembly GCA_045531495.1. Lineage (GTDB taxonomy): Bacteria > Bacillota > Clostridia > Oscillospirales > Acutalibacteraceae > URNF01. The sequence goes on from JAZSED010000044.1 coordinate 1,076, forward strand.
ATAATCGAAAATGATTTGAAAAGGCGTTACATCCGCGATGTAACGCCTTTTTCAAAAAAGGTGATACAATGATAAGCAAACGACTCGGTGCGATTGCCGCTATGGTGCGCCGCGGCAGCAAGGTTGCCGACATCGGTACCGACCACGGACTTTTAACCATATATTTAACACAACAACATATCGCAAGCGCGGCTGTTGCTACCGACATTGCCGCCTCCCCTGCGGCGGTGGCACGTAAAAATGTAGCCGCGGCAGGTCTTACCGACCGCATTGAAGTGCGCGTCGGTGACGGACTTTCTCCCCTCTCCCCTGACGATGCGGACGATATCGTGATTGCAGGTATGGGCGGCGAGACGATTGCAGATATTTTGGAAGCCGCGCCATGGCTAAAAGACACGCGCTACCGTCTCATTCTGCAACCGATGACACACGCAGAAGCGGTGCACGCATGGTTATTCAAAAACGGTTTTACCATTCGGGAAGAGCATTTTTTGGAGGATACCGGCAGACACTATGTTCTGCTGTGCGCGGAATTTACCAATACGCCCGAAAACACCGACCCGCTCGCTGTTTGGTGCGGTGCACTATCCAAGGAAGAAGGGCGGCCGTACTTTGCAAAATGTGCCAAGCATCTGGATAAATGCGCCGCCGGCAGTAAAGCGCGCGGCAACGTGCAAGAGGCGGAAAAAATACGCGAGTTAGCGGAAAAATTACGAGGTTTGTGAGGAAAACATATGCTTTTACAAGATATATTGACCTTTTTTGAACAAAAAGCGCCCAAATCAACAGCAGAAGAATGGGATAACGTCGGATTGTTGGTGGATTGCGGTCATACCGACATCAAAACGGTGGTCGTGGCATTGGATGCCACCTCCGCCGCCTTGGAATTTGCCAAAGAGAACGGTGCGCAACTGTTAATCACCCATCATCCCATTATTTTTTCGCCGCTCGCCGAGGTAAGCCATACCCATCCCGCTGCCGTAGCACTCAAAAACGGCATTTCGGTGTTGTCCTTACACACCAATTTAGACAAAGCCGCAGGCGGTGTTAATGACACCTTAGCCGAGAAACTCGGTTTACAAAACGTGACGGTTGCGGCTGACGGTATGACCCGTATCGGCACTTTACCCACGGCTTTTTCTGCAAACGCGTTTGCACTGCTGTGCCAATCGGCGCTCCTTGCCCCGGTTTCCTACTGCGGCGAGAAAACCGTTAAAACGGTCGCTGTTTGCGGTGGCGGTGCGGGCGACGGTGTGTTCTCGGTAGCGGCGCTTGCCGACGCGTACGTAACGGGCGAAATCAAGCACCACGAATGGTTAGCGGCAAAGGCTTCGGGGCTTGTAGCGGTTGCAGCAGGACATTATGCCACCGAAAACCCCATTGTAGACACCTTGTGCCGTTGGCTTTGCGATACCGATATGACTATCCTTCCCTTTTACGATACTGCACCCTATAAAGGAGTATAAATTATGGCTTTAGACGGCTTGTATCTGTCTTGCCTGACGCGGGAGCTTACCGCAGGCCTTGCAGATACACGTATTGATAAAATCTTTCAGCCGTCACGCGAAGAATTGGTGATTGCGTTTCGCGGACGGGAGAAAAATTATAAACTGTATATTTCCGCGAGGGTCAATTCGCCGCGTATCCACTTTACCGATATTCGTTTGGAAAACCCGAAGGTGCCGCCGATGTTCTGTATGCTGTTACGCAAGCGGTTGACAGGCGGCAGGTTTGTGAATATCCGTCAAAAGGGGTTAGAGCGCGCTGTATACCTCGATTTTGACTGTGTCAACGAACTCGGAGACATTGTACGGCAAACACTTGCGGTTGAGGTAATGGGCAAGCACAGCAACATCATTCTTGTGGATGAAAACAACAAGGTGGTGGATGCGGTAAAGCGCGTGGACCTCACCATGTCCCCCATTCGCCCCATCCTACCCGGTGTTGCCTATGCAGACCCGCCTGCTTTGCAGGATAGAATGGATATTTCTACCGCTCTGCCCTCTGCCGTTACCGCGGCAATCATAAAAACAGGCAAGCCGCTGTCTTCTGCTGTTTTGCAGGTAACCTGCGGCTTAGCACCCGTGCTGTGCCGTGAACTTGCGGTCAGAGTGACGGGAGACGTGGATTTTCCTGCTGACCGGCTGAACGAAGCACAAGCAGACAAGCTCACCGCTTTGCTCACCCGTTTACAGCACATTGCAAACGGTGACGAGGCAGGCGTACCTTACCTTTTATATAAAGAGAACGGTGTGCCGCTGGAATACAGCGTGTTGCCGCTGTTGCAGTACGGCGCGTGTGATGCAAAGCAGGCAGACAGCTTTTCGGCTGTTTTAGACGAGTTTTATGAAAAACGGGACGCCGCCGAGCGATTCCGTCAACGCACCGCAGACCTTACCCGTGTGCTTACCACCAACCGTGAACGGTTAGAGAAAAAACTCACATTACAACGGCAGGAATTGAAAGCTTCGGGGGACCGCGAAAAAAATCGCGTTTTTGCCGACCTTATCAATGCGAATATTTATCTTATTCCCAAAGGCGCGGCATCCGCAAGGCTTGTTAACTATTTCGACCCCGAATGTAAGGAAATCGATGTGCCGCTTGACCCCGCGCTCTCCGCGGCGGCAAATGCGCAAAAATACTATAAAGCGTATCGCAAAGCGCAGACCGCCGAAAAGATACTCGCTAAGCAGATTGAGAAGGGTGAAGCAGAGCTTATCTATCTCGAATCGGTGGCGGATGCACTGTCCCGCGCAGTAACGAGCGAGGATATTGATACGTTACGGCAAGAGTTGGCGGAAGGCGGGTATCTGCGGGTTAACAGAAACGGTAAAAAGACCGCGCCGCCGATAAAACCGAAAACCTTTATTTCGGATGACGGATTTACCATTTTGGTAGGTCGCAACAACATTGAAAACGACCGCTTAACCACCAAAACCGCCAAGGGCAGCGATATTTGGATGCACGTAAAAAACATTGCAGGCTCGCACGTGATTGTCCTTTGCGAAGGCAAAACCCCACCCGACAGAACGTTAGAGCAAGCGGCAATTTTGGCGGCACTCCATTCTAAAGCGTCACAGAGCAAGCAGGTGCCGGTTGATTATACGCAGGCAAAAAACGTGCGTAAACCCGCGGGCGCAAAGCCCGGCTTTGTGATTTACGAAACCAACCGCACCGCTTTTGTCGACCCCGACCCCGCGCTTGCGGAAAGATTAGCAAAAAACACCGTTTAATATGTGTGTTTTCCCGAAGGATAACACACAGCGATATTTGCCTGAAAAGGGAGAAAAAACAGTTGTTTTATTCTTCCTTTTTTTATTGTCTTATTTCATAAAAGATGCTAAAATGAAGATAAGAAAGGCGGCGAGAATATGAAACGATACGTTGTGGCTTTAGACCAAGGCACCACCTCTTCCAGAGCGATACTGTTTGACAAACAGCAAAAGCCTTGCGGTACAGTGCAAAAAGAACTTACCAATCTGTATCCGCAATCGGGTTGGGTAGAACAAGACCCGCTCGAAATCTACGCGGGACAATATGGCGTGATGATGGAGCTGTTAGCCAAATACGACGTTTCCCCCGACCGGATTGCCGCTATCGGCATCACCAACCAGCGCGAAACCACCATTGTGTGGGACCGTCATACGGGCAAGCCGATATACAACGCCATCGTGTGGCAGTGCCGCCGTACAGCGCCTTTGTGTGAACAACTGAAAAAGGAAGGCTTTGGCGACTACATACAAGAAAAAACAGGGCTGTTAATTGACGCATATTTCAGCGCCACCAAGATAGCGTGGATATTAGACACCGTGGACGGTGCAAGAGAAAAAGCGGAAAAGGGCGATTTACTGTTCGGTACGGTGGATACCTGGCTTTTATGGAAGCTGACCGACGGCAAGGTACACGCCACCGACCTTACCAACGCCTCCCGTACGATGCTGTTTGATATTCACACATTGCAGTGGGATGACACCATCTTAAAACGGTTGAACATTCCGAAAAGCATGATGCCGCAGGTCAAAAGCAGCAGTGAAATTTACGGCTATACTACCATAGGCGGCACCGAAATTCCGCTAAGCGGTGTCGCAGGCGACCAGCAAGCCGCGCTGTTCGGGCAGACCTGTTTTCACAAGGGGCAAGCGAAAAACACCTACGGTACAGGTTGCTTCTTACTGATGCACACAGGCGACACCCCCGCCAAAAGCCAACACGGTCTTTTAACCACCCTTGCCGCCACCCGCAAAGGCTCTGCCCCGCAATATGCACTTGAGGGCAGTGTGTTTGTCGGCGGCGCGGTCATTCAGTGGGTAAGAGATGCTTTACGGTTGATTGCGGATGCAGAGGACAGCGAGTACTACGCACAAAAAGTAAAAGACACGGGCGGTGTGTATCTCGTCCCTGCGTTTGTAGGGTTAGGCGCGCCGTATTGGGATATGCACGCGCGCGGCACCATTGTAGGTGTCACCCGCGGTACAGGCAGACGGCACATTGTGCGCGCGGCGTTGGAAAGCATCGCCTATCAGACACAGGATGTTATCGCGGCGATGGAAAAGGATATCGGCACACCGCTTACGGCGTTACAGGTGGACGGCGGTGCCGCGGCAAACCGCTTTTTGATGCAGTTCCAGGCGGATATTTCGGGGGTGAGCATCCACCGTCCCCAAGTTCGGGAAACCACCGCTCTGGGCGCCGCGTTTTTAGCTGGTCTTGCCGTCGGTTTTTGGAAGGATGAGCAGGAAATTATTAACGGGTGGACACCCGATAACGTTTACACACCGCAAATGGACGCAGATACCCAACACCGTCTGCTGAAAGGCTGGCACCGCGCTGTCAAGGCGGCACGTGTTTGGAGTGAGGAGGAAGAAGAATGTTAACTACTACGTTACGTTTCCCGTCCGCAGGCGGCGGTACCGTACACGCCGTCATCGTAGCCCCCGAGGGTAAACCGAAGGCCACCGTGCAGTTTGTACACGGTATGGCGGAATACATTGAGAGGTATCTGCCAACCATGGAAGCATTGGCAGCACAAGGCTACCTTTGCTGCGGTCACGACCATTTCGGACACGGTAAAAGCGTTGAGAACGAAAAGGACCTCGGTCACCTGGATTTTAAAAACGGTGCGACGCATATGATTACCGACGTCAAAACGGTAGCGGATTACCTTGCCGAAACCTACGCCGACGTGCCGCATATTTTGTTCGGACACAGTATGGGGTCGTTTGTGGTGCGTTGCGTTGCCGCACGGTTTGCCGGTGCCTTTGACCGCTTAATTGTGTGCGGCACGGGCGGTCCCAACCCCGCACTCGGTGCAGGCAAAACCCTTGCCGCTACCTTGCGCGCCGCCAAAGGTGAACGCGGCTATTCCCCGTTTTTATACAAAATGATGTTCGGTGCATATAATGCGCGTTGCAGAGAAACCACCGATTTTGCGTGGTTGTCGGTTGACCCCGCCAATGTCGACACCTACGAGGCAGACCCGCTTTGCGGATTCCCCTTTACCATAGGCGGTATCCATTCGCTGTTAAACGTACACGGCGAAGCCAACAGCAAAACGTGTTTTGAAAACACGCCCAAAGACCTGCCCATTTTACTCATCGCAGGTGCAGATGACCCCGTCGGCGATTACGGTGAAGGGGTAAAAACCGTGTTCGGCGAATACAAACGCGCAGGGGTAGCATCCGTCACCTTAAAATTGTACGATAACTGCCGTCACGAAATCTTAAACGACGTATATAAACAGCGTGTCATTAACGATATGTTAGCATTTATCGGAGAATAGAAAAAAAGAACGATGCTTTGCATCGTTCTTTTTTTGCTTATTTTTCGAGCAAGCGCGCCATAATGGACGGGCCGTGTTCAATCATCACACCTGTAGCCGCGGCGGTATCCTCGGTAAAGGTCTCTACACCGTCTGATGCCTTGCGGGAATCGTACAGCATAAAGGGTACGGGGTCACTGCAGTGCGTACGGGTCGCAAGCGGTGTCGGGTGGTCGGGCATGACAAGAATGCGGAAATCGTCAGCACCTTTCAAATATTCGACCACGGGAGTAAGTACCTGCTTGTCGATTTCTTCGATAGCTTTCACCTTGTTTTCCGCTTCGCCGCGGTGTCCGCATTCATCCGGCGCTTCCACGTGTATGTACACAAGCTCTACACCTTTTTCGAACAATTCGATAGCGGCATCTGCTTTGCCTTTAAAATTGGTATCAAGATACCCTGTCGCACCTTCTACGTCGGGGATTTCCATATTGGCGCACACGCCGATGCCTTTTAATAGGTCAACCGCAGAAATAACACCTGCGGACACACCGTTTTTCTCTTTAAAGTCCTGTAACTGCGGTTTTCTGCCTTCGCCCCACAGCCAGATAGAGGTAACGGGACGTTCGCCTTTAGCAATACGCGCGACGTTCACGGGGTGGTCTTTTAAGATGTCCACCGATTTTTTCATTAAGTCAATCAGCGGTTGTGCGGCTTCGGCTTTGCTTAAATAGTCACCGACAACTCTGCCGCTGATGTCGTGCGGCGGTGTCATATCGCCAAGCGCGGTGGTGCCGTTTGCCACCACCAAGCAATGACGGTAGCTGACACCGGGATAGAAGGTAAAGGTATCGTTACCCAACTTTTCCTGCACCGTTTTCATAATTTCGGCAGCTTCAGCGGTGGAAATATCCCCCGCGCAGTAGTCCACCATCGTTTTGTCCGCATAGTTGTCTTCATCGGATAAGGTAACAAGATTACAACGCAACGCCACGTCGGTGTCTTTCAGCTCGACACCGATGCTCGCCGCCTCCAGCGGAGAACGACCGGTGTAGCACTCCATCGGGTCATAGCCCATCACCGACAGGTTTGCTACGTCACTGCCGGGTTTTAAGCCGTCAGCCACCGTGCGGCAAAGACCAACTTCGGCGGTTTTTGCCAACATATCCATTGTCGGTTTCTTTGCCAACATCATCGGTGTTTTATTTTGGAGCGCGGGGTACGGTGTATCCGCCATACCGTCGCACAGCATTACTAAATATTTCATTGTCAAGCGCCTCGCTTCTATGCTTTTTTTCGAGTATAGCACTCTCTTTTAGAAATGTAAAGAAACACATTGCTTTTTTTCACATTTGCGCGTATAATTTTCGGTGTATTACAGAGTTTAGGAGTTTACCGCTATGAGAATGCGTCGCAAAAAACATTTAGAGGACCGTATGTCCGCGTGCAAAGGGTATTTGGTTGTCCCTGAAATGCCAAAGGACCGCGATTACCGCAAAGCGGCAGAGCAAGCAGACTTTTTAGATTTAAACGCTATGTTTCCGAAAGAACAGCCGTTATGGCTGGAAATCGGATGCGGTTTGGGTCAGTTTGCGACCGAGCTGGCGCGCCGCAACCCCGATGTCAACATTTTGGCGGTAGAGGTGGTGGCAAACGTTATTGTGGTCGCCGCCGAAAAAGCGTGTAAGGAGCAGCTGCCGAATTTGCGCTTTTTGCAGTGCTCCGCAGAATATCTGCCGCGGTATTTACAGCCGCACACGGTAGAGCAGTTATTCTTAAATTTCTCTTGTCCGTATCCCAAAAAGCGGTATGCGACTCACCGTTTAACACACGCGCGGTTTTTGGAGATTTATAAGCTGCTGCTGACCGAAAACGCAGAAATTCACCAAAAAACCGACAATATGCATTTCTTCGAATTTTCCATTGAACAGTTTTCGCAAAACGGGTTTGCACTCAAAAACGTGTGCTTTGACCTGCATGCGAGCGATTTTGAAGGCAATATCGTCACCGAATACGAAAAGCGGTTTTCGGATTTGGGACAGCCGATTTACAGGTTGGAAGCGTATAGAATATAAAACTACCAATATTTCCACGGCTTCTCCTTGAGGTACTCCCCTAATGGGGGAGATGCCCAAAGGGCAGAGGGGTGGCTGCTCTGCAAGAGAAGCTGTCGAGCGCAGTGAAACTGATGAGGTGTAGGTTGCGAAGTAACCGTTATGTTCGTAAAAGTATTCCTCCACCTCATCCGTCTTTTGCTTCGCAAAATCCACCTTCTCCTCAAGGAGAAGGCTTATATAGTGTCTACAAACAACGGTGTGGCTTTGCCACACCGTTGTTACATTAAAACATTTCACACAAAGAAGAATACACGTACAAAGACCCGAGACACACGAGCGGTTTACCGTCTTTTTTCGCGGCGGCACGGGCGGCTGCAAATGCCGCAGGGATACTGTCAAACGCCGTGGACGGAATGCCTGCACCCTCTAATACCGCCGCATAGTCTTTGGCGTCCAATGCGCGCGGAGAATCGGGGGTCATCACAAACGCTTTTTCAGCAATTTCCGACAGCATTTTCGCAATACCCGTATAATCCTTATCCTTCAGCACGGCGGTCAGCAAATACACCTTTTCGCCGCTAAAATACTGTTTAACACTTTTGACCGCTTGCTCGATGCCCTGCGGATTATGCGCACCGTCGAAAATCACCAAGGGGTCGCGACCCACAATTTCAAACCGTGCGTGCCACACGGCACTTTGCAAGCCTTTCAACACCGCTTGCTCGGGTATAGCCAT
>JAZSED010000081.1:0-2634 GCA_045531495.1 Acutalibacteraceae bacterium
TATCTAAATTAGTGCAACTTGCAAAAAAGGGTTAGTGCTCCGACCGAGGGTTATGAGCCCTTGGGCGAATAACCTGTGGGCGACTGCGAGCGCACGCAGTGCGAGATACAGCGAGCAGGTCAGCCCTGCGCAGCGGTCGAAAAAATCAAGGAGAAGCGCAAAGCGCCCGCCGATTTTTTCGGGCAACCGCAAGCCGAATGGTCGGAGGTTCGAATCCTCCTCCCGCAACCAACAATGCGAACCGAAAAAGATATCGGTTCGGAAAACCCAGAAACCACAACGGTTTCTGGGTTTTTTGTGTCATTTTTCAAGGTGGAATTCAAAAGATATCATTTCCCCAAAACGACCTTTGGGGAGGACTTGAACTAAATTTTGCAGTAATATTGTAAAAAGTGACAATCACATGCTATAATTAATTCAAAAAATTTAATTGGAGTGGTGAGGCAATGGAACATACATTCAAAGGTAAATGGATAACAAATTCGGAATTTGCTAACTTAAAACCGAGAAATGTTTTTCATAGGCAGTTAGATAAGGTTGATTTGCCTTGTGACGAGCACAGAAACCGGCACATTCTGTTTAGAAGAAAGTTCACCTGTGATGCTTTCACTAAAAACGCAACACTTTATATCTCTGCTGACGATTATTATAAACTCTATATAAACGGACAGTTTGTAGCACAAGGACCTGCTCCTTCTTATCATTTCAATTATAATTATAATGTAATTGACGTTAGTAAGTATCTGCAAAAAGGAGAGAACCTAATTGCTGTCCACACGTTATATCAAGGGCTTATCAACCGCGTATGGCAAAGCGGAGATAACCGCCACGGATTGATTCTCGATTTGATGATAGACGGAGAAGCGGTTGTTGCAAGTGATGAAAGTTTTAAAACAAGCCCTCATACTGCCTATACCGAAACGGGAACCTGCGGCTATGACACGCAGTTTCTGGAAAGATACGATTCCAATGCAGCAGAGGTTGGCTTTGAGCAAATCGGTTTTGATGATTCTGATTGGAAATGTGCAAAAATTAATCAATATGCAGACCACACGCTTATCGCACAAAGAAGCGGCATGTTGGAATTTGAAAAGATTCAACCTGTTAGCACCACCGTTTTTGAAAATAGCATTTTGTACGATTTCGGTTCCAATTATGTGGGCTATTTATGTGTGCGAGCCAAAGGTAAAACGGGTGACATTGTTACCGTTCGCTGCGCACAGGAATTGAATGATGACGGCACCCCGCGGTATAAACTTCGTGCAAATTGCACTTACCAGGAAGAATGGGTTTTGGCAAACGGCGGAAGCCGGCTTGATTGGTTCGATTATAAGTCGTTCAGATATGCAGAACTCGCTATGCCTGTAAACGTAGAAATATTGGACGTTTATTTTTGTGCAAGGCATTATCCTTTTGAGCTTAGAACTCAATTAAGATCTGAATATGCTGCAAACGAAGACTTGAAGAAAATCTGGAATTTGTGTGTTCACACACAAAAATACGGTGTGCAGGAAGTTATACAAGACTGTATGGAGCGTGAAAAGGGCTTCTACCTTGGTGACGGATGCTACACCGCTTTGACCAATATGATTCTGACGGGCGACGATTCTATGGTAAGAAAGCTCATAGATGATGCTTTTTCTACCGAGTTTATTACCGATACGCTTGTCACCTGTATGTGTTGCTCTTTCATGCAGGAGATCGCGGAATTTCCTTTGATTTTGGTGTATCTTGTATTGTGGCATTACAATTATACAGGTGATAAAGAATATTTAATGCAGAATTACGCAAAGGTAACACGGTTGCTTGATGCCTACCGATGTAATTATGAAAAGGACGGTCTTTTAAGAAATCTGGACAAATGGTGTGTTGTAGAATGGCCGAAAAATTTCCAGCACGATTACGATGTGGATATTCGCGAGGGTCAGATTTGTAAAGAAGCTCACATTTCTCTTAACGCATACTACATTGCTGCAGTGTGCACTGCAAATAAAATTGCTTCCATTCTTAATATAGTACAATACCGAGATGAAAGTCCGCTCATCTCTGCATTTTATACCGCTTTTTATGATAAGCAAAAGAATTTGTTCAGAGACGGTGAAAACACGGAGCATATCAGTTTGGTGGGCAACAGTTTTGTATATGGGCTTGCTCTTTGTTCCGATAACAGATTCCAACAGAATTTTTTATCTATGCTTGATGGAAATAAAATCAGTTCACTTTCTCTCTACTGTACGTTTCCCGTTTTCGTTGGACTTGTACGAAACAATCGATACGACCTTATAAAACAATGCCTGTTGGATGATGGCGCGTGGAAACGCATTTTGCGAGAAGACGGAACAACCACATTTGAAGGCTGGGGAAAAGATACCAAATGGAACACCTCGCTTTTCCACATGACAATGTCTTACGCAGCAATCTTTATGGCAGATATTGATTTAAATAAATTGTTTTAAAACGATATCTTTTTCGGTGCGACGTGCCAAAAAGAGCAGGACACCGTTTCGGTGTCCTGTTCTTTTTTACTGCAAGAGTTGGGTCGGTGCTCTCGCTTTGGGGTTATGAGCCCGACGAGTCGGGCGAATAACTTGTGGGCGACTGCGAGCGCTCGCAGTGCGAGATACAGCGAGCAGG
>JAZSED010000125.1:0-6216 GCA_045531495.1 Acutalibacteraceae bacterium
CCGCGAGAATATAGTCCAAAAATTCGGTATCAAAATCAGCATCGGGCATTGGCGTACCATCAATCATTGCTTGTGAGCGCACATCAAGACGGAGCTCAACAGGTGTCTTCCCTGCCTCCGTGCGGTCTGCGCAAAGGCGCTTTGAAAGCATGGGCAAGAATTGTCCCGCAACACTTTGGTGCACGAGGCAAACCTCTGCGGCATTGCAAACGGACGGGCGCGAGGTTTTTGCATTCTCAACTATTTTAAGAGCTTTATCTATATCGGCAAACTCATCAACGTAAATATGGCAAATTCCCGTTCCCGTCTGAATGCAGGGCACGGTTGCATTTTCGACGCACGCGCGGATAAGACCCGCACCGCCGCGCGGAATCAGCATATCAATATACCCGGTGGCTTTCATCATTTCATTGGCACTTGCGCGGGTAGTATCCTGTATCAGTTGAACCATTGTTACGGGCAAGTCGCAATGTGCAAGACCTCTTTGCAAAGCGTTAACAATAGCATTAGCAGAGCGAAACGCTTCTTTACCGCCGCGCAGCACGCACACGTTGCCGCTTTTGACAGCCAAAGCCGCAGCATCCGCTGTCACGTTGGGGCGGCTTTCGTAAATGATACCGATAACACCAATCGGCACCGCGATTTTCTGTATGGTCAATCCGTCTTCCCGCGTAGCGGTTTCCAGCAGTTTACCTGTCGGATCGGGCAAAGCCGCCACCGCACGAATACCGTCTGCCATAGCCGTAATACGGTGATTGGACAGCGCCAAGCGGTCCAGCATCACCTCGGAAACCGTACCGCGCGCCGCCTCTATGTCCGCCATATTTGCCTCTAAAATCGCATCTGTTTCAGCTATCAGCGCATCTGCCATTGCGTGCAATGCCGCATTTTTCTGCTCTGCCGTTAACGTCGCAACAAGCGGCAACGTCTGTTTTGCCTTTTCTAAAATGAACTGTGTTGTCATTTCATTACCTCTTTGCGATAAATCTGGTGCCGCAAGGCGCACCGTCTATAATAGCGTACAGCAAATCGGGGTCACTGCCGTTGGCAATCACCATATCGCAACCGGCACGCATACAAATTTCTGCCGCACGCAGTTTTGTCACCATGCCGCCCGTACCAAGCGCACTGCCCTTGCCTGTCGCCAATGCCAGAATTTCGGGGGTCATTTCTTCTACAACGGAAATGAGCTTTGCGTCGGGATTGGTGTGCGGGTCAGCAGTAAACAAACCGTCAATATCGGTAAGCAATATAAGTAAATCCGCATTTATGCTGGTAGCAACAATAGCTCCCAGCGTATCGTTATCACCGATAACGATTTCATCGGTGGATACCGTGTCATTTTCGTTAACAATCGGTAAAACGCCTAATTCCAAAAGACGATACAGGGTGTTTTGAAAATGGGTATGCCGTGTCTCGTCGTTTACGTCTGCACCCGTAATCAAAATCTGCGCCACCGTATGATTGTACTCGGAAAACAACTTATCATATGTATACATCAGTTCACATTGTCCCACCGCGGCGGCCGCCTGCTTTGTAGGAATGTCGGTCGGACGTTCGCGGAGATTCAACTTGCCGACGCCCATACCAATCGCGCCAGAAGATACCAAAACCACTTCGTGTCCCGCGTTTTTTAAATCTGCAAGCACTTTACAAAGCGCTTCTACCGTACGAATATTCAGATGACCCGTCGTGTGTGCCAAGGTGGAAGTACCGACTTTTACAACAATACGCATAATAATGCCCCCTTAAATCCCGTTCATAATATCACAAAAAATCACATTATGCAACCAAAAGCATTGACTTTTGTATCAGAATTACATAAAATGTCTCATATATTGACACAAAGGAAAGATTATATGAAAAAACAATATACCGCCCTTTTACCGTTGCTCGGCGCTATGGGTATTTTCGGCACCATTGGTATTTTCGTGCGTTACATTCCGTTGCCTTCGGGCATTATTGCCCTTTCGCGCGGTGTCATCGGCGCGGTTTTTCTGTTGCTGGTGATGCTTTGTACACGCAAAGGCATCAACAAGAATGCCATTCGAAAAAATCTGCCGTTGCTTCTCCTTTCCGGCGGTTGCATCGGTTTGAATTGGGTTCTTTTATTTGAATCCTACCGATTTACCACCGTAGCCACCGCAACACTTTGCTATTATATGGCACCGCTGTTTGTGGTTATCGCCTCCCCCTTCTTACTGAAAGAAAAGCTTACTTTGAAGAAGTGTATGTGTGTCTTTGTGGCATTGATTGGCATGGTATTTGTATCGGGTGTCTTACAAACGGGCATCGGTTCTTTTGCGGAACTGCGCGGTGTTTTGTTGGGACTCGGCGCCGCGCTTTTATATGCAAGTGTGGTATTGATGAATACCAAAATCAAAAATATCGGTGCTTATGACAAAACAGTTGTACAGTTAGCCGCTGCTGCCGCAGTTATGGTTCCGTACTGCCTCATAGCAGAACGCGGTGCTTCTTTCGAAATTTCCGCTACCGCCTGGATTTTACTCATCATTATCGGTGTTATACATACAGGTGCCGCATACGCGATGTATTTCGGGTCTATGGGCTCCCTTCCTGCACAAACCACAGCGATATTCAGCTATACCGACCCGATTATTGCAGTCATCTTGTCTGCCACTGTTTTGAAAGAGCCCTTCACGGTGTACACCGCTGTCGGTGCCGTATTGGTATTAGGCGCGGCTTTAATCAGCGAATTGCCCGAAAAAAACAAGTAAAAAAGACCACCCGTGAGTGGTCTTTTTCTTATATATCCAACAGTTCCGAAAAATCGGTTATGTAATAATCAGCTACCGCTTTGATTTCATCGGTATATTCCGCGGACGACGCGTCGTACACACCGCACACCTGCATACCTGCTTCTTTTGCGGTTTTATCGGCATTATAGTTATCATCCAGGAATAAAACGTCGGCTACGTCTGCGCCGATTTTTTGTGCCGCCAAACGGTAAATTTCAGGGTCTGCCTTGGTGGTATTAAAATCCTCGCAGGACCAGACGTTGTCAAACAGCTCGTACAATCCCAGCCGTTTAAGACACGGGTCCAACGTGACGTGCGGGCTGGCGGTCAACACGTGCAACCCTGCGCCTTGTTCCTTTAACGCTCGCAAAACAGCCGCAACATTACTTTTGGCAGGCACGTCATTGGTATACGCCTCAATCGCATAACCGAGAAACGTATCTACGATTTCCTCGACCGAAGATTGCAAACCCATATTCATAAAATACACAGCTGTACCTTTTAACCCCAGCGGTGTAATAATTTTGATGATATCATCGCCGTACCCAATGCCATTCTCATCTAAAATACGCAACATAATAGCACCGTACGTCGGCATGGAGTCTACCAACGTGCCGTCAAAATCAAACAAATACTGTTTTTTCATCGTTTCTTACCACCTAATGCATATTAGAAATTTTCACAGCGAAGATATAGTAACATACATCCACAAGAAAATGCAATGTTTTATGTAGATATATTTGTTGAATCGTGTTTATTTTTGTGTTATAATACATTTATTAACATAACACGAGGTGTAAAATGTTAGAATTAAAAAAATACAGCGGTCATATCCGCAATCACAAAGCACTTTGCAAAGACTTGGGCGTTGACCCTTCTTTGCCGCGCGAGCAAAAGGAAGCCGCCATCCTTCTTGCCGCATATGAAAAATGGGGCGGCGAGATGGCAAATCATATCTACGGTATGTTCAGTTTTGCCATCTACGACAGCGAGCAGGATATGCTGTTTTGCCTGCGTGACCAATTCGGCACAAAACCGTTTTATTACTACGTAACCGAAAGCGGTAACCTGCTGTACGGCACCACCATCCGTGAAATTATGGAAGGTGACGGGTTCAAAAAAGAACTGAACCAAAAGATGTTACAAATTTACCTCACCATGACCTATACCACGGGAGAGGAAACCTTCTTTACGGGTGTCAAGAAATTGTTGCCGGGTAGATATATGACCTTCAAAAACGGGAAAGTGAGCATTTCCCGGTATTTCAAACCAACCTTCTCCCCCGATAACACCAAAACCTTGGAAGAATGGGCAGACGAAGTTCACGAAACGCTCAAAACCGTTATGGCGGAAGTTAAAACCGATGATGAATACGTCGAGAGCTTTTTGTCGGGCGGTGTAGATTCGTCCTATGTGTTAGCCATGTCGGATGCGCCCGCTTGTAACAGCTGCGGCTACGATGACAGTCGTTTGGATGAATCGGGACTTGCTAAAGAAACTGCAGATATTTTGAAAAGAAAATTCAACCGCTGTGTTATCACCCCCCAAATGTACTTCGATATTGTACCGTATGTGATGTACAATATGGAGCAGCCCTTGGGTGATGCTTCGGCTGTTGCTTTTGCGCTCGGCTGTATCGCCACAGCTAAAGGCACAGACATTTGCTATTCGGGTGAAGGTGCTGACGAGTTTTTCGGCGGCTACAATATGTATCGCAACGCCGAAAGATACGGCGATAACCTAAAAACCTTCTACGTGGGCAACACCAACATTATGAAGGAAGACGAAAAGCGTAAAATCCTCAAAACCTATTACGAGAACTTTGAGCCGATAGATTTAGTACGTCATATTTATGCAGAAAACGAAGGGCTTGACCCGCTTTCCAAAATGTCCGACGTAGATATTCAAGTGTGGTTAGAGGGCGATATTTACCTCAATGTCGATAAAATGAGCCGTGCTGCAGGATTGGAAGTGCGTATGCCGCTGACCGATGTGCGTATTTTTGATATCGCCTCCCGTATGCCGTCTCAATATAAAGTAAACGACGAGCAAAACAAAGTGGCGTTGCGCACTGCCGCCGCGAAGGTCATTCCCGAAGACATTGCCTTCCGCAAGAAGCTCGGTTTTGTGGTGCCCATCCGTATGTGGATGGCGGACGAGCGGTATAACGGTGACGTTATTGCAAAATTCAACAGCGAAACCGCCGCCAAATTCTTCAACGTTGACGAAATCAACGCCATTTTCCATTCGTATCTGTACGAAAACTCGGATAATTGGCGCAAGGTCTGGACTATCTATACCTTCCTTGTGTGGTATGAAGAATATTTTGTGAAGAGATAAAGAAAAAGCCGTGAATTTTCACGGCTTTTTCTTTATGAACACATCGCAATTCTTGCAATATTGTACGTTTTTAATTTTGGCAACTTCGGATAATTTCGTCTTATCTGAAATCTGTATCTTTGACCTATCCACCAAAGACACCCATTTTAACACGAAAGGAGAATTAAAAGGAACGTATCCTTCTTCCATTTCTTTTTGACAATACGGACATTTCATATCATCACCGCCTTTAAGTGCATTATATGCTTGTGTTAAATTAGAGACAAATTAGCCCTTGGCTCCCTCTGACGAGGGAGCTGGATTTTGCGAAGCAAAAGACTGAGGGAGAGAAAGCTACCCCTCCGTCAAAACTTCGTTTTGCCACCTCCCCTGACAAGTGGAGGCTCTTGTTTACACCTTGTGGAAGTTATTTCCACAAGTTGTAAATTCCGCATAACAACACGCATTTTCTTTAATTTAATATAACATTTCTGATAAAGATTTTCAAGACATATATGA
The DNA here is from genome assembly GCA_045531495.1 of Acutalibacteraceae bacterium. GTDB lineage: Bacteria > Bacillota > Clostridia > Oscillospirales > Acutalibacteraceae > URNF01. The sequence continues at coordinate 5,598 of JAZSED010000125.1, forward strand.
GAATAGAGTTATCCCGAATTTACGAGATAACTCTATTTTTAATGGTATGACAAAAATCATACCGTCATATTGAAAATCATACTAAACAAAACACTGTTGAAAACTTTGTTTTTAAGCAGTAAAACCGCCGAAAGTATGAAAGTTATTCCTGCCTTGCCCTATACGCTGCTATATTTTAACTTTGAAATTAAAGTATATAATCCGTTATACAGTCATACCAATGAACATAAGTTTCTCCGTTAATAATAAGTTGTTCGTTGTTTGGGAGTTGTTCGCTCCATTTCTTTTTATAACGTTTTATCGCCCAATCATCACGGTTGAATCTACGCCAAAGAATTGTTCTTCCGTTTTCATCAATATACTGTTCTATTGCAATCGCATTGTTAAAATGTCCCAACTCCATTAGACATACTGTATCGAAAGTTTTTTCACCGATTTCAACTTTGAACCCCCCTACAACGTCTATTACTTCAGTATTACCTGTTTTGGTAATATTGTTTCCAATACGTTTTATGATGCCCTTGGGTTTTAATTCAGTTTCGTTACCGCAATTATCTTCACCAAAACCCCAATTGTTCATAAAAATCTCACCATCAAGGAATGTTATGGTCTTTTTCAC
>JAZSED010000098.1:0-19288 GCA_045531495.1 Acutalibacteraceae bacterium
TACCGATTCCTGGGCGAATAATCAAATCGGCAGGCTGTGGCGTAACGGTCTGGGCGGCGGCGCTTGGATCCATAACGAACAGGAAGGCTATGTCAACTTTAACGGCGATATAAGCGGTAAGACCCACCGTTACACCAAGACAACCGACGGTAAAGTATATGATGGTGCCCCGTCTCAGAAGCAGTTGGAAGCAGATCCGGACGGTTATCGTCGTATATACGACGAAAGACAACAGCATCATATCTCTATCACGGTAGTTGACGGTCTTATCACCGTGCAGATGGATTACGATGAAAACCGTATCTACTATGCTTCGGTGAACGAAACTTCGCTTGGCGGTTTGGTTGGTTTCGGTAACCATCAGAATGGCTCCACCATCGACAACTTCCAAATCACTGCACTTGACAGCAAGGGCGATCCGCTTGCTTGGGCAGATGCAGTGGAAGGCGAAGACAAAGGTTGGGCACCCGAACCCATTCCGGATAACTACCTTGGCTGGATGCCCAAAGACGACTTCGTTTGGGGCGACGAATACGAAGACTGAGTCTTCACGATTCTCAGCAGTAACCGCGGTGTCCGTGCTATAAACGGCACGGACATCGCGGAAGGAAATAACAAACCATTTTATTAAGAGAGAGGAAATGCGGTATGACTAAAAAACTTTTAGCAATTCTGTTCTCGGCACTGATGATCGTGACCTGTATGGCAGGTTGCTCCACTACCGAAGAAGTTTGGGTCAGTGTTGAAGAAGAGGGCGAAACCAACAAAGAAGAACGCACTAAGAGAACCACCACAGGCGAAGGCGAAACCGGTGAGGATGAAGAAACCGGCAAAACCACAAAAACCAAGAAAACCACAAAGGACAAAGGCAACAAAAAGACGATTGAGTTTACTCCCGTAGCTGACTCCTTCGCGAAATACGATATGAAGGGCGAAGTTTCCATTGCTGTTGATACTGTTCGTCCTACCGACTATGACTGGATGTTTGACTGCTTACAGAAAATGTACCCCAATATCACCTTTACCTTTGATATGTGGGCACACAGCTCCAACGATGACGGCCGTGAATATCTGTCTTCCCGTATGAAGACCGGTACCGCTGCTAACATCATGTGGGACGAAGCGGGCGAATTGCCCACCTACCTGGCACAGGGCTGGATTTATCCCATCACCGACCTGTTGGCGAAAGACCCCGAATACAACAACGTTCCTGCTAACCTGAAAAAGGACTACACCTTTGGCGGCACTGCAACCGGCGATACGAAACACGGCAGCAAAGCTGAAGTATATGCAGCACCGCATCAGGCGACCTTCGAAACTGTTACCTTCAATATGGACCTTCTTGCACAGACCGGTATGAAGCTGCCCGCGCTCGAATGGTCTATGACCGACTACGAAGAATACCTCAAAGCAGGCGACAAGCTGTTCAACGACGGCAAAGCGGTTGCTGTTACCGACCTGTTCGAAGCCTACAACCGTGTATGCTTCTATGAAACCGCTAAAACCGGCGGTAACTACGGTGTACGTGCTTACAATTGGGATACCAAGAAGATGGAGGTTGAATACCTCATCACCGGCGCAAAACAGTTCCGTGCATGGCGTGAAATGCTTCCCGGCGTTGAAGGCTGGAACGCAGCACAGTCCAAAGATAGCCAAGGCAAGAACCTTCTGTCTTCAAAGCTCGGTCTTACCAACTACAAAAACGCTTGGAAAAACGGTAAAGCCTTGATGGAAGACGACATCAACGTTTACGTTGACAAATATCCCAAGCAGGTAAAATTCAATTTCAAAATGTGGACTGCTCCCAACTACAAGGGCAAAATGATGATGCACGTTGACCATTGCTTCATCACCTCCACTACCCCCGCTGACCGCATCGAAGCTTGCTATCAGGTACTTCGCTTCATGACCTTCAGCACCAACGGTAACCTTGCTCGTTTGGAACAGTATGAAGCCAAAAACAAGGGCATCTACACCTTGAACTCGGTTGTATACTTCCCGACCACCACCAACAAGACTGTTCTTGATAAATTCAGCAAGCTCGATTGTACCACCGAAGTACACGACTACTATCTGAAGAACCTCCAGAATTGCGGCCGTTACGACACCTTCAAGCTGGTGCCCGAGCTCCGCGATCTCACCAGCACTCACCTTCAGTCCTGGTTGAACAACATCACCGACGGCTTCGACAAAACTGCCGAACTGCGTGAAGGTGCTGAAAAGTTCAACGATGCTATGGCAAAAGCGTGGGATACCTTCCACAAGAGCCTTGCAGACAACCAGAAGAAATTAGGTAAATAAGTTTCTGTTAGAAGAGTGTGATATCCGCCCGTCTTACGGGCGGGCGGATACTTTCAGAATTATAGAAAGGCAGGTGAGGTAGCTGGTGAAGAAACGTTTTATAAAAATCCTGGTATCGCTTTGCTGTGTAGCGTTGTTGGTATCCGCGTTTTCGGTGGCTGTTGCAGCGGCGGAAGAAAGAATAGGTCTTACCTATGAGCCCGCTTTCCAATCGGAAACAGTGCCGCAGCAGGCGGGGTACGTATGGTTCCCGCTCGGCAAGGCGACCTCTACCCAGCAGACGGCGAAATATTTCATTATTAACACCACTGCAGGCACATATAAGGAACAGTTGCATATTTCCTTCCCTGCAGAAGGCGGTTTCCGTGTGCAATCGGTACATGAAATGTATCAAGACGGTGTAGAGGTAGGTAACGTTGGCTTATTTGAGCCTTCTTCCATTGCTACTATTGATTATAAGAAGGACGCATCCGGTGCGGTCATTATGACCGGCTCGGACGGCACCATCCTTCGTTATGCTGAGTACGCTGACGGCTTCCAGCTGCAGATACTCAACAACAAGCAAAAGAAATTGGTCAGCATTTCCAATGAGCAGATTTCTTTTGCGTACAAGGTGCGTACGGAAAAGGTAGTTCGCACAATGGTAGAGTTCCCCATTACCGCAGACGGTAAAGAGGTTATCTACCAGGGCGGTGAACGCTATAACGACACCAACCAAATCGGGTATTTTACCTCTTTAACCAACGGTGACTGTTGGTCTAACGACGAATGGGGTTACATTAACGTACCGATTTTCCATTCCAACCGCGGTTACACCGCTTGGTTCAATATGACCTACCCCGGCGAATGTGATATGGGTGCTAATGACCCCTCTAAATGGCAGATTCGCATGGACGGCGATAAATTGGACCTTTTCCTGTGGGCAGGCACGCCTACTGAAAACATTAAGAAGTACACCTCTTTGACCGGTACTTCGGGTATGTACAACGAATGGACCTTCGGTTTCTGGGCAGGTGCTGCGTCTGCTGCGTTTAACAAGCGTGAGCTTGTCAGTGAGGAGGGTCAGGCAACGTTGCCGCCCGTTCCCGAGAATTCGTCAAGCGACGCTAGTATCAACGGCTCCTTGATCTCTTACCAGAACATGGTGGAGCTGCTTGAAGGGTTTATGGACAACTACGGGTTCTATCCCGAGGCGCTGTATGGTGAAGGACATAACTCTTATACCGACCGTAATATCGGCTATCAGAACGAACGCGGTATTAAGTCGTTATATTGGTATCACCCCGCCATAACCAGCACCGACTCCTTCTACGATGACGTCGGTATGTCTGTTAACCCCATTAAAGACCCCAACGGACAATATACCGGTCCTAATGGCGAAAAATTCTCCGATACCGGTTATCCGTGGATGTTTGTTACCCAGCCTTTGTTGGCAAAGGGTGCGTATCAGTATCTGAACCAATCTTGGGTTGACTATTCCAATCCCACTGCTCTCAATGTGTTCAACTGCGAGTTTAATATTTGGAAACCTTTGTGGGATTGGGGCGTTCGCGGTGCCATGATCGACTACGGTGAAAACCTGCCCTTCTCCGGCACCTGTTGGAACGGCCTTTCCGGCATGGAAATGCATAACCTTAACTCCTATTATTATGCAAAAGATGCTGCGGAATCCTTCCAGGAAGCAACCGGCGGCGATTACGTACTGTTCCAGCGCTCCGGTGTTGCAGGTTCGCAGTATTTCGTCGGTAACTTCCTCGGTGACCAGAGATCCACTTGGGTGGGTTACGCTGACCAGATTTATTCTATGATTTCCATGGGCGCTTCCGGCTATAACCTGTACGGTGGCGACCTTGGCGGCCTCGGCGGCGAAGTGGAAACCGACGACTTGTTCAGCCGTTGGACGGTACTTTCCACCTTCTCCCCCTGGATGCGCCAACACGGTGTGGATATCCACAAGCCGTGGAAAAAGGGTGAAGCAAATACCAACAACTTCGGTAAATGGTATTATTTCCGCCAGAACATCGTTCCCACCCTTATGAGTGCGGCGATGGACGCAAACCAGACCTCCAATCCCATTCTCAAGGGTATGATGGTTGCGTATCCGTTCCAGCTTTCCTTGAGCCGTGTGAACGACCAGTATCTCTTCTGTGACGATTTCCTGGTTTGCCCGGTTATGGAAAACGGTCAATTTAACCGTATTGTACAGCTCCCCAACGGTTCTACCTGGTACAGTCTGTTTACTTATGAGAGATTTGAGGGTAATCAGAAGGTAATGGCAGAAGCACCGACCGCTTTCAGCCCTGTTTTCGTAAAAGCTGGTGCTGTGAAAGCGATTGACCTTCCCGACAGTATGATCCTCGCAGACGAGATGCATGATGAAGAAGATATGGAATGGGAAGACGGCGAGACGCCGCACGATTCCTTGCTTATCACGCCTCCCGATGAGGAACGCACCTCCACCATTCATATTATGGATGGCGATATCGAAGATTTCCGTACCTACGATTCGCATACCGAGGTGTATACCAATAAACCTGTGAGCGATTCCACCTTCACCATCACGGCAGAGGATATGGATGAGGGTTCCCAGCGCACCACCATTTTGGCGCTCGGTACCACCGCAAAATCCGTATTGGTTGACGGCGAAGAGCTTACCCGTTACAACTACATCCCCAGCTATGCAGACTATGAATACGGTTATCACGTAGAAGCGGCGGGTCTCACCACCATCTATGTAGAAGAGGGTTGGACCGAAATCACCATCGAAAAGGGTGACGCGGCATACAAATCCTTGCCGATGTACGGTGAGGTTGACGCGATGAGCCGTCTGTTTGATGACAACGTACAGACCACCTATCAGATGCCTTTGACGCAAGACAGCGTCGTTCAGTTCAACATTGACACCGAAGAACCCGTTGAACTCAAGAGAATGGTTCTCAAATGGGCGGTTGGCTTCACCTCCGACTACGATATCGAGTATACCGAAGACGGCGAAGAGTGGACCATCGTTTATACCAACGATGAGGACGAGAACACCGTTGTAAACGGCGGCGGCTCCTTTGACGTTATCGAGTTCGAGGAAGGCACCAAAGCGATTGCGTTGCGTATGACCCCCATCGAAAAGGGCGATTCCCTGAACAACCCCACCTTGTATGAGGTAAGCGTCTATTCGCCTACCGATTTCGACAAGATGGACGTTGACGACGAGATGACCGAATATCCCGAAGACGAAGAATGGGATGAAGACGATTGGGACGATGACGACGCCGACGGCAAGACCAAGAAGAAAAAGAAGATCATCCGTCATACCTTCCCCTGGTGGGCAATTGCTCTGATTATCGGCGGCGGCGTGGTTCTCGCGACAGGCATTCTCCTGCTTATCCTTCTCCTTTTGAAGAAAAAGAAGAAGAAAGCAGCGGAAGAAGCGATGCTGGAAGCAGAAGTTCCCGCGTCTGTGGAAAGTCCGACCGACTTCCCTAATCCTGTCGAATAATCAAATACATTTATCCGACTGAAAAGTTCGGAAATATACGAAACCGCTTCCCCCCCTGTCTGTCGTATGGCAGACAGGGGAGAAGCGGTGGCGGTTTTTGTGCTATATGGCTTCGCTGTATAGGAGACAACGTTTTTTAGCGGTTTTTTCGCCGCTTGTCACCTTACAGACGGCGAAATAAACCTTTTTAAATTCACGGAGGTGAACAGAATGCTCAAAAAGAAGAAAGTGCTCAGTTTGGTGCTGGCTTTGGCGTTGGTCGTGTGTTCGATTGCGCCGTGTCTGGCCGCCTCTGAAGAATCTGCCGGCAAAGCAAAATTGCCTTCCGGTAAGTCTCCTTACACTTCCTCTTCTGTGAATGCATGGACCAACGAAAACTATGTGAAGGACGCATGGGTTTTGGATTGGGCCAATGCGAAAATCGACGATGCAGCTGTTACGGTTGAAGACGGCGCCGTTGCGCTGGCTTCCAGACAGGTATTGTCGTTCACTGTGCCGGTCGCTGAAGACGGCACCTATGAGATGGCCGTTAAGTTCTATCCGAAGGACGCTCTGTATATGGATTGTCTGATTGATATGACCGTTAACGGTGCGGAATACGTTTCTTCTCTGCCGATTTTGTGGGCAGATGCGTTTTCCGAATACGGAACCGACCGTAAAGGTAACGAATTGGTTCCCGAACAGTTAAGCATTACCGAGCCGTATCTCGATGTGCTTAGCAACTACCACGATACCAACTGTGACACCTTGACCTTTGATTGGAAAGCGGGCGACCAGACGGTTACCTTCTCTCCCGAGTCGCAGGACATGGTTCTGGTTGCTATTTATGTGAAAAAAGTCTCGACGCTGCCCACCTATGCCGAGTATATGGCGGCAAACGCAGGTAAAGCAGACGTTACGGACGTAAAGATTATTGAGGCCGAGGATTACAAAGTAAAATCCGACTCCTTTATTCGTGCTACCAGCCAGAAAAACGCTGCTTTGTATCCGTATGATACCTACAGCAAGCTGCTTAACGTTCTGGAAGGCGGCTCTTGGAGAGAATCCGGCCAGAAGATTTTGTGGGAATTTGACGTAGAGCAGGACGGCTTTTACACGCTCGGTCTGCGCTATATGCAGAATTCCGATACCAACAAGGCGGTGTACCGTACCGTTGAAATCGACGGTGCCGTGCCGTTTGCCGAATGGAAAACGGTTGCGTTTGAAAACACCGACACCAATAAATTTGCCAATAAGGTGCTGGATATTAACGGCGAGCCTGCGAAGGTTTACCTGACCGCCGGCACTCATACCTTTGCCATGAAGGTCTCTATGGGCCCCTTGGAAGAGGTATATGAAGGCATCGTAAAGTTGATGGAAGACATCAATGCCTTCGGTATGGATATTCAGAAGCTGACCGCAGGTCAGGTTGACCAGAACCGTACTTGGAATATGGATTACTATATGCCCAACGCGGTTTCGGATATCGAAGTGTTTGCACAGCGTGTGGATGCGCTGTACGCCAAGCTGCAGGAAATCAGCGGTGATGAACCTGCGTACGCGGACAGCCTCAAATATGCTTCCGAATCTTTGCGTAAGCTGCTTAAAAAGCCCAATCAGATTCCGAACAAAACCGACCTTATCAGTCAAGGTGATAACTCTGCTACTAAGTACCTCGGTAACGTTCTCGGCAGTCTGAACAGTATGCCGATGGCGGTTGACCGTTTCTACCTTGGTAACACCACCAAGCTGGAACCCGCCAACACCAATGTGTTTAAGAGCCTTGCCGAATCGGTAAAATCCTTTGTATGGTCCTTCTCCGCGGATGCGGCGGAAGGCAGCTACACGGCGACCGGTGCAGAAAAGAGCACCGAGCTTACCGTTTGGATTGCCCGTTCTGTACCGTACGTACAGGTGCTGCAGCAGATCATTGACGCTGATTACAACGCTGTAAAGGGCTCCAACATCCAGCTTTCTATTATGCCCAGCGAACAGAAGCTGGTGCTTGCCAATGCCACCAAAACTAACCCCGACATTGTTATCAGTGCCGCGATTGGTACGCCGTTTAACTTTGCGGTGCGTGGTGCGGCGAAGAATCTGCTGGACTACCCGGATTTCTTAGAGTTCTACAGCCAGCATTACAACATGGAAGCGCTGGTGCCCTGTACCTTTAACGGCGGCGTTTACGGCGCGGCGGAAACCCAGGACTTTATGGTGCTTTTCTATCGCAAGGACATTATGAAGACGTTAGGATTAGAAGTTCCGCAGACCTGGGATGACGTCAAATATATGATGCCCACCCTCCTGCGCTACAATATGAACTTCTACATTCCGTTGTCCGCAAATAACGCTTACAAAGCGTTTAACGTTACCAACCCGTTCATCACCCAGAATAACGCGAACTATGTAACTGAAGACGGTGCTGCGGCTGCGTTTGATACGGACGAGTATCTGGACGCGATGACCGAAATGACCGAGTTGTATGAAATCTACGGTATGAACAGTGCCGTTCCCAGCTTCTACAACAGCTTCCGTTACGGTGAGATTCCGCTTGGCGTTGCTTCCTTTGCCACCTATATTCAGTTGCAGATGGCAGCACCCGAATTGGCGGGTAAATGGGGTATTGCCCTGTCGCCCGGTACCAAGCAGGAAGACGGTTCTATTTTCCGTTATCAGCACGCGGCGGGTTCCGCATGTATGGTATTCGATAATACCACCCGTGCAGACCAGGCGTGGGACTTCCTCAAATGGTGGCTCGGCACCGACACGCAGGTGAAATATTCCTACATGATGCAGAGCACCTACGGTACGGAATACCGTTGGAACACCGGTAACCTTACCGCGTTCTCGCAGCTGTCTTACAGCGAGGAAGATAAGGCGATTATCCTTGACCAGTGGAAACACCAGAAGGAAATCACCTATCACCCCGCAAACTATATGATCGAACGTCAGACCAGTGACGTTTGGAACAGCGTGGTTGTTGACCACGAAAACCTGGTTGAGAAAATCGACCGTGCTACCCTTATCACCAACCGCGAATTGCTCCGTAAATTGGAAGAGTTCGGTTTCTGTGATGAGAACGGCAATATGGTAAAGGTCTATTCCATGAAGGGCTATGAGGACCTTATGAAAGCATTGGAAAACGCTAAGAAGGAGGGGGCAACACCGTGAAAAAACAAAAAGTAGCGCGTATTGGCGGCAATAATCTCTTTACCCGTCATTCCACCCCGTTCCTCCTTGCGCCGTATGCAATTCTCTTTATCCTGTTTATCATTATCCCTGTTGTGGCGGCTATTTTCCTGTCGTTTACATACTATAACACGATTCAGGCGCCCCGCTTCATCGGTATTGAAAACTACATCAACCTGTTCACCAACGATGAGGTGTTTATGCAGTATGTTCTGCCGAACACCATCACCTACGCGGTTTGGGTAGGCTTGGGCGGCTACGTGATGGCATTTTTGCTCGCTTGGTCGCTGTCCCAGATTACCCACCTGCCCCGCACCATCCTGGCGGTTATCATTTATTCTCCGTCTATGACCGGCGGCGTGCTTTTGTCCACCGTGTGGCGTGTTATTTTCGCGGGTGACAAATCCGGCTACTTAAACTACGTGTTACTGCGCTTCAACCTCATTGAGGAGCCCATTGTTTGGTTGTCTTCTGCAGACCACCTGCTGTGGATTATGATCGTGGTTGCTCTGTGGAGTAGTATGGGTATCGGCTTCTTGTCCATGCTTTCCGGTATTATGAACGTCAATGAAGAGCTGTACGAAGCGGCTTACATTGACGGTATCAAAAACCGCTTCCAGGAAATTATTTACGTTACCATTCCTTCCGCAAAACCGCAGATGCTGTTCGGCGCGGTTATGGCTATCGTAAATACCTTCCAGAGCGCGGGCGTTGGCGTTTCGCTTTCGGGCGCAAACCCGACCCCCGGTTACGCCGGTCAGTTGATTGTTACTCACATCGACGACTACGGCTTCTTACGTTACGAAATGGGTTATGCGGCGGCTGTTTCCGTCGTATTGTTGGTGGGCATCTACCTGTTAACGCAGGCGTGTAACAAGGTGCTCGGCAGTAAAGACGAATAAGGGAGGGATTGATGATGAAAAAAGAAAAAACCGTCAAGAAAAAGCATTATCGCTTAAAACGGAACGGCATCAATCCGCAGCACTTTACCGCAGGACAGTTAAAGTTCTACGCATTCCTTATTCCGCTGTGTATCTTCATGGGTATGCCTATTGTATTCATTTTTATGAATGCATTCAAACCCCTTGACGAATTGTTTGCTTATCCGCCTCGCTTCTATGTGCGTAACCCCACCTGGGATAACTTTAACGCACTGTTTGCGATTTCGTCCACAAGTAACATTCCTGCCACGCGTTATTTGTTCAACAGTATCATTTCCTCGCTCTCTACCGTGCTTTGCACCTTGGTAATTTCTACCAGCGCAGGTTATGTACTGTCCAAAAAACGTTTCCGTCTGCGTCCCGCGCTGATGGAAATTAACAACCTGGCTCTTATGTTCTGTTCGGTGGCGGTGGCCATTCCGCGTTACTTCGTTATCGCGAATATCGGCCTTCTCGACTCCTTCTGGGCGAACATTATCCCGCTTTTGGCAACGCCTACCGGCGTGTTCCTTGTTAAGCAGTTTATTGACGGCTTGCCGGACGCGCTGATTGAAGCGGCAATCATCGACGGCGCGAATGACTATCAGATTTTGCTGAAAATCATTATGCCGCTGGTAAAACCCGCCTTGTCAACACTGACCATTATGACCTTCCAGTCGGCGTGGGGTGCAACCGAGGCATCTACAAACTTCATCAACAACGAAAGCTTGAAAACCTTTGCTTTCTACCTCTCGACCCTAAGTGCGAGCGGTACGGTTTCCGGTCAGGGCGTTTCCGCCGCGGCAACCTTGATTATGTTTGTACCCAACCTGGTCATCTTCATCTTTATGCAGTCCAAGGTTATGAGTACCATGGCGCATTCCGGTATTAAGTAAAGGAGGTTTTGTGACGTGCGAAAGAAACTAGCGGTTTTATTGGCAGTTTGCCTGCTGCTCGTTTTCGGTGCGACGACGGTGTCTGCAAGTGAAAACACCACTTACACCTACACCATCTCGGTTAACGACGGCTGGATACGTACACAAGACGCCTATATGCCGGGTAACATTTATATGCGTAACCTTGGTATGACCACCCCCGAGGACGTATTCATCGTAGACAAGACCCTGTATGTTGCCGATACCGGCAACGGACGCGTGGTCGTATACAACATGGAAACCGAAGAGCATTGGGAATTCGGCAAGGATCTTCTTGTCAGCCCGCGCGGTTTGTATGTTACCGATAACGGTGATATCTACGTCGCGGACGGTGCAGGTTTTGTGTATATCTTCGATAAAGATGCCAATGTGAAACAAACCATCGGCCGCCCGGACAGTTACCTGTACAGTGAACTGTCCGAGTTCAAGCCGAAGAACATTGCGGTAACCAGCGAAGGCAATATCTTTGTTTGTGGCGAAGGTTCCGCAGAAGGCCTTATGCAGTTTGATGCCAAAGGCGAATTCCAAGGGTATTTTGCGGCAAACCGCAAGTATCTGACCTTTATGGAAACGGTTGAAGATATGATTCTCAGTGAAGAAATGAAACAGGACCTCGTTTCCCGTCGTCCCCGTTCCATCTTCAACCTGGATATCAACGAACGTGACCTTGTGTATACCATCACCCAGACCGACGAGTTTGGCTACTCCTGGAAAGCGGCTGCTTCCAAGCAGGAAAACTGCTTGAAACAGCACAACCTGGCAGGCGTTAACATTCTTTCTCGTGATAAATTCATGACGGACGAATGGAACTTCGTTGACGTAGCCTCCGGTCTGTACGGCAATGCGTATGCGCTGACCTACACCGGTCTTATCTACGAGTACGACAGCAACGGCGATCTCGTGTTCTCCTTCGGCGGTCGTGCGGTGTCCAACGAAAGAAACGGTATCTTTACCTACGCAATTGCGATTGAGGTAGACCAAGACGGTTTCGTATACGTTTTGGACAGAGAAAAGGCTTTTGTACAGGTCTTTTATCCCACCGATTTTGCTGTAGCGACTCACCAGGCTATCCATGACCTGGAAAACGGTAACTATGAGGATAGTGAACAGACCTGGGGCGCGGTGCTGAAGCTCAACGGTATGTCCCGTATTGCCCATATGGGTTACGGCAAAACGCTTTTCCACCAGCAACGCTTTGAAGAAGCACTTGAGGAGTTCCGCTTCGCCAGAAACCGCGAATACTATTCAGATGCTTTCTGGGAGCTGCGCGATAAGTGGCTGAGCGAGAATATGGTATATTTCCTCATCGTGATTTTCCTTGCCGTTATCTACTTTATTGTTTCTTCCCTTATTAAGAGAAACCGTCCCGTAGTGGTGGCAAAGGTAAAGGAAATCCCGAAAACCAAAGGCAAACGGTTCTTACATGACATTACCTATTTCCGGTATATGTTGCGTCACCCGATTGACGGCTACTATTACCTAAAACGCGGACACGCGGGTTCTATGGGGTCTGCTGCTCTGCTGTACTTTATCATCTTTGCCGTCTATCTCGCCGATACCGTTTTCCGCGGATTTATCTTCGGCTTTGCGGGCATTGAGGAAACACCGATTGCGTTTATGGGTATTGCGTTCTTTGTAGTTTGCTTCCTGTTTGTTATCGGCAACTACATGGTGGCATCCATTAACGAAGGTGAAGGTTCTTTGAAGAATCTGTTCATCATGCTCCCGTATGCATTATCACCGTATCTGGTGATTACCCCCTTCGTGGTAGCTTCTACCTACGTGTTGACACAGAATGAAGGGTTCCTTGTAACGTTAGCCTGGACCATCGCTGTGGTTTGGTCCGCTGCGTTGATTTTCATCGGTCTTACCGAAACGCACAACTATTCCTTCGGTGACACCATTAAGAACGTGCTTCTTACTTTGTTCTTTATGGTGATTGCCATTATTGCCGTAGCAGTGTTGTATCTGCTGTGGGTGCAGGTATTTACGTTTGTGCAGGATGTCTTTATGGAGGTGGCGTATCGTGTGCAGAACATCTAATGTAAAACGCGCATTGCTTGTGATTCTGTCGCTCGTGTTGGTAGTCAGTTTGCTGGCAGGCATCGCGGTTAGCGCAAAACGCGAGAAGAAAACCTTCGTCCTGCCGGATACCTCTTCCGCAGAGACCAGCACCAACCGTTATACACAGGCGAGCACTGCCGCACAGTTGGCGGGCTCCCTGTTGAATACCGAAGGCTTCCAGAAGGTCGTTGAAAACGACAGCATGGAGCTGTGGTTCCGTGAAGAAATCGACTCTATCCGCATTGTGGATAAGAAGAGCGGTTACGTATGGGGCGAGCTTGCGAGTGATACGGTTGAATCTCTGAATGATTATTGGGCGGTTATGGCGAATTCCATTCTGACCCTCGAATATTATGACGAGAACAATACGGCTTATCAAATCAGCTTATCCGACGACAATTTCACCTGCGAATACTCTTTCGATGACGAGAAAGATATTTTGCACTGTGATGCGTATGCTGAGAATATCGGTGTGGAGCTCGCTTTCGAGATCGCGCTGTTTGATGACCACTTCGATGCATACATCGTGGAAGATTCGCTGTACGAAGATTTCGAAGACTGCAAACTTTCGAAATTGTATCTGCTCCCCTTCTTCGGATGCAGCGAGCAGAAAACCATGGACGGTTACATCTTTGTGCCGGACGGCTCCGGTGCTTTGATGCGCTTTGACAACAACACCTTCTACTCCACCAAATATTCTGCAAAGGTATTTGGTCCCGATGCAGGTATTGACACGCTTACCGAGGTTAACGACCTGCTTGCAAAACGTACCGACGACTATCTCGTAGACGTGTTCCGTGCTACCGTACCTGTATACGGTATCGTACACGGTGCAGAGCAGTATGCGGCGATGACCGTTATTGCGGAAGGCGTGGAATATGCGACCATTCAGGCCTCTTTGGCAGCGACTAACGTGCCGTATAACTATGTCACCACCGTTTTTGAGTATCGTCAGCTGTACTCGCAGCCGGTATCCAAATCCAACTCCATCATCCGTCCGCAGACGGAGCGGAATGAATTTAACCCGCGTCTTTCCGTCTATCTGTTGTCCGACAAAGACGCCAGCTATAGCGGTATGGCGGTGAAATACCGCGGTATGCTGGAGGAAGAAGGCGTGTTGGGTAACGAGGCTGCCGTACATAAAGAGCAGGTTCCGTTACGCTTGGAAGTGTTGGGTGCCGACGTTAAAGAAGGCTTTATCTTCAACAGTGTGCAGACCTTCACCACTGCCCAAGATGCGCTGGAAATGCAAAAATCCCTGTCGGATATGGGCATCAATAATCTCACCATGGTTATGCAGGGCTGGCAAAAGGGCGGCGTCAACGGTTACAAATTCAATTCCTTCAAAACACAGCCGACTGTTGGTTCTCTCGACGATTTGGCTGCTCTGAGAGACAGTGTTACTGCGGCGGGCGGCAAGTTCTTCCTGCAGAACAAGGTTGCTACCTTCAACGAGGACCAGGGAAGAATCTCTTACTTGGGTGACCAGACCATTTCCAAGAAAATCGCGTATTATCTGCGTGATAACACCGAGGTTATGTATCCGGAAACCTACGTAACCGCACCCGGCGTGGTGCTTTCGAAGCTGAAAAATTCACTTACCGAATTGAAGGGCTTTGACTGGAATCTGCCGCGCTTTGGCTCCGAAGTGTATTCGGAATACGAGCAGGACACTACCACAACGCGTAAAGCAACGCGCAGTATGTTTGAAAAAGCAGCGAAGAAGGTTGTAGAAGCAGGTACTTCGCTTTCTCTCAACAATCCCAATATGTATATGTGGGAATATTGTGAGAACATCTTCGACATCCCGATGATGAACAGTCAGTATCTGTTTGAAACCGACTCGGTACCGTTCCTGCAGATTCTGCTTAAAGGCCATATCGACTATTATGCGCCTTATGCAAACCAGGGCTTCTACACCACGGCTTGCACTTTGAAATCTATTGAATACGGTGCGTACCCGTCCTTCTTGGTTATGGCGGAAGAGAACGGCAAACTGAACAAAACGCCGATGGTTGACTACTTCTCGCTGAACTTTGAAGATTGGAAAGGTACCATCAATACCGTTTACCCGAAGGTCAACGAAGGCCTTTTGTCGGTAGAAGGTGCGAAAATCACCGAGCACAAGGTCCTGCAAAAGGGCGTTGTACGCGTGACGTATGATAACAACACCGTGATTTATATCAACTATAACAGCGCTGAGGTTGTTGTGGATGATGTAAAAGTCCCGGGATTGAACTTTGTTGTAGAAAGGGGTTAAGGCTATGAGCAAGAAAACAAACACACAATCCGGCCTGACCATTCAACAAAGAAATGCGCTGAAAGGTTATGCATTTATTTCTCCGTGGATTCTCGGCTTTGGTGTTTTCGTCGCGTATCCGTTGGTGTATTCGATTATCTTGAGTTTAAACCAAATTAAGCTGATTCCGACCGGCACGGAATATACGTGGAAAGGCCTGTTTTTCTATGATTATGCATTGAATCAGGCCACCGCCTTCCGTACGGCGCTCACCTCGCAGGTGACGCAAATCATCTATATGACACCTATTATTTTGGTGTTCTCACTGATTATCGCGTTGCTGTTAAACGGCAAATTCAGAATGCGTGCCTTCTTCCGTGGCTCCTTCTTTATGCCGGTTATCATTATGAGTGGCCCTGCTATCAGCCAATTGCTCACAAAATACACGGTCGACTTCTCCGAAGCCTCTCCGCTGATTTTTGAGTTCTTAGGCAATCTGCCGCCCGTATTGGCGACGCCTGCGGAATTTGTTCTTAACAACCTGGTGCTTATCCTGTGGTTCTGCGGTGTGCAGATTCTGATTTTCCTTGCCGGTGTACAGAAGATCGGCACCGATCTCTACGAAGCGGCTTCCATTGACGGCGCCGGCGCGTGGGAGAAGTTCTGGAAAATCACCTTACCGCACCTTTCTCCTCTGATTTTAATCAGTGGCGTATACACCGTTGTGGATATTGCCAACTATTCCAAAGGTGCTGTCAACACCCTCATCAACGGTCAGATTTTCAACGCGAAGTATCTTTACAGCTATGCTTCGGCGATGGCTTGGATGTACTTCCTGGTTGTTGCGGCCTTGTTGCTGGCACTGTTGCTGATCTTTAAATTCTTTGGAAGGAAGGCGAAGACTTGATGAAAAAGAAATACGATATCAACAAAGTTAAGCAGTTCTTCCTCGGAAACAAGGAAAAAAGCGGCTTTATCAAAATGTTCACCACCTATTTGGTGCTCATTGGTCTTGCATTCGTGTATCTGTATCCCATCCTGTATATGGTTGTGAACAGCTTCTTCTCGTCTGCAGACCTTATCGACCCCTCGGTTACCTGGATTCCGACGGGTTTTTACCTCGGCAACTTCGTACAGGCATACGAAACGCTTGTATTCGTGGAAAGCTTCGGTACTTCCGTCTTTATGGCGCTTATTCCGACGCTTCTCCAGCTGGTTGCCACCTCTTTGGTCGGTTTCGGCCTTGCCCGTTTTGAATTTCCCCTCAAAAATTTGTGGCTCGCGCTGATTATTGCTGCATTTATGATTCCGACCATGGTTATGACCATTCCGCGTTACACTATGTACTATGCATACGGTATGTTGGAGACCGTTTGGCCTTTCTTCGTACCCGCGGCTTTCGGTCAAGGTATCCGCAGCACCATCTTTATTCTGATTTTCTATTCGTTCTTTACCAGCTACCCCGTTTCGTTTGACGAAGCGGCGGAGCTTGACGGCGCAGGTAAATTCAAAATCTATTACAAGATTGCATTGCCTGCCGCCAGCGGCGCTATCATCCTGTGCGTGCTGTTCAGCTTCGTTTGGTATTGGAATGAAACCACCGACTTGAACCTTTTCTCCCCGAACATCAAAACGTTGCCCAAACGTTTGCAGGAGTTCTCCCAGAAGTTCGCAGAGCTGTACGGAGAATCCGGCGGAGAAGCAGGTGCGGCAGGTGCGGATTCCACCAACCGTTTGAACGAATCTGTGTCTTTGGCAGGCACCCTGCTTTCCATCTTGCCGACCGTTGTTCTGTATCTTGTTTTGCAGAAACAGTTTGTCGAAAGTGTGGAACGCTCGGGTATCACCGGCGAATAAAAACACAAAAACCCTTGCGGCACAAGCCGAAAGGGTTTTTTACTGTGAAAAAAGCATCGCAGTGTTGACTGCGATGCTTTTCTTGGCGGTTTTTAGTATTTCGAAATTGCGTTTTTCAGGTACGGGCCGTCATCTGAAATCTTGTTGACGTGCGGACAACCCGTTTCTTCGCGGTAGGCGGGATTTACGAAGCGCACTGCATTTTTAATAATGGTCTGCACCGGCGGCTGATAGAAGGTGGGGTAGGACTCGTGGCCCGGCTGAAAATAGAAAATTTTGCCGTTGCCGCGTTCATACAGACAACCCGAGCGGAACACCTCGCCGCCGCTGAAATTGCCGATAAGCAACAGTTTGTCGGGTGTAGGAATAACAAATGGCTCGCCGTAGGTTTCCTCTGCCTCCAACTCAAAATAACGGTCAATACCTTTGGTGATGGGGTGGGACGGCTCGATAACCCACAGTACCTCGTGGTCATCGCTTTCGCGCCATGTCAGATGACAGGAAGTGCCAAGCAGATAGCGGAAGGGTTTTGAGTGATGCGCAGAATGCAGACAGATAAGCCCCATACCGCTAAGTACGGCATCTCTTACTAAGTAAGCAACCTCATCCGGCACTTGATGGTGACGCATATGACCCCACCAAATAAGAACGTCGGTTTCATCCAGGATTTCTTTGGTGATACCGCAGTTTTCATCATCCAAGGTGGCGGTTTTCACCTCGATATCCTCTTCCTTGCCTAAAAACTCGGCAATGGCACCGTGGATACCGTTGGGGTATACCTTGGCAATCGTTTCTTCGGCGCGTTCGTGGTAATATTCGTTCCAAACCAATACGCGAATCATAATTTTTCCTCCGTTATTTCACAAATTTTCCAATTTTATTATAGACAACCACAAAGGAATATGCTATCATTTTTTTGGATAAAAATATCGTTTTTTTGTCATAAGGTCGGTGATGGGTATGGCGTTTTATGAAGAAAAAGCAAGGCGAAACGGCGTGGTGATGCCAATTCAGTGTATGCGGCAAACACTAAAAAGCAACGGACGTGCCGCTGTACGATTACACTATCACGAATATACGGAGCTGTTGTTCGCGTTGGATGGGGAAGGGGTGGTATATATCGGTGACACGAGCTATCCTTTCAAAGCAGGTGATATGATAGTCGTACCAACAGGAGAGCCGCATGACGTAAGAGTGCTCGAAGGCTATCTCGTACAAATTGTGATAAAATTTTTGCCACAGATATTGCGTGCGGAAGAGGAGACGTTTTCCGAATATGGCTATACGTCGTTGTTGCTGGAAAACGCCGCCGACAGACAGTTGTCCTTCACCGACGAGGAATTGAGTGAAACGGATATCCCTAACTTGTTTTCTCATATGATGCAGGAATGGGATGCGCAGAAGTTTGGATACGAACTCAGCTTGCGTGCGGATGTCACTTTAATTTATTTGTACATATTACGCCGTTGGCGTAAAAACAACCTTTCCTTGATGCAATCCATTAAGGAGGAAGGACAGTATGAGCTGATACAGAATGCCATATCGTATGTGAAGGAGCATTATGCAGACCTTACCGAAACCGATGTTGCAGAGGTCTGCGGTGTTAGCACGGCATATTTTTCACGCGTTTTCAAACGCACTATGAATGCATCTTTTTCTTCGTATCTCGCAGGCGTGCGGTTGCGTGAAGCGCGGCGACTGTTATTACTCACCGAGCGCAGTGTGACCGATATTGCCCAGACGGTCGGATTTTCCACCGCATCGTATTTTATCAGTCTGTTCCGCAAAGAACACAATATGACCCCATACCAATATCGCCGCACCAACCGCGGATAATATCACACAAAAAACCGCCTCCATTTTTCTTGGAGGCGGTTTTCGATGTTCTGTTTTCAGCAAAGCGGAACGAGAATTGAGTTAAAAGGAACAATTTCCCGCGACTTTTGGCAAACAATATCTTGTGGTGCAACCACAAGATATTGGGGCCTTTTACAGGGCTTGTATTTTTAAAAAAAGTAAAATTATACCGAAAAATGTATTGAAATACGGAGCTTTAAAGGAGGCTTTTGATGAATATGCGGTATAACGCGGTTTGTTGTGTGTAAAACAACATCTTCGTATGAATTTTTATTCAAATACAATATATTGTGTTTTGGGGTTGACAAACACCATATATGATGCTACAATTGGTATTGCTCCCACTACGTGACAAGGAGGTATGGCAATGAATATTCAAGGGTTTCAAAAAATGACGTTGCTGGACTTCCCCGGACAGGTGGCTTGTACGGTTTTTACCGGCGGGTGTAACCTG
>JAZSED010000146.1:0-42743 GCA_045531495.1 Acutalibacteraceae bacterium
CCCCCAGACAAAACCTACGGTTTTGCCAGCCCTTGCAGGGCAGCCACCCCTTTGCCCTTCGGGCATTTCCCCTAATAGGGGAATACCCTTTAGGCAAGGGGGCCAGGTGCAGCCGCAAGTTTCTGCAAATCCCTAACCGCACCCACCATACGGTGGGCTCTTTTTCATATCACGGGAACAACCCTTTTTTCGTAGTATATAAAAGCGGATTATTCCGCAAAGGCGGAAAACGTGTAGCCGCCTTCATCAAGGAAGAAGGACGCGTTTTTATCCGCCGCCGTCAGCGCCTTTGCATACGCGGCATTGCCGTCCAGCAACAGCGCGAAATTCCCTTCCTTTACGCGCGGCTTGACGGCGCCTGCTACGCGGGTCGCCGTATCCGCCATAGTATCCGCCGAAACCGTCAGCATTTCGCCTGCCACCGACAGCTTTTCACCCACGGCACCCTGCCGCAGGTCAGGCACCACAAAAGCGGCGCCCAAATCCAGCGGGGAAACATGATACGGCGCGGTGGTGTTGCCCAGCGCCGCATTCGCGCTGCAACGCACCAACACAGGCACGTCGCACAGCGTATCCATCCGCGCTATAAATTTTTTCAGCACGTCACCCTTCGAAAGGGAAGCATCTCCCGCCGCGGTAAAGTCCGCCTGCGACGTTTGAGCAGGGAAATATACACCGTCCAACATAATGCCGCCCGCCCCCGCCGTCTGCAGCTCTTCCGCCAAAGCGGTAATATACGCTTGCGCGGCATCGGCGTACGGATTGAGCCACGGTTTGCCGCCGTTTTTGGGGTCACCGTCGTACCACGTCCAATCGGCGTGTCCTGTCGTAACCACCTTTGCGGTCGCCAAAACGCGCGGTGCTGTCGCATCCTCAAAGCAATACAGAAGCGGTATCGGCAAAACACCCTCTGCACGTAACACAGCAAAGCTGTCGGTGAGTGTTTTAAGCGGTATGCCGTCGGAAACCGCTCCCACGGTTTTCCCCGCTTCGGTGTCGGTAACGTACAAAAGGTTACCTTGTTTATTTTTCAATTCAATAACCGCACAGTTAAAGCCCGCTGTCGCCGCCTCTTTCGCGGTGGCGGTCAGCTTTGCTGTGTCGGTCAACGCCGTATACGGCAGTGTAAACCCGCGGAACGTATCGGTTGCAACCGCCGACGGTGCGGTAGTGGTTGCGGCGGTCTCACCGCTTACCGTGGTGGTTGCGGCGGTGCCGCCCGTAGGGGCGGTAGGCACCGGTTTTTCTCTAAACAACCATTTTGCGGCAAAGAAACTGCCCGGTATTAAAATAATCGCCGCGAAAACCCAACCCAAAATCGTCCGTAAGACCTCAGGGCGGCGGCGACGCAAATAACTGCGTCTTTTGCGATGCAGTTTTCGACCCATAAGAATTGCCTCCTAGATTAGATGAAAGATACCGACGAAGAGAAGCCCATTACCGCAAGTGCCATCAAACCGACATACAGGAAGATGATGGGCAATCCGCGGAAAGCCGCGGGAATATCGGGGTTATCCACACGTTCGATGCCTTCGGCGGTAAGATAACTAAGCACCACAAAGCCGACACAGCAACCCAGCGCCAGACCGATGGCGCCCAACAGCGACAGTGAAAAGCTGTGGTTACAAATAAGCGCCACACCGATAACCAGATTGTTAAACGCGGCGAGCGGCAACAGTTTGCCGATACGGGCGTACAAACGCGGCGCCGCTTTGGCGAGTATCGGGGTAACAATACTGTACAACAGCACCGCAATACCCACAATAATGAGCGGTCGGGACAGCTTTGCCCAAAAACCGATACCTATCATTTTATCAATCGGATATGCAATCGCCACGGTCAGCACCGCAAACAGTGCAAGCACCGCCGAAAACAAGCCGATATCCTTCGGACGACGGATAATGCGCAGCAGCATTGACGAGCCGAAGCCGGTAGACAGCACGATATTCTGCGCAAGCGCGGAAGCAAACAGGAACAAGATAAAATCCCATACCTCATTCACTACGAATCGCCTCCTCTTCTGTTACCATACCCGTTCTCTTGGAACGGATATGACGGAGTAAAGCCGCCATAAAGCCAAGCAGGATAATAGCCGCAAACGGATATGCCGCTTCGGGGAAGCGTGCTTCAAATCCAAGCGGTTTTCCCCAAACAGTGCCTGTTGTCACCGTTTCACGCAAGGCGGAAATGACACAAATGACCATTCCGAAGCCGAGCGACGTACCGACAGCGTCGGTCATCGCCAGCAAGGGATGCCGCCCCACCGAAAAACCGCCCGCGCGGTAGGTGAACAGCGTATTTACCGCCATCAGCGGTAAAAACACGTATAAGGACGCGTATAATTCGGGCGAAATGTACGTACCCATCACAAAACCGCAAGCCACCATCAACACCATTGCCAAAATGGTATAAATCGGGGTGCGTAATGCAAGGGGAAGCTTTTTGCCGATAGCAGACATCAACAAGCTGCTGGGCAACAGCACGGCCGCGGTACAAACGGTCAGCGCCACACCCTTTTGCAGGGTGGTACCCGCCGCGATAATGGGGCAAAGACCGAGACCCTGTACCAGCACCACGTTGTCATACGCAAACGAGCGGGCAAACACGTGATGTAACTGCTCCTTCAAGGTTTTTTGCTCATTCATACGGCACGGCCTCCTTTCGCACGGCGACGTACTCTGTACCAATTTACAAAATGCCAGCAGCCGCGATCGATAAGCGGCGCGCAAGCGTTCATCAGCAGCACCGCAAAGCAAGCACCCTCCTCAAATCTGCCGGTATGACGCAACAGCATCACCATCACGCCGGCCACCGCGCCGTACACGATACGCGCGGGGTTATAGCGGGGAGAGGTCACGGGGTCATTCAGTAAAAACACGCCCGCAAACAACAAGTATCCCGAGCTGATTTCCAGAGCGATGTTATATACCACACCGCCCGTGCTGCGCGGGAACAACGCGGCAATGATCATACATACCAAAAGGTACGGGGCGGTAATATACGGCGAGGCGGTGCGGCGCAAAAACAGAAATACGGCCGCCGCCAACAGTACAAACAGCGCGGTGGCACCGATAGGCCCGCACAACTCACCCCACGCAACGTCCGCAAACGAGAAGTCCGCGGTAGCACCTGCCGCCAATTCGGCCGCGGGTGAAGATTTTATAACCAACATTTCGGGTAGATCCCACAACGGCAACCTGCCGTTGGCGGTTGCGTCGGGGTAGGTAAACACACGTGTCGGGAAGCACTGCGTGGCGAGTGCCATACCCGCCGCCGCGGGATTAAATACGTTACGACCAAAGCCGCCAAAGGGAATTTTCACCACAACAATTGCGAAGGCAGATGCCAAAACAGGCACCCAATACGGGGTGATCGGAGACATCATTAACCCGATGAGGGTTCCCGTTACCATTGCGCTACCGTCAAAGATGGTGGGGCGCTGATGACGGACCGCATTGCCTGCCAGCTCGCAGAACAGTGCGGAAAGAACGCTTGCCAACACAACAAAGGCGGGACGAAGGCCATAGGAAAAACAGGAGAATATCAAGAGAGCCAGCAACGCTATCTCTACGTCCCATACGTAGCGGTCGGTTTTTTTACCGCTGTGTAACCACGGTGCGCGGGTCTCACGCATTGCCGTCACCTCCCCAATCTAACAGCATAGACGTATCGTTTTGCGCGGCGGAAAGCACCGCGCCCATCACGTCACGTTCGGCAGGGCACGCGTAACTGCACGCACCGCAGCCGTCACACAAGTCCGCGTGCAGATGTGCCAACCGTTCATAATGCATATTTTCAGAGCGACGCACTATCTCATACGGCAAAAGTCCCTTATGGCACACCGCCGCACAGTTGCCGCAGCCAAAGCACGGGTCATTTTCAACGGGAGCCACCTTGCCGAAAGCCAAAATACAGGTCATACCGGGCAAAACAGGCAGCATGGTATCGCCCAACGCCACACCTGTCAGCGCATCGCCCGCGATAACCGCGCCCTCCAAATTGGGTGCGCCGCAAAAATCCAGCAACGATTGTACAGGGGTGCCGTAGGCCACGCGCAAATTCTGCGGCTCTTTAACCGCATCGCCCGCCACCGTGACAACGCCGTGTGTTGCCGCCATATCAAGATACACCGCATCATGCAACGCACAAAGTGCCTGCACACCTACACGGCAAACCTCGCCCTTTTTATCCGTAAACACATCCACGGGATACAGCGGCTCGGCAAAATACAGCTCGCTGTCATCAAATTCCTGCTTCAGCGCCGCGACAAGGTCCGCATCCTCAAGGCACACGGTAATGTGCGCGTGCTTAGCGGATAGCGCCCTTTTGGCGAGCGCCAAGCCCTTTTTCACCACGTCGGGGTTATCCAGCAACACCGCGAAAGCGGCGCTGGCAAAGGGCTGCGCTTCTACCGCGTCGCCCACCAGCACAACACCTGTCTTTGCAGACAGTTTTTCATACAGCGGACGCCCGTCAATTTCATCAATGATGCCCGCTTTTTTTGCGGCATCTGTAATCTGCTCTGCACAAGCGGTTTCGGGAGACAAACCCAAGCCGAGCGGAAAGGCCTCCCCTTCCTCCTGCGTAATGTTGGCACAGGTAACAGTGCCAAACAGCGGATGGGTAATTTCCGCGTAGGAGGACACGGTGCCTGCAGCGGGTGCCGCGGCAACCAAGCCCGTATCATCAGCAAACAACGGCTGTCCCTTCTTCACCTGTGTCTTAGGGGCTACCATCACCTCTTCGGGTGCCACAAACAAGGACAGCGGCGCCGTCAACGGCGCATGAAAACGCGGTGTTGCCACCGGCAACAGTGCCGCAGGCAATTTCTTATCCCATAACGGTAATCCGTGTCTCGGGAACAGCATTTTTGCATCACCTTCCAAAACATACCGCTTGTTTTTGATTTTTCAGCGGTTTATGATAGTTATATCGAAAAGGGGGTTGTTAACTTGCAAATTTCACACGTCGCGGGCGGTGCACTGCGCGTACTTCTGAGCAACAGCGACCTTTCACGCTTTGGCACCGATTTTGCGGCATTGCGCGAGGGAGACCCACAAACCAAGGCGGTTATCCGCCGCATACTCCGCGCGGTGCTTGAAAAGGAAACTATACCGCAGGAAACCGCGCTGACGGTAGAGGCGGTGCCCACCGACGGCGGTTGTTTGTTGCTTATCACGCCGCATCAGCGCGCCGCCGATAACCTTTACACTGTCACGGTGTCCGACCAGGACGCATTATTGCAGCTACGGCACGCCTTGCGCGCACGGGTGTCCGACGAGATAGTCAGCACCGTTGTATATCGTCAGCCCGAGGGCTTTTGTCTTATCCTGTACTGCGAATACATATCCGACCGCACCAAAGCCTTACTGCACGAATTCGGCGTGGTACATACCGGTGCCGTTGCCGCGGCACGGGCGACAGAGCACGCCGTATCAGAAGCCGTGTACGATTTCTGCTAATGCGGCAGGGCTTTCGTGCCCGAAAAACGCACTGCCCATTACCGCAATATCCGCACCTGCCTGCGCCGCAATCTTCGCGGTTTCGGCGTTGATGCCGCCGTCCACTTCAATGGAAATGTCCAGACCGCGGCGGTTGATTTCCTCACGAATTTCGGTGACCTTGGGCATCATATCCGCCATAAACTTTTGACCGCCGAAGCCGGGCTCTACGGTCATTACCAGCACCATATCCAGCATATCCAGATACGGGAACACCGCACAAGCGGGGGTCGCAGGCTTCAC
The DNA here is from genome assembly GCA_045531495.1 of Acutalibacteraceae bacterium. Taxonomy (GTDB): domain Bacteria; phylum Bacillota; class Clostridia; order Oscillospirales; family Acutalibacteraceae; genus URNF01. Next base: position 5,745 of record JAZSED010000146.1, read on the forward strand.
GGTCAATGCGGTTTTGATGCCTGCTTCACGGACGCGTTTTAAGGTATCCGCAATATCCACATCCGCTTCCACGTGAAAGTTAATAAGGTCAGCACCCGCTTTGATAAAATCGTCAAGCAATTTGGCAGGATACTGCATCATCAGATGCACGTCAAACGGCAGATCGGTATACGGGCGGATAGCCGCAATAATCGGCGCGCCGAAGCTCATATTCGGCACAAACACGCTATCCATCACGTCGATGTGTACCAGGTCCGCGCCGTTCTTTTCCACAAACTGCATCGCATCAGCAAAATGCGCAAAATCACAGGATAAAATCGAAGGAGAAACTTTCATAGGTTTTCCGCCTTTCTTTTTAACAATTTCATATCATTATAGCATTTTTTGTCCGAAAGGTCAACCTGCTATTATTGGAAACACCCCTACGGAAGTCCGCAGGGGTGCTCTACTATTTATCGGTGACAATGTTACCCACGCCGTCCAAAATGTATTTCGGGCGGTAGGGGTAATTGCCCACGTCTTCACGGGCAGTACAGCCGGTGAGCACCAAAACGGTATCCAGACCCGTTTCGATACCCGCGATAATATCGGTGTCCATACGGTCACCCACCATCACCGCCTCCGCAGAGTGTACGCCGAGCAGCTTCAAGCCCGTGCGCATCATCAGCGGGTTGGGTTTGCCGACAAAGTAGGCAGATTTTCCGGTCGCCAACTCAATCGGTGAAATCCACGCGCGGCAGGCGGGGATAATGCCCTGCTCGGAAGGGCCGGTCATATCGGTGTTGGTGCCGATAAGCTTCGCGCCCTTTTGTACGAGCTTTACCGCGTGTACCACGTTTTCGTAGTTGTAGTTTGCGGTTTCGCCTACGATAACGTAGTCGGGGTTGACGTCGTTCATGGTAATACCCGCTTCGTACAGCGCGTTCACCAAGCCGGGTGCGCCGATAACGTACGCACTGCAACCGGGTGCTTGACTGCTGATAAATTTTGCGGTGGCGAGGGCGCTTGTGTAGAAATGTTTTTCGTTTACGTCAAGACCCATTCTTGCCAATTTCTGCTGTAATTCCTTCGGAGAACGCTCGCTGGAATTGGTCAAGAACAAAAATTCCTTGTCGTTTGCATACAGCCACTCCACAAATTCCTTTACACCGGGCAAAAGACGGTTGCCGTGATAGATAACACCGTCCATATCACATATAAAGCCACGTTTGGCACGTAAATGTTCCATAGTATATCTCCTTGCTGTTTTATCAAACACAGTATACTGTGTTTTGGAGATTTGTGCAAGTGGTTTGTGAAAAACCGTGATTTTTTGACATTTGTTGTGTGCTTGTAGGGGCGATTCACGAATCGCCCGTTTGGTGCCGTTTGCGGAATGGATAAATCCATTCCCTACACCCTGATATTTTCACACACTTCTTTGTAGGGTGCGGATTTATCCGCACCGTTTTATTTTCATTGCAGACGGATGCCCACGTTCGCCTGTTTCGGGAGAGCACGGAGACCCTCCCCTACATTACCGCCAATGGTATATGTACAACAAAAAACCATAGCGTGTCAAAAGACACACTATGGTTTTTTCTTGTTTCATTATCCAATCACGTACACGTTCATTTTGCGTCTGCCGAATTTGGAACATTCGCCGTAGGTATCGTAGTAGAGGTCTACAAGCACCTTACCGCTGCGCACAGCGCCGCCGGTATCGCCTGCAATAGCATATCCGTACACGATTTTGCCGTCCTCGGACACAATCCACAATTTCGTGCCGTACGGAATCACGCGGGGGTCTACCGCCACAACGCCGACCTGTGCACGTCTGCCGGTAGCAGTCCAGGCACCCGAGTCACCGCGGTCGGTGGTATATGCCGTTGCGGTACCGCTCAATTTTTTTGTATAGTTCAGCGGTTGACCTGCGCTATCCAACGCAATGTCAAACGGCGCTTCGGACACCACGTTACCGACCTTGGTGCCCTTGAGCACCACCTTGTTAACAGGCTCTTTGGTAACCTCGGTCTTCACCGTTTCGGTGGAAACCACCTTACCGTTTTCAAGATACTGACGGTAGGTGACCGTTTTCACACCTGCCACGCCCGCGCGCTGTACCTTGGTCGCACCTTGGCGCAGTTCGGATGTGTATTTTGTTTCGGTCTTATACGAAATGGAAAAGGTCTTTTGATATTCTTTGTAGGAAACGCGGGTAACCTCTACCGCCAATTCGTCCGAAACGAAACGGTTTGCGGCAACATTCATCTTGTCAGCGTCGCCCAACACAACCCCTGCCGCCTGCAAAGCATCGGCAACGGTTTTGCCTGCCGCCATACACACCGTGGCGGTTTTTTCGTCGGCGGTTACATTCACACTGTACAGTGCGGTATCGATGTCAACAAATTCGGTTACGGGAACGGTAGCACTTGCCAACGCCTTCAGGCTATTCTCCATAACGCGAAGGGGATGCATCGCAACGGTGGCGGTCAGCGCCACGGGTGCGGGTACGGACACTTCTTCTTCTGCCACGGCAGGCAAAGACAGCACACTTGCAAATAAAACGGTTACAACCAGAGTCAGTGCCGAAATCCGCTTGCCGCAATAGCGGGACACAAACGCCCCGTAAGCTATGAGCTTTTTCAGAACACACTTCATAACGGTTTTCCTTTCTGTCACCTCTTGTAGTTATTGTGGAGAAAACTTACAAAAAATATACAAAAATTGTTTGGGCGGCGTGTAACCGCCCCTTGAAGGGGTGACATAACAATACGCCCTTTTGAGGCGCCTTGTGTATTATACGCACCAAAATCCCACTTGTCAAACAAAAACAAGCACCGCTTTTTGTGTAGTTTGCACAATAAAACTGCCTTTTTCGGCACTTTGGCACCAAAATATGGTTTTGCATTTTGAAAAAAGCCGTTTTCCCAAACTTGACAGGTAAAACGACCTCAAAACCGTTAAAAAGGCTCTTAAAAGCATCCTTTTTTCGTGTTTGTCGCCGTTTTTCTCGAAAAATCACCAATTTTTGCCAATTATGGAAACAAAATACTTCTTGTCGAAAAAAGGCGGAAACTTTGTGCAACCAGCCGAAACAGCCCATCTGCCACCTCTCGGTTTATATCGTTAAACAATAAAAAGGCACTTTACTTCGGTGAATTGCACTGCTTTTTAGAGACGAAAAATGTATAAAATATCATTTTCGGTAATAAAAATACAAAACTTCGGAAAATTACCAATTTATTTTTTGGCGTTTTGAAAAATTTTTCATAAATAAAGACCCGTACTTGTCTGTACGGGTCGGTCCTGTTATTCGTATTTTTCGGTCAAGCGCGTGCCGTCCTCCAGCACAAAATCACCGTTTTCATTCACCGAAAGCGGCAGAATATCCGAGTGGGTATACTTCTTTATATCCCGCATACGGAAAGCGTCGGTGTCCCCCACGAAGGTAAATGCCGCGCCGCGGCGACGGGCGCGTCCCGTACGGCCGATGCGGTGCAGATAATACTCGTTTTCATCTGGCACATCGTAGTTAAACACCGCTTCCACGTCATCCACATCAATACCGCGCGCCGCCACGTCGGTGGCAACCAGAATTTCAAATTTGCCGTCGCGGAAGCCGCGCATCACCGCGTTTCTTTGTCCTTGGCTCAAATCGCCGTGCAAGCTGTCCGCAGAGCGACCCGCCTTTTTCAGCTGTTTGCCAAGTGAAATGGCGGTAATTCTGCGGTTAGCAAACACCATTACACGGTGATAGTCCATAACGTCAATCAAGGAAAGCATGGTTTCAAAGCGGTTACCGCCCTGCACGTCCAACGCATATTGGTCAATCTTCGGGCGGTTATCCCCTGCGGATTCCACCGTAATTTCTTCAGCGTTATGCTGATATTCCCACGCAACGTCCATCACCTCACGGGAGATGGTGGCAGAAAACATCACCACCTGCGTGTCGGCAGGCGTGGCGTTCAAAATACGGCGCACGTCTTTGATAAAGCCCATTTTCAGCATCTCGTCCGCTTCATCCAGCACCGCCGTGTACACGTCACCCAGCCAGATGTTGCCGCGCTCCATATGGTCAAGCAAGCGGCCGGGGGTTGCCACCACGATATGCGGATTCTTTTTCAGCGCCGTAATCTGCTTTTGCATCGGCTGTCCGCCGTACACCGCCACAATACGCACATCGGGGCGAAAAGCGATAAGCCGTCTTAAATCGTCCGCAATCTGCAGACACAGCTCTCTGGTCGGGCAAATGACCACCGCCTGCAGGTTGGTCAGCGACGTATCCAAGCATTCGATAAGCGGAATACCGAAAGCACAGGTCTTGCCCGTTCCTGTGGGCGCTTTCGCAATCACGTCGCGCCCTTCGGTCATAACGGGAATGGTTTTCTCCTGTATCGGTGTCGGGGCGGTAAAGCCCATTTTCTTTAACGCTTTTTCGGTTTCGGGTTGTAAATGCAATTTTTCAAACCCGTTTACTGTTTCACTCAACACTTTTTCCTCGTTTCACATAATCTTTGATTATAGTATCACACTTTTCGACAATATACAAGACACTATATATTATATACCTTATTATAATATAAGAAATTTTCGGCGGGGTCTTGTTTTTTCGGCAGAATATGGTAAGATAGTATAGTATAGTATAGTATAGTTCTACGAAAGGGTGGTTTTTATGGAAAACCGCAAGTTTTATATTACAACCGCTATCGCGTACACCTCCCGCAAACCGCATATCGGCAATACCTACGATATCGTTTTGGCGGATATGATTGCGCGGTACAAAAGGATGCAGGGCTTTGACGTGCTGTTTCAGACCGGCTCTGACGAGCACGGCCAGAAGATAGAAGAATATGCCAACGCGGCGGGCATCTCCCCCAAGGCGTACGTGGACGATATCTCCGCGCAAATCAGAGCGGTGTGGGATTGTATGGACGTCACCTACGACAAGTTCATCCGCACCACCGACGATTATCACGAAGCGGCGGTACAGAAAATCTTTAAAAAGCTGTACGACCAAGGGGATATTTACAAGGGCGCATACGAAGGCAAATACTGCGTGCCGTGTGAATCCTTCTTCACGCCGTCCCAATTGGAAGACGGCAAATGCCCCGACTGCGGCAGAGAGGTTATTGATGCAAAGGAAGAAGCGTATTTCTTAAAGCTCGGCAAATACCAGGACCGACTCCTCAAATACTACGAGGAAAACCCCGATTTCATTGCGCCGCTTTCCCGCCGCAACGAAATGATCAACAACTTCTTAAAACCCGGTCTTTCCGACCTTTGCGTGTCCCGCTCCTCCTTCAAATGGGGTGTGCCGGTGCCGTTTGACCCCGACCACGTAACCTACGTGTGGATTGATGCGCTTTCCAACTACATCACCGGTTGCGGCTACGATCCCGACGGGTCTTCGGACAAGTATAAGAAATATTGGCCTGCCGACCTGCACGTTATCGGCAAGGATATTGTGCGGTTCCACACCATTTATTGGCCCATTATCCTGATGGCACTCGGTGAGCCGTTACCCAAGAAGGTACTCGGTCATCCGTGGCTGTTGTCGGGGGACGACAAAATGAGTAAATCCAAGGGCAACGTGCTGTACGCTGACGACCTTGTGCGTCATTTCGGTGTGGACGCGGTGCGCTACTACCTGCTTTCCGAAATCCCCTTCGGCCAGGACGGCACCATCACCTACGAAAACCTTATCAACAAGTATAACGCCGACCTTGCCAACACCTTAGGTAACCTTGTCAACCGCACCATCGCGATGGCGGGTAAATATTTTGACGGCAAGGTGACAAAGCCCACCGCGGCGGAAGGCGTTGACGCCGACCTGTTCGCATTCATTGAAGAAACGCTCAAAAAATACGCAGAACAGATGGACACCTACCACAACGCGGACGCCGCCGCCACCCTTATGGGTCTTGCGGGCCGTCTGAATAAGTACATTGACGAGACCGCACCGTGGGCACTTGCGAAAAACGAGCAAGACAAGGACCGCTTGAACGCGGTGCTGTATAATCTGCTGGAATGCATCCGCGTACTCGGCATCCTGCTTATCCCCTTTATGCCGTCTACGGGTAAAGCGATTTTGGAACAGCTTTGCGTCAACGAGGCGCTCACCACGCTGGATACCGCCGTGTACGGCAAAGCAGACGGTTTTGCTGTCGGCGCGCCCACCCCGCTGTTTGCGCGTATTGACGCGGAGAAGAAATTAGCGGAAATCGCCGCCGAGCAAGAAGCCGCGGCAGTGGAAGAAGAGCCCGCAGGTGTGGCGTTCCTCCCCGAAATCACCTTTGATGAATTCACCAAAATCGACCTGCGGGTTGCAGAGGTTGTCGCGTGTGAGCCGATTAAGAAGGCGAAGAAATTATTGAAGCTCACCTTAAACGACGGCTCCAAAGCACCGCGTACCGTCGCTTCGGGCATTGCCAAATGGTACAAACCCGAAGAATTGGTCGGCCGCCGCGTTATCGTGGTTGCCAACCTAAAACCCGCCACCCTGTGCGGTGTGGAAAGTGCGGGTATGATTTTAGCCGCCGATATTGAGAAGGACGGCGAACCCGCCGCACAGGTCATCTTTATGGATGATGCGCCTGTGGGCAGTCAGATTCGATAAATAACGCCAAAAAAGCCACGGTGCATAGCACCGTGGCTTTTTACTTGCGTTGTTATTCCGTTTGCTCTTTGTCCGTATTGCTTTTCTTTGCAATACGGTTTTCAAGCGGCAAGGTGATATGCGCCGCCACACCCGTCCACAGCCATACAATAATGGAGAACAAGCCCAAAATGCCGATAGCGCGCTGCGCGGAAATAAATATACAACTCGTAATAACAAGTGCTAATATTACAAATTGTACAATAAACAACCGCCACACACGCGGTGTCAGCACCAACGGCGTTTGCGTTTTTTTAGGGAAGTTCAACACGGCGGTCAGCAACAAAATAACCGTTGCCGCGCCGTAAAGAAAAGCGGTATCCACCTTGCCCTGCAGCCACATAGCGGGAATACACAAAAACGGAACAAGGTGTTTTAAGTCCACCAGCTGTTCATCGTTATCGCGACACCATTTGCGGTACTGCGCGGGAAGGTAGTCGTTTTGCTGTAACATACGGGTGAAATACACCGCTTGTACCACGAAGTTAAACGCGGCCGCAGTGAGACACGCGATTTTCAGCAGTAAAACCAACACGCTTGTGTCACCTCACAAAACTCTACTGTTTTATTCTGCCTCGGTTGTCACCATTTCGGTTTTAAATGTAGTTACCTCAATGCTTTTAATGGTAACGGCGGTAGCGGGCTTATCGTTGTCGTCGGTTTCCACCGCGGCAATCGCGTCTACCACGTCCATACCCTTGAACACGTGACCGAACACGGTGTGACCGCCGCTTTTGCGCCATGCGCCGTCCAGAGAAATGTTACCGCCGTTCTGTTCGTACAGACTCCACACCTCGTCGGGAATCCAATCGTAAATATAGGTTTCGGTGTGGGAGACCTTTTTAAGGTCCTGCCAGCTGCCGTATACGGAGGTAAATTGCTCACCGTAATATCCGACGTAGGAATCGTACATATTCTGGTACATCACGTCGATGTTTTCTTCGGTGTAGGATTCGCGTTTGCCGAAGCCTTCCGCACCCGTCTGGTTGATAAAGAACTGACTGCCGTTGGTATTCGGGCCGCCGTTCGCCATAGATAACGCGCCGCGCAGATTTAAGAGCTTGCTGTCAAACTCATCCGCGAAGGTGCCGTTGATATTGTCGGTATAAATGCTTTTACCGCCGGTGCCGTTGCCTTCGGGGTCGCCGCCCTGAATCATAAAATCTTTAATGACGCGGTGGAAGGTCAGACCGTCGTAGTATTTCTGCGAAGCTAGGGTAATAAAGTTCTCCACCGCTTTGGGTGCTGCTTCGGGGAACAAACGCAGATACACGTCACCCATAGAGGTGTGCATAATCGCGATGGTGTCTCCTTCTTGGGGCAACTGCATCTGGAACCCTACCTCTTTATCCTCGTACACGGTGCCCACCTTGCTGCCGCCGCAAGCGGTGAGGGACAAACAAAGCAGTACCACAACCGTCACGACCGAAAGTGCTTTTACAAAACGTTTCATCTGCTTACTCCTTAATATCAATAGAAATGATTTTCACATCTTCCAGCGGTTTGTCGTTACGGTCGGTTTTCACCGCCGCGATAGCGTCTACCACATCCATACCGTCAAACACCTGTCCGAACACACTGTGACGGTAATCGAGATGCGGCGTGCCGCCCACCGCCGCGTAGTTTTCTACCACCTCGGTCGGAAAGCTGTCGGGAATCTGCTTCATCTGTGCGAGCAGTTGCGGTGCTACCGTTTTTGCCTGCACGATAAAGAACTGACTGCCGTTGGTATTGGGGCCTGCATTCGCCATAGATAATGCGCCGCGCAGGTTGTGCAGGTCGGGGTGGAATTCATCTCTGAAGCTTCTGCCCCAGATGCTTTCACCGCCGCAACCGGTGGCTGTGGGGTCGCCGCCCTGAATCATAAAATCGTTGATAACGCGATGAAAGGTGATACCGTTATAGTAACCGTTCTTCGCGTGAGTTACAAAATTTTCCACCGTTTTAGGTGTATACTCGGGGAACAGACGAATGGAAATATCGCCCAAAGTTGTATGCATCACGGCAACCAATTCGCCGTCTAAAGGTTTTGCTAACTGATTCATAAAGAAAATCCTTTCTTTCTGCACTAAAAGCTGCAAATGTAATGGTTTTTTGTTTCGGGGGGATGTTTCGGTTTTCGCGCAGCGAAATGCAGGTTGTCTAGACCTGCAAGAAAACTCCCTGTACTAAAAATTGCTTTCGCAATTTTTAGTACGCTTTTCCCCACAATACCATATGCTTTGCGGGTTTGCCGCAGCATACACACGTATCCGCCAAATGCTCGCCGTCAAACGGGATACAGCGGGAGCCGACACCGGTGACTTCCTTCACCTTGTCTTCACATTCTTCTTCGCCGCACCACATCGCTTTGATGAAGCCGTCACCCTTTTCTTCAAGGGTTTTGACCATTTCGTCCATCGAGGTACACGCATAGCTGCGATTGTTCATATTTTCAAGTGCTTTATTATACATCGACTGATGTATATCCGCCAAAACCTCGGGAATCTTGGTTTCCAGCTCATCGAGGGACACGGTAATCTTCTCGCGGTTATCGCGGCGCACCAATACGCAGCAGTTATTTTCAATATCGCGGGGGCCGATTTCCAAACGCAACGGCACACCCTTCATTTCGTATTCCGCGAATTTCCAGCCTGCCGATTGGTCGGAGTCGTCCAGCTTTACCCGCACTACGTTTTTGAGGCGGTCACGCAGCTGCGCAGCTGTATCCAACACACCGGGTTTATGCTGTGCGATAGGCAAAATCACCAGCTGAATGGGCGCTACGGGGGGCGGCAGTACCAAGCCGTTATCGTCACCGTGGGTCATAATGATAGCGCCGATAAGACGGGTGGTCACACCCCAGGAGGTCTGATGCGGATAGGCCTTTTTATTTTCCTTGTCCGCAAACTGAATATCAAACGCTTTGGCGAAGCCGTCACCGAAATAGTGAGAAGTACCCGCCTGCAACGCTTTGCCGTCATGCATCAACGCTTCAATGGCATACGTCGCCACAGCGCCTGCGAATTTATCACTTTCGGTTTTCTTGCCGCGCACAACAGGCATCGCCAACGCATCACGGCAGAAATCCGCGTACACGTTCAGCATACGTTCGGTTTCTTCCACCGCTTCCTCGGCGGTCGCGTGAATGGTGTGACCCTCCTGCCACAAAAATTCGCGGGAACGCAGGAACGGACGGGTGGTTTTTTCCCAGCGCACCACGCTTACCCATTGGTTATACAGCTTGGGCAGGTCGCGGTAGGACTGTACCACGTTGGCATAATGTTCACAAAACAGGGTCTCGGAGGTGGGACGCACGCAAAGGCGTTCTTCGAGCTCTTCGCTGCCACCGTGGGTGACCCACGCCACCTCGGGTGCAAAGCCTTCCACGTGGTCTTTCTCTTTTTGCAACAGACTTTCGGGAATGAACATCGGCATACATACGTTTTCATGACCCGTCGCCTTGAACATCCCATCAAGAATGCGCTGAATATTCTCCCAAATGGCATAGCCGTACGGACGGATAACCATACAGCCCTTTACGCTGGTGTATTCAATGAGTTCTGCTTTTTTTACAATATCGGTGTACCATTTTGCAAAATCCTCATCCATAGAGGTAATGGCTTCCACCATTTTTTTATTATCTGCCATCATGAATCTCCCTTTCATAGCATATACAGTGCTATTATATACAAATATATATGTTTTTTCAAGAGATTTACCAATAATTTCCTCGTTTTATCCGCCTTTTTTGCTATTTGCATTTTTTTGCATCTGCCATGCGCGCAAGGGGGAAAGGAGGTTACACTCTTTGTAACATTTTTTTCGACAAATTTTGTGGAAAACTGTGCCAAAAAAGGCGAAAAACCCGCTGTATGAGTGACTTTTTCACACTTTCAACAAAGTTTTCAACAATTTTTCCGCAATTTTTATTATACAATCTGTATATTCTTGTATAACTGCTTGCGCAACACCTATACTATTTCTTGCATAAAACTACACAAAGGAGCGGCGAAAAATGATAAAGGGCGTCAACCGACAAATGATTGAAATTTTGGACACGGGAAATCCGTATTTTGAGCGGGCCTTGCTGGTTGTGCAACCGGGAATGGATACCGACCGTGATATTTTGCGACGGGAAGCACAGGACGTGTTGGCGGCAGCGGACGGGTGCAGTCACCTGCGCCGTTCCCGTTGGCGATTTGTGTTGTCTTACGTACTGTTAGGGGTTGGTTCCGCCGCACTTGGTGCGTTGCTGGCGGTAATTTGTATGGTGGTGTAGGAACGGTGCCATTTGTCTCGTGTGCGCCGTTTTGGTGTTATTCGCGGGCGGATGTGGGCATCCGCCCCTACAAACACAATTTGAATGTTGCCGTAAGGGACGATGCCCACATCGTCCCGTTTGATGTCATTTTCGGGGTTGGTTGCGAGTTTTTCGGTTTGCCGAAGGCAAATGCACGCCATAACAACGGCGTGCAAGAAAAATCTCGACGGAGTAGCGCGAAGCGATACTCCAATGGTCGCCCCTACGGTGTATAAAAAAGAACGTGCTTCGCACGTTCTTTTTTTATATGTGAATTATCGTTTTTCCCTTCTTCTCCGCCAACGCAACCGCATCTGCCGCCCCACCATAAGGTACTTTTGCGTACGCTATCACATACTCTGCTTTCTCTATCATCCAACGATTTCTCGCCGCTATCGCGGCACGGCGCGGCACCGACTCTAAGCTGTCAGGAAAAAGGGTGTCAGAAAAATCCCGCCCCTTATCCTTCTCTGTCGGCATATATGCCAACACCACCGCGTATCGAATATGCGGAAACTCCCCCAGCAACATCTTTAATACCCTTCTTACCATAGCATCAAATTTCCCTTGGTTTCCCACGTAAAACACATCCACTTTTTCTTGTTGTATCAAACGTATAATCGCTTCTTTTAATGTATCTTCCAGCGATGACGGTGCATCTCTATGCCCGAAAAAAGTACATACCATCACCAAACCCCCTTTTTAATTACCCGAATACGGGCAATTAAATTTTAAAGGGTTATTTTTCTTTTGTCAACCCGTATTCGGGTAATATACGCGCTTTTTCAGTTTATCATATGAGTAACCCATAAATGGGTAGCGTTATTATCGGGGTGATACAATGGACTACGGCAATATATATGTTCACAGAATACGTGCCTTGTGTAAACAACGCGGCATTGCTATTAACAAATTAGCAACGATGAGTGATGTCAAACAGTCTACTTTGGATAATATTGTACGCGGATTAACAAAAAATCCACGGGTAAAAACACTTCATAAAATCGCAATCGCTTTCAATATGACCTTATCAGAGTTCTTGGATTTTGACGAGTTAAATGACTATTCTTTTGAAGATGACGAAGAATAAAAGAAAATATTGAAATGTGCGGGCGACCAATGGTCGCCCGCACATTGTATAAAAAAAGAACGTGCTTCGCACGTTCTTTTTTTATACACCATCCAAAAATTTTCTTACCGTTTCGCGGTAGCGCGGTTCGTCCTGTAAAAAGCTCAGCCCGTGCTCCGCGTCGGGTACAATCAGCAATTCCTTGCGGGATGCGCACGCGGCGTACGCTTTTTCGGTGTGGGATACCGGCACAAAGCTATCTCTGTCCCCGTGCGCGAACAAAATCGGTATTTTACACCGCTTTAACGCGTCCTCGGTTGAAAATGCCGTAAAGCCAAACCCTGCGCGGCGCAAGCAGATGCGTTCCGCTATCGGCAGCAGCGGAAACGCAGGCAGGTGAAAGCGGGTGCGCAATACGTGGCGGTATTCCTCAACGGGGGACACAAAACCGCAGTCTGCCACCACCCCGACCACCTGTTTTGGAATATCGGGCAGGCACGCGGCAAGCAAAACAGTGGTAGCGCCCATTGAAATGCCCGCCAACACGATTTTGTGCTGTTCACCGAAACGGGAAACAAGATATTTGCACCAATCCCGCACGTCATATCGCTCTTTTGCGCCGAAACAGATGTATTCCCCTTGCGATTTACCGTGGGTGCGATGGTGAATGACCAGCACGTTTGCACCGCTTTCCATATACATCCCCATCGCGCCGCCGAAATCGTGGGTAGGGGAGCTTTGGTAGCCGTGGGACATCACCACCGTGCGGGTGGGGTTTTTGCCGTGGAACAGTTGTCCGTACAGCGCCAAGCCGTCGTACGACTGTATATACACCTCTTCAAACGGGCCTTCGCGTAGCAGGCGCATACCGTCGCTCACCATCTGCACCTTATCGGCATATCTGCCCTTTTGCAAACCGTCTAACAGCGTTTTTTCCATATCCGCCGCCACATTGGCACGACGAAACATCATTTGAAACATTTTGAGTGCCACAAGGTAGCAAATAACAAGCAGCAACACCACGGCACCTAGCACCATCAAAACAATTTTCATTCTGCATCTCCTCTGAAAAATGCATATACCGCCTCTGCCGCAGGGCGGGTCATACCTTTCACCATCAGCAATTCTTCCTCGCTCGCCAGGGATACCGCTTTTACCGACCCGAATTGGCGCAACAGGGCCCTCGCACGCTCCTCACCGACGCCGGGTATCTGCAAAAGGGTGGTGGAAACCGCCTGCTTTCCGCGCTTTTTGCGGTGGTAGGCAATCGCAAAGCGGTGTACCTCCTCGCCGATAGCGGAAATTAACGTAAACACCGTCCGCTTTGCCGCAATTTCGATTTCCCCGCCGTCGGCGGAAACCGCGCGGGTGCGGTGCTTATCATCTTTAACGATGCCAAACACGGGAATATCCAAGTGAAAACTATCCACAAGCGGTTTTACCGCCGCCACGTGCGCTTCACCGCCGTCCAACAGGATAAGGTCGGGCTTTTTGCCAAAGCCCTCATCATTCTCGCGGTTGACATACTCCTCTAACCGTCTGCCCACCACCTCACGCATCGCCGCGTAATCGTCGCCCGCTCTCGCCTGCTTTATGGTGAAGCGGCGGTAGGCGGATTTGAACGGCTTACCGTTTTTGAACACCACCATACCCGCTACGGGGGTGTCCCCGGCGGTATGGGAAATATCGTAGCATTCGATATACAACGGCGCGGTTTTCAGCCCGAGCAACCCTTTGAGTTCCTCCAGCGCCGCATTTTCTCTGCCGGTCATACCCACCTTATGCGCGATGCGTTCGGCGGCATTACCGCGGCACATTTGGGTGAGCTTTGCTTGTTCGCCTATCTGCGGGCGCACGATGTGTACCCGTTTGCCGCGCTTTTCGGTCAGCCACTGTTCCAGCAACGTGGCATCCTCCACCTCGCCGTCCACCGTTACCTGCGGCGGCACACGGTCACGCATCGCATAATACCGCCGTAAAAATTCACTTCTCGCGGCGGCGGGGTTTTCCTGCTCTTCCAAGACAAAGGATTCCTCCTCCCGCAACGCACCGTCCACAAAGCGGAACACCTCAAAGCAGCTTTTTCCGCTCCCGGTTGCCAAGGCGATGACGTCCTGCTCGGGGATAGAGGACATCACCACTTTTTGTTTGTCCGCCAAGCGTTTAATGGCGGCAATTCTGTCACGCAGACGCGCGGCTTTTTCAAACTCTAAATTTTCCGCCGCCTCTTCCATACGGCGCTTCATATCCGCCATCAGCGAGCTACTGCCGCGGGTCAAAAACTCCACCGCTTCCGCCACCCGCTCGGCATAATCGGCGGCGCGCACCTTGCCTGTACACGGGGCACAGCAAAGCCCAATATGAGAATTCAGACACGGGCGCACGGTGGCAACCCCCTCTTTTAAGGGGTGATTACAGGTGGCAAGCCTAAAGATAGCGCCCACCTCTTTGAGCGCTTGGCGCAAATCGTAAGAGCTCATATACGGACCGATATAGGTAGCCCCGTCATCTGCCTTCTGCTTGGCTTCAACAAGCCGTGAAAAGGGCGGCGGAGTAATTTTCAGATAGCGATAGCCTTTATCGTCCTTTAATAAAATATTATACTTCGGTTTGTGCTGTTTTATAAGCGAGCATTCCAAAACAAGCGCTTCAAACTCACTGCCCACCACGATATAGTCAAAGGTTTCCACCTGTGACACCATACGGCGCACCTTGGCGGAATGGTTGGTGTCCGCGCCGAAATACTGACTGACACGGTTTTTGAGCGCTTTCGCTTTGCCGATATAGATAATGTCTCCCTCGGCGTTTTTCATGATATACACGCCCGGCTCTAACGGCAGACGCATCGCCTTTTCCCTTAAGCGGGAAATTCTTGTATCTCGCATACGGACACCTCCTTTTTTGTTGTCGTAGGGGCGACCATTGGTCGCCCGTTTTGTATCGTTACAGGCAGTTTTGGTTTTTGTCTGTAACAAGGCTTTCGAGCGACAAGCCATACTTTGTGTATGGTGAGCTCGAATAACGCCGTTACAGGCAAAAAATGGCAGACTTCAGCGAGTCTGCCAATATTTGCGGTCCAATGACCGGTACTGTATCGCTTCCGCGATATGTGCAGTGTCAATCACTTCACAGCCCGCAAGGTCCGCCACCGTGCGTGCCACCTTCAGCAGGCGGTCATACGCACGCGCGGACAATCCCAACCGCTCAAATGCGCCTTTGAGCATATTGCGCGCCGCGTCGGTGGTCGGACACAGCTCTTTTAACTGCGCTGTGGGTATCATCGCATTCGCAACGATACCGCTGTCCCCGAACCGCGCTTTTTGCAGTTCGCGGGCGGCGTTGACGCGCTTTTTGATAGCAGCGGAACTTTCCGCTTTTTCGGTAGCCGCCAGATGGTCAAATTCCACGGGCGGCACCTCGATATGTAAATCAATTCTATCGAGGAGCGGACCCGAAATTTTATTGATATACCGTCCTGCCGCCTGTGCAGAACAGGTGCACGGACGGGTCGGATGTCCGAAATACCCGCAAGGGCAAGGGTCCATCGCCGCCACCAGCATAAACTCACTCGGATAGGTGAGTGACGCACTCACACGCGAAATGGTCACCACGCCGTCTTCCAGCGGCTGACGCAGGCACTCCATCGTCTGGCGGGAAAACTCGGGTAATTCGTCTAAAAACAGCACGCCGCCGTGTGCCAAAGAGATTTCTCCCGGACGCGGTATGATACCGCCGCCCGCAAGACCTTGCGGCGAAATGTTATGGTGCGGCGAACGGAAGGGCCGCTCTTTGACAAGGCCGCTCCCACCCGCAAGGGTGCCCGCCACCGAATGGATTTTGGTAATCGCAAGCGATTCCGCGACGGTCAAATCGGGTAAAATGGTAGGCAAGCGTTTGGCAAGCATGCTTTTACCCGAGCCGGGCGGGCCGATAAGCAACACGTTATGACCGCCTGCGGCGGCGACCTCTAAACCGCGTCGCGCCGCACCCTGCCCCATCACCTCTGCAAAATCCGGCATCGGCAACGGGTTATCACCGCTGTTTGCGGTGGGCACCACCTGCGGCAACGGCACCGCGCCCAGCAAATGCTGTAAAAGTGCGGCAACGGTAGGCGGTGCAAACACGGTCAAGCCCTCCACCACCGCGGCCTCCTCCGCGTTTGCGGGCGGCACGTAAAACTCGGTAAATCCGGCCTCTTTTGCGGCAATCGCCATAGGCAACACACCGCGCACAGGGCGAATCTGCCCGTCCAAGGACAGTTCGCCCACAAACGCCTTACCGTCCAAATCAGCATCCAGCTGTTCGGACGCTTTTAACAGTGCCAACAACAACGGCAGGTCATATACGGGGCCTTCTTTTTTAATATCCGCAGGCGCAAGATTGACTGTTACGCGGCTGACGGGATAGGTAAAACCGCTGTTTTTTATCACCGCACGTACGCGGTCGCGGGATTCTCGTACCGCGGCATCCGGCAGACCTACCAGCTCAAACGCAGGCAAGCCGCCCGAAATGTCCGCTTCGGCAGTGACCGCAAAGCCGTCAATGCCCACAAGACCCAAGCTACTGATTTTTGCAAACATATTACTCTTCCTCTGTGTCGGAGGTTTCTTCTGTCTCGGTTTGGGGTTGTTCAGCTACCGTTTCGGTTGGTACGTCCATTTCGGAAACATAAAACTCCTGCTGTACCTCTTCCGCTTGCGCAACCTGGTCGGCGTCCACAAACGCGGGAATTTCCAACGGGTCTTCCACCGTCACCGCTTCTTCGGCGGCGGCAACCGTTTCTTTTGCGTGCAAACGACGCTCGCTGAAGTATTTATACGCCTCAATCACAATAAACGGTACAAGCGACAGCGCAATACAGATAAGCCACGCCGCACCGGTCATCGCGGTGACGCCGAAAACGGCGCGCATAAACGGCACGATCAGAACAAGCAGCATTGATGCAAGCGATGCTAAAAACGCACCGCCCATATGACGGTTGGAGAAGAAGCCCACCTCAAACAGCGAGTGGGTCGAACGCACGTTAAAGGCGTGTATCATCTGTGCAAATGCGAGGGTGGCAAACGCCATGGTTTCACCCAACACACCGCCGGCGCCCTCCAGCACACGGGACCCGAAATAATACGCAAGCAAGGACAAGCCCGCAATCATTGCGCCTTGCCAAATGGCCTGTTTACCTACCGTACCCGCGAACAGGCTCTCTTTGCGGGAACGGGGGCGGCGGGTCATAATATCCGCTTCGGCGGGCTCCATACCGAGTGCCAATGCGGGCAAGCTGTCGGTCACCAGGTTAATCCACAACAGCTGCATCGGTGCGAACGGCGTTTCGCGCCAGAAAATCATAGCAAACAGCACCGCAAGCACCTCACCGAGGTTGCAGGACAGCAGAAAATGCACCGCTTTACGGATGTTATCGTAAATACCTCTGCCTTCCTTCACAGCGGCAACAATGGTGGCAAAATTGTCGTCTAACAGCACAATATCCGATGCGCCTTTGGCAACGTCGGTGCCTGTAATGCCCATCGCGCAACCGATATCGGCGGCTTTCAGCGCAGGCGCGTCATTCACACCGTCGCCGGTCATTGCCACCACTTCGCCGCGCTTTTTCCACGCCTTGACAATACGGATTTTATCCGCGGGGGTGACACGTGCATACACGCTATACTCCGTGATATGCTTTTTGAGGTCCTTATCCGACATTTCGGCAAGCTCAGCGCCTGTAATGGCTTTGGTATCGTCGGTAAGAATGCCCATTTGGGTCGCAATAGCGGATGCGGTCACCACGTGGTCACCGGTAATCATAATCGGGCGGATACCCGCGGCACGGCATTCACGGATTGCAGCAACCGCTTCCTGTCTGGGCGGGTCTATCATACCAAGCAGACCTAAAAGGGTCAGCTCGTTTTCCATCACGTCTTCTTCGTGTGCGTCTTTTTTGCGCAGTTTACGGCACGCTACCGCCAGAACACGCAGCGCGCTCTTGCCCATCGTCTCGTTAGCGGCGAGAGCGGCTTCTACGTCGCCGCTCTTACAGCGGGACAGCAGGATCTCGGGCGCGCCCTTGACAACGGCAATGGTCTCGCCGTCGATGAAATGCACCGAGGTCATCAGCTTGCGCTCCGAGTCAAACGGCAGTTCATCTACGCGGGGACATTGCGCAAACAAATCCTCTTTTACAATACCGTTATGCAATGCATACGCGATAATCGCGGTTTCGGTGGGGTCACCGATATGCTGCTCCACCCCGTTTTCGGTTACATGAACGGTACCGTCGGTACACAGGGTCGCAAGGCGCACCAAGGTCAGCGCCGCATCCGACGGGTTTTCCTGGCGCAAGTCTTCTATACGACCGCCCACAAATGCACGCACAAGGGTCATACGGTTTTGGGTCAACGTACCTGTCTTATCCGAGCACACTACCGACGCACTGCCCAAGGTTTCCACCGCAGGCAAACGGCGGATAAGCGCTTTTTGTTTTACCATCCGCTGTACGCCCATGGCGAGCACCACCGTCACGATGGCAAGCAAGCCTTCGGGGATAGCCGCCACTGCCAAGGATACCGCGGTCATAAAAATATCCAGCACGTTCAAGCCGCCGAAAATACCGATAATAAAGATAACAATACAAATGGCAAGCGCCAAAAAGCCGAGCTGTTTACCCAGCTGTGCCAATTTGCGCTGTAAGGGGGTGGCGGTATCCTCTTCGTTGCCTATCATAGCCGCAATACGGCCCATTTCGGTGGTCATACCTGTCGCAGCCACCACCGCCGTGCCGTTACCGCCCGAAACGGCACAACCGCTGTACACCATATTGGTACGGTCACCGAGCGATGTGGTGCTGGCAAGGGTGATGTCCGCATCCTTTTCCGCGGGCAAGGACTCGCCGGTCAAGGCGGACTCGTCACAGTATAAACGCGCACATTCCAGCAAACGGCAGTCCGCGGGAATCATATCCCCCGCCTCAAAGGTGATAATATCACCCGGCACAAGCTCGGTGGCAGATACGGTGGTCAGCACGCCGTCACGCCATACCTTCGCGTTGGGTGCCGACATATTTTTAAGCGCCTCCAACGCGGCATCCGCGCGGCTTTCCTGCACAACGCCCATCACCGCGTTAAGTATGACAATGGCAACAATCACAATCGGCTCTGCCCATTCCGCCTCCATACCGCGCACGGCGTTATAAATACACACCGCGAGAGAAATTAAGGTGGCGATAAGCAGAATAATCACCATAGTGTCCTGCATCTGTGCCAAAAACCGCTGTAAAAAGGTACGGCGCGGCTTTTCACGCAACGCGTTTTTCCCGTACTCCGCCTGTCGCTTTTCCGCCTGGGCAGAGGTAAGGCCCGTTTCCCTTTCGGTCTTCAGTTCCGCTAAAACATCCTCTCTTTGTCCCGTATGCCAAATCATACGCATCCTCCTTCGGGTGTTTATCTATAGTATATAGTATTTTCAGTCAAACATACAATGTGTGTCACCACTACACCACCGTACATTTTACCATAAAAATCCTTAAAATGCAAGAAAAAACAACACCGCCCCGACACAAGGTCGGGGCGGTGACGGTAACAGCCGTATTATTGTTCCTTCATAGCTTCCGCTGCTTTTAATTTTTCCGCACGGCGATTCACCACGTGGGCGGGTTTGGGCGTAATTTCGCCTGCTTTGGTCAATGCCCAACGGGTCATCACAGGGCCAAACAACTCGTAAATCAACACCGCAAACAAGGTGATGTTGCGAATCAGACGACCTGCATCACCCAACTGCATCGCGGTTGCACACATACCCAGCGCCACACCCGCCTGCGGCAAAAGGGTGATACCGAGGTATTTGCAAATAGCAGGGGAGCATTTTGTTATCTTTGCACTGCCGAAGGTGCCGATATATTTGCCCACCGAACGGAACAGGATATATACACAGCCGATAATGACAATCGCCACATCGGTAAATACCGACAGTTCAAGCTCCGCACCGCTGATAACAAAGAACAACGCAAACAGCGGCGAGGTCCATTTATCGGATGCACCCATTAGGTCATGGGACAGCGGACAAATATTGCAGAACACCGTGCCGAGCATCATACATACCAGCAAGGAAGAGAACTGAATATGTATCGCGCCGATTTCAAACTTCATCATAGACAGCGAAGCGGTCAAAAACACAAACGCAATGGTCATATTCAGACGGTTGGTGTTGGAATGGAACATTTTTTCCAGCCAGGTCAGCAAAACGCCCATCACAGCACCCAGCACCAAAGAGCACACGATTTCCACAAGCGGATTTAAAATGATAGACACCAAATCCATCTGTCCGCTTACCATGGTTTTCGCAATACCGAAGGAAACAGCGAAAACGACCAGACCCACCGCGTCGTCAAGTGCGACGATAGGCAGCAGCAGCTTGGTCAACGGGCCCTTTGCCTTGTACTCACGCACCACCATCAGGGTCGCCGCAGGCGCGGTAGCGGTAGCAATAGCGCCAAGGGTAATTAACTGCGGCACCGACAGCTTATCGGGCATCATAAGATGCAAAAGCAACAAGGCACCGTCCACAAGCAGGGTGGCGACAAATGCTTGAAAAATACCGATAACAAGGGCTTGTTTGCCGGTTTTTTTCAGCTCATCTTTACGAAATTCGTTACCGATGGAAAACGCGATAAAGCCGAGCGCCACCTCTGAAACAAGGGACAAACCGGCAACTGCATCGTGGTCGGCAAAGCCTAAACCGTTAAGACCCAGCGCGCCGAGGCAGTAAGGGCCGACAAGCACACCTGCAATAAGGTACGCAGTAACGGCAGGTAAATGGAGTTTTCTGAACAAGCGGGTCATCAAAAGACCCGCAAGCAGGGCAATCGAAACAGACAACAACGTATTCACAAAAGGTCATCTTCTTTCTGTAAAATTAAAAAGTGTATCTGCAAGACGTTGCGCCAACACCTGTTTTTTCTTCGGATGAATGTCGGTATCCTCACATACGTCGCGGCAGATAACCGTTTTGACAAGGGGACGCTGCTTTTGCACATCCCATTGCGCTTTTTGGATGTTTTCCCACGCTTCGCCTGCGCGTTCAGCGTTGTCGGCAATTTGTACCACCGCAAACGGCAGATTGGGATTGCCAAACGCGTCGCGCCACACGTCGATAAGCGCACACAGTTCTTGCGCATATACGCGGGACTCCGCAAGCGAGCAATCACTTTCACCCTGATACCACGCGACAGCGCTTACCGCAAACGGCAATACCTGTCCCAATGCAAATTCAAACAGTTTACCGTCTTGGTTCCATTTTTGAAAGTCGGGCGTAAAGTGGTCGCAGAATTTTTCTTCATCCGTAAGGCTTATGCCGCGGCTTTCAAACGTGCCTGCAGGCACCCAGCTTTCAATAACGGATGCACCTTGATAGCAGGTAATGATACCGACAGCGTGTCCGCTTTTTTTGTGCATCGCTCTGCCCGTAAGATACCCGAGCGCAGAAAGCACACCCGCGCTTTCCTTTTCGCATGGCACCCAACCGTTTTGGGCGGTATAGGTGTCCCCTGCTTCGACACGGTTCGTGTGATAGATACGCACAAGCGGTTCATCTGTGTACGCATCCAAAGGCAGGTCGGTATCTTTCAGTTTCAACTGCATATTCGACTGTCCCGCGAGCAAAATCACGTCACCCACATATATGTCAGTCAACGTTTCGGTGCGGTCAGCAAAGGCAATGTCCATCGTATACGGCCCGCCGTACGCGCATGGCGGTAATGCGGCAGACCAACCGCTTGCGGTATTCTCTGCCGTGTAGGTTTCACCTAAAAAGGACACGGTTACCGTGCCGACCCCTTCACCGAATACGGTAAACGGCGTATTAGCGGGCAACACCACGCCCGAACGGAACAAAGGATGTAATTGCATTTCCCACATCTCCCCGTACCTGTTTATATAAACCTCATAGATAGTACACCCTTCGGACGAAATTTGCAAGAAAAAAATACCCTTTTCGATAATTTTATTCGCGCACATAAAAAAGACGATGCCGCGCATCGTCTTTTTATATTTCCGCCTCATCCAAGCTGCCGTCGGGTTTGATAATCACGCGGCTTTTAAATCCCGCCGCTTTTGCGGCTTGTTTCATCGCGTCACCGCCAAACAACAACGTTTTTGCCGTATGGCTGTCGCTGGAAAACAAAATTTTACCGCCCGCTTTTTTTATTTCTTGCAAGAAAACGGGAGCGGGGTACGGCATACGTCTTGCCCCACGAGGCAGTGCGCCCGTGTTGATTTCAAACACGGTGTCCTTTTTCTCACAAAGGGTGTGTATCGCCTCAAAAGCGGGGAGAAGGTAGCGCGGGTCGTTTTCGTCAAAAAGGTGCTCCCGCTCGTTAAACTTCGCCACCAAATCAAAATGACCGATAACGGTGGGGTCCACCGTTTCGTTTAAGGTCGCCACCGTTTCAAAATACGCTTTTGTATACCGATAAAAATCGCCGCCAAAGTAGGTGTCTGCCGTTTCTCGCTGTATGGCGGCCGTATAGTCCACGTCCCTATATCCGTCGGGTGTTTTCAGTAAATGCACCGAGCCGATAACGTAATCATACCCTTGCGGCTTGCCCGACACCCATTCCTGTTCAATGCCGCACAGCACCGCAATTTTCTCGGCATATTTCTGCTTTGCCGCTTGCACCGCCGCGCGGTATGCGGCTTCATCGTGCATACAAAAGTCCATACACCATTCGTTTGTGCTATGGTCGGAAAAACCGAGTATCGGCATACCTAAACGAATAGCCTCTTGCACCATCTCGTCAACGGTGTTTGCACCGTCACTGAAGGAGGTGTGGGTATGGTAATTTTCAAGCCACGCCATTATACCATTTTCTCCTGTTTCACTTTATGGTCGATGATATGACGGGACGCAAGTTCTCGGTGAATGTCCTCCACCGAAATCCCCATTTCCACCATCAGCACCATCACGTGGTACGCCAAATCGGCAATTTCGTACACCGTTTCCTTTTTATCGTCCGCTTTGCCCGCGATAATCACTTCGGTACATTCCTCGCCCACTTTTTTGAGGATTTTATCTCTGCCCTTTTGGAACAGATAGGTGGTATACGACCCTTCGGGCATTTCCTGCTGTCTGCCCTTGAGCAATCCATACAAGCCTTCCAAAGAAAACTCGGACAGCTCCTCACTTTGGAAAACGGGGTTAAAGAAGCAGGAGTCCTCCCCTGTATGACACGCAGGACCGCTCTTTTCCACTACAACGGTTAACGCATCTTTATCGCAATCCGCAGTAATAGACACGATTTTCTGCACGTTACCCGAGGTTTCCCCTTTGCGCCACAATTCTTTGCGACTTCTCGACCAGAAGCAGGTTCTGCCTTCTTTTATAGAGATTTCAAGACTTTCTTTATTCATATACGCGACAGTAAGCACCTTTTTGCTCACCGCGTCCACTACAACCGCAGGAATTAAGCCCTTGTCATCAAATTTCAGTTCACTAATGTTCAGCATACCAAATTTTCCTTTCATCTCACAATGATGCCGTTGTTCTTTAAAAGGGTTTTCAAAGCGGGGATTTCCACCTCGCGGAAATGGAAAACGGAAGCGGCAAGACCAGCGTCTATTGTCGGCACCGTTTTGAACAAATCCACAAAATGCTGTGCGTTGCCCGCGCCGCCCGAGGCGATTACAGGAACGTCCACCGCGGCGAGTACCGCCGCAAGCATTTCGGTATCAAAGCCGTTTTTGACTCCGTCGGTGTCAATGGAATTGACCACCACCTCGCCTGCGCCCATATCCACACAGCGGCGAATCCAGCTAATCGCTTCCATCCCCGTGTTTTCTCTGCCGCCTTTAGCAAATACGCGGAACACACCGTCCACGCGTTTAATATCCGCAGACAGCACCACACATTGATTACCGTACCGCTTTGCCGCCTTTTCGATAAGCGAAGGGTCGCGAATAGCGCCCGAGTTTACTGACACCTTATCCGCACCGCATTTGAGAACGCGGTCAAAATCGTCCACCGTGTTGATGCCGCCGCCCACCGTCAAGGGGATGAACACTTGGCTTGCGACCTGCCGTAAAATGTCGGTAAATAACTGTCTGCCCTCGTAAGAAGCGGTGATATCGTAAAAGACCAGCTCATCCGCGCCGTTATCGCTGTAAAACTTTGCCAGCTCAACAGGAGAGGACACGTCGCGCAAGCCTTCAAAATTCATACCCTTTACCACCCTGCCGTTTTTGACGTCCAGGCAAGGAATGATCCGTTTTGTTATCATTTCGCCACCTCAATCGCTTGTGCAAGGTCGATAGCGCCGATATAATACGCTTTGCCGATAATCGCACCGTACAACTGCATCTCTCGCAATGCTTTCACGTCGTCAATAGAGGACACACCGCCGGACGCCACAATATCCACCGAAAAACGCGCGGATAAGTCCTTGTATAATTCACGGTTGGTGCCTTTCATTGCCCCATCCTTGGAAATATCGGTACAAATCACCGTTTTTACACCCATATTCTGCATTTTTTCAAAGAACGCTTCACCGGTATACTGCGAATTTTCGGTCCAACCCTTAATCGCCACAAAGCCGTCCTTCAAATCGATGCCCACGGCAATGCGGTCACCGTATTTTGAAACAGCAGCCTTCAAAAATGCCTCGTCGGTCACCGCCGCGGTACCTAAAATCACACGGTTAACACCGTTAGAGAGGTATGCATCCACCGTTTCCATATCGCGGATACCGCCGCCCACCTCGGTAAACAGGGTGGTGCTGGCGGCTATCGAGCGAATAACGTCCATATGCGGCGTACCGCCTGTTTTCGCGCCTTCCAGGTCTACAAGGTGAATAAAACGCGCACCCTGCTCCTCAAATTCCTTTGCGATGCTAAGCGGATTTTCACTATAAACGGTTACTTGGTTATAATCACCCTTATACAACCGTACCGCCTTGCCGCCCAATAAATCGACAGCGGGGAAAATGTTCATCGCGCGTCCTCCAATTCACAAAATGCCTTTAAAATGTTAAGCCCCACTCTACCGCTCTTTTCGGGATGGAACTGACAACCGATAAGGTTGCCCTTTCGCACCGCCGCGGTGACCCACCGACCGTATTCGGTGTCCGCAATCAGCGAATCCTCACAGCCGCGCGCATAATAGGAATGCACGAAATACACGTGATCCCCTTCGTTTACATATTTAAACAGCGGGTCTTTTTCGCCGTTGAAGCGCAGAGCGTTCCACCCGATGTGCGGGACCTTCAAATCCGCGGGTACATACCCTGTAAGCGGCACTACCTCGCCTTTTAACAGTCCTAAACCCTTGTGCTCGCCGTATTCGAGACTCTTTTCAAACAGCAGCTGCATACCAAGGCAAATGCCCATCACGTATTTGCCGTCGGCCAACGCTTCTCTGACAGCTTTATCCATACCGCAAGCAGCCAACTTTTCCGCCGCATCCGCAAAAGCTCCCACACCGGGCAGCAGTACGCGGTCGGCGGCTTTGATAACGGCGGGGTCACACGTCACCACCGCTTCTTCGCCGATAGCGGCAAAGGAGGAGGTGAGCGAAAAGAGGTTTCCTACCCCGTAATCAATAATGGCAACCATTACAGAACTCCTTTGGAAGAGGGGATTTCACCCTGTAAATCGGGGTCAACCGCCACCGCTTTGCGCAGTACACGCGCGACAGCTTTAAACGCCCCTTCGATAATGTGATGAGAGTTAATGCCCGCAGGCTGGCGCAGGTGCAGGGTAATCCCTGCGTTGTGCGCAAACGCGAGGAAAAATTCGCGGGTCAGTTCTGTGTCGAAATCACCGACCCTTGCGGCAGGGATATCCAAACCGTACGCCAAATACCCTCTGCCCGAAATATCCACCGCGGCAACGATAAGCGCTTCGTCCATCGGCAACATAATGTCTGCGTAACGGGTAATCCCCGCTTTATCGCCGAGTGCTTCACAAAAGGCATTACCCAATGTAATCGCAATATCCTCGGCGGTATGATGCCCGTCCACGTACACATCCCCCTTGCAGGTAACGCTAAGGTCAAATCTGCCGTGTTTGGCAAACAAGGTCAGCATATGGTCTAAGAAGCCAATACCCGTGTCCACGTTGCACACGCCCGTACCGTCAAGATTCAGAGAAAGTGTAATGTCCGTTTCCGCCGTTTTACGGCTCAAATTACTAGTTCTCATTTTTCTGCTCCTTCCAACGCCGCGTCAATAACGGCAAGCATTTTCTGCATTTGTTGCTCGGTGCCGATGGTAATACGGTTATACTTTTTGATGCGGGGCATACCGAGATACCGCACCAACACGCCGTTATCTTTTAAATACTGATACAGCGCCTTGCCCTCAACCGCGGGATGCGCCGCAAGCAGGAAATTGGATTTGGAATCGGTTACCGCAAAACCGCGCTTTTCCAATTCCTTGCGCGTCCATTCGCGCACCCTTACAATCTCCTTGCAGTTATCCATATAATAGGCATCCTCTTTGAGTGCCGCCACACCCGCAAGCTGGGTTAAGCGGTTAATATTATACGGATTGGTGGAATATTTCAGGCGGTTAAAATCCGCAATCAGCGCTTTACTGCCGATAGCAAACCCTAGCCGCGCGCCCGCCATACTGCGGGATTTGGAGAAGGTCATTACCACCAACAAGTTGTCGTACTTTTTGGTGAGTGACACCGCCGACTGTGCGCCGAAATCCACGTACGCCTCGTCCACCACAACCAAATTATCGGGGTTTTGTTTTACCATTTCCTCAATGCTCTCAAGCGGCAAGGCAACACCCGTTTGTGCGTTAGGATTAGCGATAACCACTGTTTTGCCCGCATTATAATAATCAGCGGGGGTAATACAAAAGCTGTCGTCCAACGCTTTGGTCTCATACGGCACGCCGTACAGGTTGGCATACACCTCGTAAAAGCCGTAGGTGATGTCGGGGAATACCGCGCCGTTATCGCAAAAGCCCATAAAACAGAAATTCAGAATGTCATCCGAGCCGTTGGTGATAAACACCATATCGGTGTCTACGTCATAACGGTCTGCCAACGCCTTGGTCAGCGCCTTGCAATCGGGGTCGGGATACAGGCGCAAGCCATTGACTGCCGCCGTATCGATAGCATCTATCACTGCTTTGGACGGGGGGAAGGGCGATTCGTTGGTATTGAGTTTTATGTACACTTTATCCTGCGGCTGTTCACCCGGAACGTATTCCGCAACACCTGCAAAGCGGGCATTCAGAAATTTACTCAAACCTCTTCCTCCTTACGGATGGTGGCAGACCGCGCGTGCGCCGAAAGCCCTTCTTTTTCCGCAAAGTATGCCACCTTATCCGCGACCTTTAGCAATGCTTCGCGGGTAAAATAGGAATACGCAGAGCGTTTTACAAAATCATCCACACCCAGCGGGGACGAGAAACGTGCCGTACCCATAGTGGGCAGGGTGTGGTTAGGGCCTGCGAAATAGTCACCCAGCGCTTCGGGACAGTATTTGCCGAGGAAGATACTGCCTGCGTTTTTGATTTCGGGTAGCCACGCAAACGGGTCTTCCACGCACAGCTCCAAATGCTCGGGCGCGATTGTATTCGCCACCTTCACCGCTTCCTTCAAATCTTCGCATACGATAATTTTGCCGTAATCGTCAATAGACGCGCGGGCAATCTCCTCACGCGGCAAAACGGACAGTTGTTTTTCGATTTCTTTAGCTACCGCTGCAGCTAAGTCTTTACTGTCGGTAATTAAAACGGCACTTGCCAATTTATCGTGTCCCGCCTGGGACAGCAGGTCTCCCGCCACAAAACGGGGGTTGGCGGTACCGTCCGCCACCACCAAAATCTCGCTCGGGCCTGCAATCATATCGATATCCACAAGACCGTATACCTGCCGCTTGGCTTCCGCCACAAACGCGTTGCCCGGGCCGACGATTTTATCTACCTGCGGAACAGACTCTGTGCCGTACGCCAAAGCCGCCACCGCCTGTGCACCGCCCGTTTTAAAAATACGGCCGACACCCGCGACCTTTGCCGCCGCCAAAATAGCGGACGGAATCACGCCGCCTTTGGCGGGGGTTACCATCACGATTTCTTCCACACCTGCGATTTTCGCGGGGATACAGTTCATCAAAACGGAAGACGGATAGCTCGCCGTGCCGCCGGGAACGTACAAGCCGACCCGTTTTAAGGGGGTTACCTTCTGCCCCAGCACAACGCCGTTTGCCTTTTTCATCTCAAAGCCGTCCCGCTTTTGGTTGATATGAAACGCGGTGATGTTTTCGGCGGCTTCTCTCAAAATTTCCATAAATTCCGCAGGAATTTCCGCTACCGCCGCATCCCATTCGGCGGCGGTCACTTCCAAAGTGTCAATATCCGCGCCGTCAAATTTTTTGCCGTAGCCCAGCACTGCCGCGTCGCCGTTTTCGCGCACGTCTTTTAAGATGCCCGCGACAATCCCTTGCACGTCTACGGTATCCGCTTTTCTGCCGAACAGTTCTTCTGCAGATACCTCGTTATACATATAGGTCTTTATCATACCTTATTTCACCTGTTCCTTCATCTTCTCGGTAAGGGTACGGATTTCGTCCCCCAAAAAGCTGTAGCTTGCCTTACCCGCTATCAGCCGTGCGCTGATAGGGACAATGGTATCCAAAACGGTAAGGCCGTTTTCCTTCAATGTCGTGCCCGTTTCCACAATATCCACGATAACGTCGGACAAACCCAAAAGCGGCGCAAGCTCGATAGAGCCGTTGAGTTTAATAATGTCAATCTGGCGGTTTTTCGCGTTAAAGTGGGCTTTGGCTATCTGCGGGAATTTGGTTGCCACCCGCAAGGTCACCGCCGTATCATCGCAAAAATCCGCGGGACCCGCCACCGCCATGCGGCATTTACCCAAATTTAGGTCGGCGAGCTCATACACCGCGGGGGCGTATTCCAGCAAAATGTCTTTACCCGCCACGCCCACGTCCGCCGCACCGCGTTCTACGTAAATGGCAACGTCCGAGGGCTTTACCCAGAAATAGCGAACACCCACCTCAGGGTTTTCAAACACCAGACGGCGATTTTGTTCTTTTATGGACGGGCAACCGTACCCCGCCGCTTCAAACATCGCGTACACCTTTTCGCCCAGGCGACCCTTCGGCAAAGCAATATTAAGCATTGAGGCTCGCCTCCTTTGCATCCATCACAATACGGGCACGTACCGTGCTGTCCGCTTCTTTTACAACACACACACGGTTGCCTGCGTCACGCAGCTTTTCCGCCACCGCGCAAGCGGCAGCGGGGTCGCTGTCCCCATAGGTTAACAGAATATCGGTGTCAAATTCTTTTTTCTCGGTATCCAGACGCTCCAAGCGGTCAAGGTACACCGCAAAGCCCACCGCACTGCTCTTTTTGCCGAGCTTTGCCATAAGACCGTCGTATCTGCCGCCGCTCAAGACGGGTGCGGGTACACCTTCCACGTAGCCGCAGAACACCGCACCGTTATAGTACTCTTTATCCGCAAGCAGGGAAAAATCAAACCGCACCTTGTCCGCAAGCGCGCAAGCGGAGAGAAACGCGTTAATGCTTTCCAGCTCGGCGGTGTCACAGCCCAGATTTTTAAGGGTAGGCAGCACCGCATCCAACGTGCCGTGCAACGCCATTAACGTGCAAAGGGTGTCGGCGTTGGCGCTTTCCTCCGCGCACACCGCGCGCACACCCGCCTCACTCTTGCTTTCAATGGCGCGGTACAACGCTTTTTCCGCTTTTTCGGAAAGGGAGAGCGTTTTTACGGCACTTTCCAAAAGGCCCATATCCGCAATGTTCACCACAAACGGTCTGCCGATAGCCGCCATACTTTTGACCGCCAATAACACCGTTTCACCGACGGTGTACGCGTCAACGGCACCGATACATTCCAGACCCGTCTGCGCAATTTCACGAAACTCGCCGTCCGCGTCCGCGCGGTACACGTTTTCGTTATAGTACACGCGGGAAACAGATGCGCCGTCCTCGTGGTGACGCGCAATAGACAAGGTAACGTCGGGCTTTAACGCCATCAAACGGCCACCGCGGTCGGTGAAGGTGATAACGTTGCCGCTGACCAAAAACTGCTTATTTTCCGCGTAAAAGTCATATTCTTCAAACTTATTCATTTTATAGCGGCGGTAGCCGTACTGCTCATACAGCTCGCGCAGCGAAAAAATGATTTTTTCTTCTTTTTTCAGATATTTCTGCATACCCTTCACTCCAAAACCGATTTATAACCGCCCGCGCCGTATACCACACAGCGGTTGACACGGCTGATGGTCGCGGTGGAGGCCCCCGTTTTTTCGGCGACCGTATTGTAATTTGCTTTTTCGAGTAACAGCTTGGCAACCGCCAACCGTTGCGCCGCGTCGGTAATCTCCTTGGCGGTTAACAGGTCTTCCAAAAACAGACGGCACTGCTCAGCATCCTTCAGTTTCAATATCGCGTCTACCAAAACGTGCGTCTCGGGTTTATCAAACACGCCCATAGTGTGCCCTCCTTCTGTTATGTTACTTTAGTACACTAATGTGATAGCAGTATACAGCGTTACCGTGCTGTTGTCAATGCTTTTTACACAAAAAATACGGTATTTTACCGTTGTTTTTCAATTTTGAACAAGGTGCGGACGTTTTTTGCGGTGACCGAGAGGATTTCCTCGGCGGTCATACCCCGCACTGCGGCGATTTTTTCCGCCGCTAAGGGTATCATTGAGGAGTCACAGCGTTTCCCGCGAAACGGCACAGGTGCCAGATACGGCGCGTCGGTTTCCAAAAGCAACCGGTCAAGCGGCACAGCCGCCGCCACCTCTACAGGCGTTTTGGCGTTTTTAAAGGTAACCACGCCGCCAAGACCGATATACATACCTATGGACACGATTTCCCTCATCGTTTCCACACTGCCCGAAAAACAGTGTACCACGCCGCGGGGGCGGTACTGTCTTAACAGCCGCACCGTATCTGCGTGCGCTTCGCGGTCGTGTACGATAACCGGCAGGTCAAATTTTTGCGCTATTTGCAGTTGTTTTTCAAACACCTCTACCTGTTTGTCGCGCGGACAGGCGTCTTCCCAATAATAGTCAAGGCCGATTTCCCCCACCGCCACCGTTTTGGGCGCGGCAAGATACGGGGCAAGGTCTGCTTCCAACGCCGCGGTATCCACCGCGGCGGCATTTTCGGGATGCACCCCTGCCGCCATATAGAAATAGGAATACTGTTCGCAGAGTTTTACATTCCGCGCCGCACTTTCCAACGTGTCTGCGCAGTTTATCACACCGCACACACCTTTTTGGGGTAATGCGGCAAGCACACTGTGTCTGTCTTCATCAAACGCACCGCTGTCATAGTGCGCGTGGGAATCAAAAATTTCCACCATTGTTTCACCGCCGTGTTCACATAATGTTCCTTTTCGCCTTCCCCTCGGGGGGAAGGTGGCTTTTGCAAAGCAAAAGACGGATGAGGGGTTTTTGTCTTTCCACCTCATCCGCCTCGCCACGCTCGGCACCTTCTCCTCAAGGAGAAGGCTATCTCGGTGCTTACATATCGTAAGTGTATAAAAACAAAAAGGCGCAACCGCACGGTTGCGCCTTTTATGCTTTCTTACTCAGAAAAACCGGACTCTACCAGCTCAACCAGACCGGCAACCGCTTCTTCTTCATCAACACCGTCAGCGATTACACGGATAGCAGTGCCGCCCACGATACCGAGGGACAAAACACCCAGAAGGCTCTTCGCGTTTACGCGGCGGTCTTCCTTTTCCACCCAAATAGAGGATTTATACGCATTCGCTTTCTGAATAAAGAAGGTCGCAGGACGCGCATGCAAGCCAACCTGATTCTGTACCATTACATCTTTAACACACATACTTAAAACGCTCCTTACAAAGCAAAGTTATTCTTCGGTATAAAAATACTGCTTATATTATATCACAAAAATATGCATCGTCAATGGATTTTGCGCGTCAAAATGCAAAAAATGGCGATTTTCGGTTTTGTGACCGATTTTTAGCGCAAAAACATTTTGTCTTTCGTGAAAATTGACAAAAACTTTTATCCTATTTGTGCAGGTTGCCGACTATTTTTGGCCAAGAACAATCCCGTTTTCCGCTAAAAAAGCCAAATCCTTTTCGGTAAGCGGTGCGCTCTTTAGCATTTCGGGGCGTTTTTTTGCAGTGCGGAGCAGGGATTGCTCTCTGCGCCAACGGCGGATATTTTCGTGGTGACCCGAGGTTAAAATCTCGGGGATTTCTCTGCCTTCCCATGTGGCAGGACGGGTATATTGCGGGTATTCCAAAAGCCCGTTATAATGGCTTTCTTCTTCGTAGCATTCTTCCCCCGCCAACACCCCCGGCACCATACGCGCCACACAGTCCACCAAGGTCAGCGCAGGCAATTCACCACCTGTCAGCACGTAGTCGCCGATAGAGATTTCTTCATCCACAATGGCTTCCAGCACCCGCTCGTCCACCCCTTCGTAATGCCCGCACAGCACACAAACGGCATCCATTTCGGACAGCTCCTTGGCGCGTTGCTGGGTCAAGGTTTTGCCCTGCGGGGACATATAGATAAGGTGCGGGCGGCAACCCGCCTGTTCACATACCGCTTTAAAGCAGTCGGCTATCGGCTGTGCGTACATCACAAGCCCTTTGCCGCCGCCGTACGGGTAATCGTCCACCTGCATCTGCTTGTTGAGGGTGTATTCGCGTATCTGGTGACAATGCACCTCGATAGCACTCTTTTTCTGCGCCCTGCCGATGATACTCTCACCAAGCACCGTTTCGCACATTTCGGGAAACAGGGTCATAATGTCAAATCTCATCAAACAGCCCCTCCATAGGACGGATAACAATACCCTCACCGTCGGGGTCTACCGACACCACGATATCGGGAATGGCGGGAATTAAAATTTCCTTGCCTTCTGCCGTTTTTAAGGTGTAAATATCCCCCGCGCCGTGATTGGTCACGTCGGTAACGGTGCCGTATACTTCACCCGTGTCCGCGTCCTTTACCTCTAGACCTAAAAGGTCACAGATAAAATATCTGCCTTTAGGGAGTTTGAAGTCGCGGCGCGCGGCATACAGCACCCGTCCGCGCCAGAGGGCAGCATCCTCGGGATTGGTAAGCCCGTCCACCTTCACCAGCACAATATTTTTGTGCGGACGGCTTTTTACCTTTAATTTTTCGGTGCCCGCGGCATCCGCATACAGCGTTTTAAACCCGCAGAAAACCTCGGCACTGTCACACCACGCTTGTACGCGCAACTCGCCTGCGATACCATGGGTGCCGACCACCTCGCCGATTTCCAAAAACTCTTTTTTTGCCATAGTTTCCTCCAAAGAAAAAAGGGCAGAGTTATACTCTACCCTTTTCACTCGTCAATCAATTTCTACCGCTACTTTTGCGTCCTTGCGGGTAGCCGCCGCACGCATCACGGTACGCATTGCTTTGGCAATACGGCCCTGCTTGCCGATAACCCGACCCATATCGTCAGGTGCTACGTGCAGGTGAAACACCACAGTGCCGTCCTCCGCGGGCGCATCCTCTTCCACCGTCACGGCAGAAGGGTCGTCCACGAGGCCTTTCGCAATGGTCAATAAAAGCTCTTTCATCAGCGTTTCCTTTCAGGGATAATTATTTATCTACGCCGACTTTTTTGAGCAGCGCTTTTACGGTATCGGTGGGCTGAGCGCCGTTAGCGATCCACTGCTGTGCTTTTTCTACGTCGATGTCGATTGCGGGCGGTTCAGCGAGCGGATCATAGGTGCCGATCTTTTCGATGAAACGGCCGTCACGGGGATAGCGGGAATCCGCTACAACCACACGGTAGAAGGGAGCTTTTTTCGCGCCCATACGACGCAAACGAATTTTTACTGCCATAATAAGAACCTCCAAAAATAATTATACAATGTTAATATATTTCAAACCTTTCGGCTTAAAAACCAAAATTCTTGGGCATACCGGGGATATTGGGGAAGCCCCTGCCCTTTTTGCCATTGCCGTTAGCATACTTTTTCATTTGCTTCATCATCTGACGCATTTGCTCGTACTGCTTTAACAGGCGGTTGACCTCTTCCACCTTCATACCGCAGCCTTGAGCGACACGGCGTTTGCGGGACGGGTTAAACAGCTTCGGGTTGCGTCTTTCCTTGGGCGTCATACTTAAGATAATCGCTTCGGTCCGCGCAAATTGCTTCGGGTCGATGTCGATGTCCTTGAGTTGTTTGCCCATACCGGGAATCATACCCAGCAAGCTCTTTATGTCTCCCATTTTTTGAATCTGCCGCAACTGCTCGAGCATATCTTCCAAATCGAATTTGTCCTCTTGCAGCTTGCGGGCAAGCGCCTCGGCTTCCTGCTCGCTTATCTGTTGCTCCGCCTTCTCAATAAGGGACATCACGTCACCCATACCGAGAATACGGGAAGCCATACGTTCGGGGTGGAACACTTCCAGATCTTCCAGCTTTTCACCCACACCCGCAAACTTAATCGGTTTGCCGGTTACCGCGCGTACGGACAGTGCCGCACCGCCGCGGGTATCGCCGTCCAGCTTTGTAAGCATTACACCGGTGATACCGAGCGCCTCGTCAAACGAAGCGGCAACGTTGACCGCATCCTGACCGGTCATCGCGTCCACCACCAGCAGGATTTCCTGCGGCGCTGTCGCGGCTTTGACCGCTTTCAGTTCGTCCATAAGGGCGGTATCAATGTGCAAACGGCCTGCGGTATCGAGTAACACGTAATCGTTACCGTGGTCTTTAGCGTGCTGTACCGCCGCTTGCGCGATATGCACGGGATTGTCGGTACCTCTTTCAAAAACAGGCACGCCCGCGCGTTCACCCACCGACTGTAGCTGCGCAATGGCAGCGGGTCGGTAAATATCACACGCCACAAGCAAGGGACGGTGTCCCTGCCCTTTAAGCATTTTTGCGAGCTTACCCGCATGGGTGGTTTTACCAGAGCCTTGCAGACCGCAAAGCAGGATAACGCACGGCGGTTTGTTGGCACGTTCCAGCTTCGCCGCCTCGCCGCCCATCAGCGCAACCAATTCTTCATTAACAATCTTAATGACCATCTGCGCGGGGGTTAAGCTCTCCATCACCTTCGCGCCGACAGCACGTTCGGTGACCTTATTGGTAAAATCTTTTGCAACCTTGAAACTGACATCTGCTTCCAGCAGTGCCAGACGGACCTCCCGCATAGCATCCTTCACATCCGCTTCGGTCAGGTGACCGCGCGCCCGCAGCTTCTTAAAAGAAGCGGCGAGTTTTTCGGACAAGCCTTCAAATGCCATTCGGTTGTCCTCCTTTCCAAAAGTTCACGCCCAAATTAAGCGTCGGTCATCCGCTCCGCAGCCGCTTGTATGGTCGCGGCAATGTCCTCGATTTCGGGAAGACGGCCGTTGCGGTCGTTTACCTGCCGCAGATTCTGCGCACTCGCTTCAATAATCAGCAGGTCCTCTTTCATACGGCGGAATCGCGCGGCAAGTGCCAAACGCTCCTCCATTTCCAATAACTGTGCTTCAGCGCGTTTGATGGAATCGCGTACACCCTGACGGGTAATGCCTTCGTTCTCGGCAATTTCCGCTAAAGATAAGTCCTCGTTATAATAGTAGTCCACCATCATACGCTGTTTTTCGGTAAGCATCTCACCGTAAAAGTCCAGCAAAAAGGAAATTTCCATATTTTTGGACATAGCACTTGCCTCCTTTCTTTGGGTGTAAAGGAAATTACTTTACAGATTATACACGAAAGTTGGGTTTTTGTCAAGTGGAGTTAGAAAATTTTCTGCGAAAATTTTCTAACTCCGTCGACGTTTTTCTTTGACGGTCTAAACGACCTTCATTTTGCTTCGCAAAAAACAGAAAAAGTCGCACCTAAACATAAAATCTTCTGCGAAAATTTTCTAACTCCGTCGCCTGGAGTATCGGCTTTGCCGCTACTCCGACGAGATTTTGCTCGCGTGCATTGCCGTGCACGCGGTTTTGCTACGCAAAACTCGCAGGTCTCTACGTTTTTCTTTGGTTCGTTGAAAATTTTCTAACTCCGCCGCTATGCCCCTCGCGCGCATAATCCGTCCGTAGGGGCGACCATTGGTCGCCCGTTTAGGTACCGCTTACGGCGGGAGCGAGCCCCCGCCCTACGGTGTCATTCGTTGCGTGCCCGCCAGCCTATGTATTG
Source organism: Acutalibacteraceae bacterium (assembly GCA_045531495.1). Lineage (GTDB taxonomy): Bacteria > Bacillota > Clostridia > Oscillospirales > Acutalibacteraceae > URNF01. The sequence goes on from JAZSED010000146.1 coordinate 41,893, forward strand.
CTTTTTCACAAAAAATGATATATATTACCATTATAAAAGGGCACAAGGAGAACATTATGTCTAAAAAACTGTTTTTGGAAGCCATTTCTAAGTTTTTACTTGGTGTTATATTGGTCGGCGTGCTGATATTTTTGCCTGCGGGCACCTTTGCGTTTACAGCGGGGTGGCTGTTTATGGGGGTTTTATTCCTACCGATGTTCGCCGCGGGGCTTGTGATGCTGAAAAAAGACCCCAACCTCTTACAATCCCGCCTTGACGCTAAGGAAAAGCAAAAAGACCAAGACCTGGTTGTAAAGCTGTCGGGGCTGATGTTTATCGCGGGTTTTGTGGTGGCGGGACTTGACTTTCGTTTTGGGTGGTTGCCGTTGCCGTTGGGTGTCTCACTCGGCGCGGCGGCGGTGTTTCTGTTCGCGTACGCGCTGTATGCCGAAGTACTGCGTGAAAATGCGTACCTCTCCCGTACCATCCAGGTACAGGAAGGACAAACGGTGGTGGATACAGGCCTTTACGGCATCGTGCGGCATCCCATGTACGCGGTCACCCTTTTACTGTTTCTGTCTATCCCGCTTGTGTTAGGCTCGCTCATCGCTTTCCCCGTCTTTGTTATATACCCTTTTATAATAGCCAAACGCATCAAAGGCGAAGAAGCGTTCCTTGAGCAGGAGCTCAACGGCTACACGGCGTATAAGCAAAAAGTAAAATACCGTTTGATTCCGTTTATATGGTAAAAAACACCCTGATTAGGTTTTTGTGCAAAAGTCGCGAAAATCCTCAGCTCCCCTTGTCAGGGGAGCTGGCGAGCGGAGCGAGACTGAGGGGTAGTTGGAGTAGCGCAATGCGCTACTCCGTCG
>JAZSED010000075.1:0-6583 GCA_045531495.1 Acutalibacteraceae bacterium
CCCCCAGACAAAACCTACGGTTTTGCCAGCCCTTGCAGGGCAGCCACCCCTTTGCCCTTCGGGCATTTCCCCTAATAGGGGAATACCCTTTAGGCAAGGGGGCCAGGTGCAGCCGCAAGTTTCTGCAAATCCCTAACCGCAACTCCCGTACGGCGGTTCTTTTTTACGCTTTTTTCATCAATTTTGTCAAAGGCGGCAGTAATACGGTCACCGCCGCGATTTTGATGGCATCGCCCGCTAAAAACGGGAGACAGCAAGCCGCAATGCTTGCTAAAAGAGGTGTGCGGGTGGCATACATAAAGCCGCCAACACCGCAAACATACAAAACAAGCGTGCCCGCAAGCAAAGAGAGCAGGCAGGCAAAGCGGGTGTATTTGCCCCACCGCAGACCCATGCCGATAACCACGGTACACGGCAGATAGCCGATTAAGAAACCGCCCGCAGGCGCTAAAAACGCTTGCACGCCGCCGACAAATCCCGAAAAAACGGGCAAGCCCACAGCACCGAGCAATAAATAGAGCGCCACCGCCAAGCTGCCGAATCCCGCGCCGCCGATGACCGCCGCGAGATACACGCCGAGAGAAGCAAGGGTCAGCGGCACGGCACCGAGAGGAACGGAAAACGGGGCAATAATGGCAAGCAACGCCGCGAGTAGTGCCGCTACCATTTGATTATATAGCTTCAGCTTTTTCATAAGCGGATGCTCACCTCCCCCGAGGTAAGAACGCAGGGTGTACCGTCGTGTTTTTGTATGATAAGACCGCCTGCGTCGTCAATGCCGACAGCGTGCGCTAAAAAGGTCTCGTTGCCGTGAAAGACGGTAATATCCTTGCCGATAACCGCCGAGCGACGGCGGGTGTCCTCTAAAAACGCGGGATTTTCGATATGCTCGACCAACGGCTCTAACGCATTTAAGATTGCCGCCGCCAATTGTTCAGCGGACACCGTTTTGCCGCTTTCTTTATACAGCGAGGTGGCAATAGCGGTGAGTTCCCGCGGAAAAACCTTAGTATCAACGTTCACCCCGATGCCGATAATCGCCCAACCGTCGGCGGGTGCGCCTTCCGCTAAAATACCGCACACTTTTTTGCTGTTTACGAGCAGGTCGTTGACCCATTTTATCTGTACCGAAACGGGACAAACCGCTTCTATGGCATCAGCGACCGCTACCGCCGCCGCGCTTGTCAACAGCCCTACTGTGCTTGCGGTTAAGGTGCGGCGCAGCAGGATACTCATATACAAGCCGCCTTGCGGCGAAAAGAAATCGCGTCCGCGCCTGCCGCGTCCCGCGGTTTGGTCGGCGGCGATGATGACCGCGCCGTGCGGCAGGTCGTTTTGCTCTTTAAGATATGTATTGGTAGACGGCAGCGTTTTAAAAACTTCCAAATGCCGTCCGAGATGTTTTGTGCGCAGTTGTGCCGTTATACGTTTTGCTTCCACCGTCTCACCGCCTTCGCATTTAGAGTATCAAATGTGGTGCAAAAAGTCAAACTAAAATATATTTCCAAACAGCGGCTTTTCCGCGCGGCGCAATTCGCGGATATAAAACGCCGACCGCGCCGCTTCGGAGAAAAAGTGGTTGCGGTCCTCTGCTTGCAATAAGATGGGCAACAGGGTAGCACTTTCCTTTAAAGGATACCCGTCCACGTGGCGAGAAAGGAAGGTCATGGTTTCCGCCACCGAAAGGCAATCGTCGGTAAATGCTTTTACTGCCGCCGCAGCACCATCCGCATCCTTTTCCACCAACAAAACCGCGTGGGACAATGCGTTTTCGAGGCGGTTGAGCGCTTTTATCTGCCACCACAACGAGCCGATACAAACGGCGAGAACCGTCGTTAAGAGTCCCACGGCTATCCATATTCTTTTCAAAACGTGTCATTCCCCTTCCTTGTTTTGCCGTCTTGGGTGACCACGATATACTCACCGCCCGCGGTCAAGGTCATCAAGGCAATATCCTTTAGCAGTAGCTTTTGCCGTATGAGAAAAGCGGACACCGTTTGCTCGCTTTTTCGTGCGAGGGACAGCCCCCACGGACAAAAATTGCCGTCGGTGATAACCGGTGCGGGGATACCCGAATCGGTGTTATCCGCCGCTACGTCCGCGGCGGTGGCGGGGCGCGCGTCGGGGCGCAGGTAAGGGGTGATGTGGCCGTTACTTTCCACTACCGCGTATAAAACCTCGGAAATGTCAAAGCAGTTTTGCATACGTAGCGCTTCCGAAAGGTCGTCTACCGATAGCCGCAGTTTTTTGAGCGCTGTCATATTGAGTACGCCGTTTTCAATAACGGGAATGGGATTGCCGCCCACCAACCGTTCTATCTTGGCGCTTTTGAGCATAACGGCGGACAGCAGAAGCTCGAGTGCCACCAAAATACACATCGGTAAAATACCGTGCAGCAGCGGTGTGCCTGTTTCCTGCATCGGTACCGCCGCCAAATCCGCAATAAGCAGTGCTACCACCAATTCCGACGGACGCAATTCTCCTATCTGCCGCTTGCCCATCAGACGGATAGCGGCAACCACCAGCACGTAAATAATTACCGTACGAACAGCGCAGATAAGCAAAACGGCACACTCCCTTTCACAAGGAAGTGTGCCGTTTTCGGCGTTATTTATACATAAAAACTACAATTGCAACCCACAAAAACAGTAAAAGCGGGACACCGATATAAAAAAGCGGCTTTTGGGTTTTATGGCGGCAAATCTCCATTGCCGCAAAGGTGCCCAAAGCACCGCCCGCGGCGGCAAGCAGCATCAGCGTACGTTCCCGCACCCGTCGCGCCCCGCGTTTTGCGAACCATTTATCCGCAGCGGTCACTAAGAATGCCGCTATATTGATAACAACAAGATAAATCCATACCGCTTTTAGCATATCCGCTCACCTCTTTGGCATACAGTATACCAAAAACTTTTGTAAAGGACAAGACATATGAAAAAATTACTTTTCTTGTTGGCGGTATTGGTGCTGTTGTCGGGGTGCGGGAAGGCTGCCCCGTCAGCGGCATTGCCGCCGCCTGTCAATTACGCGGATGACCTCAAAGGTATGTGGGTATCGTATCTGGAATTGGACGCGGCGTTTCGAAATGCCGATATAGCCGCCGCACGCGGGTATATTGACGGGGTAATGGACACCCTCAAAAGCGATGGCTTCAACACGGTGTTTTTTCACGTGCGTGCGTACGGAGATGCCTATTATGCGTCGGATGTTTTCCCCGTAGCAGACAGCGCGGCACACCTTTTAGCGGAGAAATTCGACCCTCTTGCTTACGCGGTGGACGCGGCGCATAAACGCGGGCTGTCTTTGCACGCGTGGATAAACCCCTACCGCTTGGGCGCGGATAAATCCCGTGCGGTGTGTACCGATGTGTACGAATGGGAAGGGGTGTTTTATTACATACCCACCTCGCTTACCGTACAGCGGTGCATCTTGGACGGGGTACGTGAGCTGGTCAACAGCTACGCGGTGGACGGTGTGCAGTATGACGATTATTTTTACCCCGCGGGCTTGCCTGCCGAGGCACTTTCCTTTGAACAATTCCCGACGGGGGTTTCGGTGGCGGATGGGAGACGCGCGGCGGTGAACACGCTGATTGCAAGCACCTGTGCCGCGGTACATACCCGTGAAGGTGCATTGTTTGGGGTGAGCCCGACAGGCAATCTTGACCGCAACCGCGATGTGCTGTACGCAGATACCGCGCGATGGCTGGAACACGCGGGATATGTGGATTATCTCTGTCCACAGACGTACAGCGGCTTTGAAAATGCCGCCTTGCCGTTTGAAACACAGCTTGCCGCTTTTGCGCAGCTGCCGCGTGCCGAGGGGGTGCGCCTTTTTGCGGGGCTTGCACTGTACAAAACGGGGGAGCCCGATATGTTTGCGGGTGCGGGCGCTGACGAATGGCAGAAAAACAGCGATATTTTAGCGCGGCAGATAAAAGCGGCAAAAGACGCGGGTTTTTCGGGCGTTTCGCTGTTTCGGTATGACCATTGGGTGGGGGATGCTAACGATATACGCGTAAAAGAGCGGGAGGCGGTAAAGGAAACATTTTCATAACGCCGTCTTTTCGACAACTATTGACACCCTTTGTGAAAATCTGTATAATTACAGTGTATGGATTTTTATAAAGGAGGGATAGCGTATGCAGTGTATGAAACGGAATGTTTTAGCCGTTTTACTTGCCGCGTCCCTCCTTTTTTGTTGCCTTTTTAACGGTCTTTGGCTGTCCGCGGAGACACAAATGGGTACGGTAACCGGTGATTATGTGTACGTGCGACAGGATGCGGGTACAGGGTATAAAGCGCTTACGCAATTAAACAGCGGCGACCGTGTGTATGTTTTAGGAGAAAAAAAGGATAGCGGCGGTACGCTTTGGTATCGCATTCAGACGTCGGACAAGCAATATACGGGGTATATGCGTTATGATTTCATAAAGCTGGACGTAGAATACAAACCCGATGCCGATTTTGAGGCGTATCTCACCTCGCAGAAATTCCCCGAAAGCTACAAAGACGGCTTGCGCAAGCTGCACGCGGAATACCCCAATTGGGTATTTGTGGCACAGCACTTGAATTTGGATTGGACAACCGCGCTGAACGCAGAGTCCAAAGTGGGGCACAACTTGGTACAGGACGGCTCTGCCCGTGAATCGTGGAAATCGATGGAGTACGGCGCGTACAATTGGGAGACCAAAAAATACGTGGTGTTTGACAGCGGTGGTTGGATTACCGCACAGCGAGAAGTGGTTGCCTACTATATGGACCCTCGAAACTTCCTTGATGACACCGCTATTTTCCAATTTGAACAACTGTCCTACTCATCGGCACACTCCAAGGAAGGTGTAACTGCCATTTTGAAGGGCAGTTTTATGGAACCCTTGGTAGCGGATTTTATGGACGTTGCCAAAACCAAGAATGTTAGTGCATATCTTCTGGCGACCCGTGCACTGCAAGAGCAGGGAAAACAGGGCAATGCGTTAGGCACAGGCAGTGTTGTCGACGGAAAAACCTACTATAACATTTTCGATATCGGCGCGTACGAAGCAAACGGCTTGTCCGCTATTCAAAACGGGGCCATTTATGCCAAAAACAAGGGCTGGGACACCGCCAAAAAATCCATTGAAGGCGGTGCTGACCAAATTGTCAAAGGATATATCAGTAAGGGGCAGAACACCCTGTATTTGCAGAAATTTGATATGGTGGATGGTGGCAACGGCTATTACAATTGGGAATATATGACCAACGTAACCGCCGCAAAATCCGAGTCCAACATTATGAAGAACGCATATACAGCGGATGTGCTCAAAGGCGCAATGGTATTCAGTATACCCGTATATCTGAATATGCCCGCCGCAGTGCAGGCGGCACCGCAGTCAAACGGCAATAACGATAACACCTTAACCGCGTTGTCGGTAGACGGCTATTCGTTGACCCCTACCTTCTCGCGGTATACCACCGAATACGCGGTGACTGTGCCCAAGGATGTGACCCAAATAACGGTGAATGCCACCAAGAGTGACAGCGGTGCTTCTGTTTCGGGTGCCGGCAAGGTTATCTTGTCGGGTGACAGCACAGTGATTTCTGTGAAGGTCACTGCCCCCAGCGGGCTTGTTCGCACCTACACGATAATGGTAAACCGTCCGGGCGGCGGTACTGCTCCCACTATCGGCAATACCTCTTATAAGGTAGGAACAAACATTACGGGTATAAAGCCGAACACGTCCGCTGCGGATTTCTTGAAAGGTATCCCCGTCAATAACGGCACGGCGACGCTTGTCAATGCCGCGGGTGCTGCGGTCACCGGCAACGTCGGCACGGGACATATTGTCAGAATTATGGCGGGCGGTACGGTGTACGCGTCCTACCCGGTGGTCATTTACGGCGATACCAACGGCGACGGCAATGTGACGTCGGTAGACCTCCTGGTTGCACAAAAGCATATTTTAGGCATTTCCAAATTAAGCGGCGCGTACCTTACAGCCGCAGACAGCGGCAAGGATGGGTCGGTGACCTCTATTGACCTTTTGCGCACACAAAAACAAATTTTGGGACTTTCTTCCGTGATACTGTGAGGGATGTAGAATGAAAAAATGGATTGCGTTACTTTTGGTATGTGTATTTCTGTTGGGTGCTGTACCTATGGTGTCGGCGGCATCTGCCACCGCTAAGGTATCTGCCAATAAAACCGCCGTCACGGTGGGCAGTACGGTGACGGTTACCGTTACGCATACAGCGGATACCAACGTATCGGTGTTTGATGCAACACTCAGCTATGACGCTTCGGTGTTAGAATTTGTATCCATTAGCGGTGCGAATAACGGCGGCGGCGCAGGTGTATTGACCATTTCTTATTTTGCCACCGCCAAGCCCACCTCGAAAAGTCACGCCTTTACCGTTACTTTTAAGGCAAAGGCGACGGGCACCAGCAAGGTGTCCTTGTCGTCTACCGGTATAGCCGATTGGGATTTAGAGCCGCTGGGCTCTGCCTCCGGCAGTGTTACCGTTAACGTGCAAAATCCGTCCTTGTCGGGTAATGCGGACTTGACCCAACTGTATATTTCCAGCGGCTCGCTGTCTCCCGCGTTTTC
>JAZSED010000073.1:0-7537 GCA_045531495.1 Acutalibacteraceae bacterium
CGTTCATGTCTTGCAAGGTTACACTATAGGTGCCTGATTCAGCATATTCTTTGCCATCGGCTTGCCAAGTGTATGTCTCGCCATAGCAGATAGTGGCTTCCTCTATGGTTTCTTCTACTTGCGGTAAGATAGTGAGGTATAGCGTAGCCACTCCACTGGATAAGGTGTCAATATATACTCCCGAAGCGTCGTATGTCTTGTCGTGCCATTGATAGGTCTCGCCGTAGCACAAAGTTACCGTATCTGGTTGGAGATAGATAATTTCGAAATGGGCTACGAGTGAGGTGTCTTGTGTGAGGACAAGTGTACGAGGGTTGTCGGTGTTGCCGTCTGACCATTGTGTAAACTGATAGCCCTCATCAGCTGTAACTATCAGTTTTACTATAGTACCATGCATAATCATATCAGGATTGAGGCTATGTTCGCCGCTCTCGTCAGTGATTGCAATCGTTCCGTGCCCGGCAACTAATGTCAGCGCATAGTGGTTGATTTCATATTTTGCCTTAACGGTGAGGTCAGAGGTCACGTTGTCAAACTCCTTGTCCCATCCGGTGAAGGTGTAGCCCTCCACAGCAGGAGCTTCGGGTGCCACGGCATCTTCGCCTTCGAAGACGTATTGTGTCTCTATCTCGTTGCCGTCCTTGTCTTGGAAGGTGACTTTGTATTGTGGAACGGGTTCAAAGAGCATTTTAGGGCTGACGTTAACCACACCTTCTTTGAGGACGGCATGTTTGAGCACGAGACCGCCGTTCTTGTTGGGGTTCATACTCTGCCAAGCAATATCATATTGAGACCCAATACTCACATTTGCTGCATCGATGTAGAGACTGTCTGCTTCCAGTGCAGTATAGCCGCTAGATGCAAAAACGGATACGTTGCATCCCTCAAAAGCAACGCGGTATTTTCCAGTCCGGTCTCCACGGATAACTACCGATTTGTAATTGTCGATATGCAATTTTGCGTCTTTGTCTCCGAAGATACGCAAGTCACCGTTCTCCACTTCGATGGCAGGACGAATACTGTGTTCAATAAACTCATTTTCGCCTTTGACTTCCACATTGATACTGCTCTTGACGACGCGCAGGGCTTGATATTCAGATCTATATACTTCCATTCCGTCGAGCGAGAGGGTGTTGGTCTCGGCATCGTACGACGCCTTGCCGTCACCGAGGATGTCGTCGGCAGTTCCTTCGCTGACCGTCACACCGCATAGTTCTATCGGATACGCTTTTCCGCTTTGAATGAACGGCGCGTTGGAGCTCAGGCGCAACGCGAACATCTCCTCGCCGGCAGCATCGAGAACACCTTCTTTGGTAACCGAGCCGCCGTACGGCAGAACCATCGCCGTATTATGGAGCGTGAACGTACGGTCGTTATACCCGACAGGGCAGTTTTCATTATAAATGAAGAAGTCCACATTTCCGCCTGCATGGATGTCGCAGCTTGCTCCGACAGGCGTGTGAATAGCTTCGGATTTGCTATAGAAGGTCAGCGAGTCTTGGGACTCGGACTCGATGCCGTTGAGGATGAGTTTGACTTGTGCCCCTTCGGTCAGTTCGATGGTATGTTCGGTATTCCACCATACATCAGCCCCTAATTTCAAACTGAGTGGTCCATCATGTTCGATACCGTCGGGCAGCGCACCGTTGAATTGCACTTCCGCCTTGCCGCTGATGACAATAGAATTAAAAATCTGTGCATCTACACCGCTGATGATGAACTTGTCCACTTTGTCAGTGGCTGTCAGTTCAATCGCAGGAACAGAAGGATCGCTCATATAGATAGAAGCTCCTTTATTGAGGAAGATTCCGTTCTCCGTCACGAAGACATCACCTTCAATACCCTCGCCGGAAATCATCGTGTTGTACATATCCGGCGTAATCTTCTGTCCTGCAATGACTATGGGTGTTTCCATCGGTTCAATCTTGAACTCTTTCCACTGGTCTGCGGATTTATATTTGTCGAGTGCAGCTAAGGGCACATAGAGCGGTGTCTTCGGGCAGTCCACCAGATAAAATACATCTTCTCCCAAGGTAGGCGGTTCTGGGGCACGGCATGTTACCGATTTCAGACCATAACAATTCTGGAATGCACTTTCGTCGATACTTGTCACAGCGGCAGGGATATCGATAGATTCCATATGGGCGCAACTATAGAATGCAAATTCTCCTATGCTGGTCAGGGACGCGGGCAGGTGGATTGATTGTAACATACATTCTGCGAAAGTAGCTTCTTCTATACTTGTCACGCCTTCCGGGATATCAATCGTCATCAAGGGGATACGATTGAAAGCACCCGGACCAATGAATGTCAGCGTAGAAGGCAAGTCAATCGTGGACAAACCGCTATCACTGAAAGCAGAAGCTCCTATGACGGTCACGCCCTCCGGCAGGTGGATATTCTTGACCCCGCTAAGATAGAAAGCTCCTTCTCCTATTTCCGTCACGCCGTCGGGAACGGTATAACTTTCCTCCGTTTTACCTCCAGGATATTGAAGAAGGATTGTCTTTGACTTATTGAACAGCACGCCGTCTATATCGCAATAGTGCTCATTTTCTGCAGCCACATTGATGGTTTTCAGAGCATTGCAGGCGAAAGCATATGTTCCGATACTCGTCACACCGGCAGGAATAGTGATTGATTCCAGCGCATCGCAAACAAGGAAAGCATACTCTCCGATACTCGTCACGCCGGCAGGGATAGTGATTGATTCCAACGATATGCAATAATAGAAAGCACCATCTCCGATGCTGGTCAGGCCGTCCGGCAACTGAACAGAAGTAATTTCTTCTTGGTAATCAAACCATGGGGCATAATTCTTGATACCATCCCAGTTCCACATATCTCCGTAGCCGGTGATGGTCAGCACACCGTCCTTAATTTCCCAGAAGAGATGGTCGCCGCACTCGAATACGAACTCTTTCTTCTCATACTGTGCATGGACGGTCAGGTTACTGTGAATATCGGTAAAGTCCGCCGGCTTCCAGCCCATGAATGTATAGCCTTCTCTGTAGGGGTCTTCAGGAGCCGTAGCATCTTCACCTTCCTTCACTTTTTCTTGCTTCAGCACTTCGTCGTCCCAGTCAAGGAAGGTGACGGTGTAACGGGGCGTTTGTTCGAACTCGGCAGTGATGCTCATGCTCTTGCCCGCCTCCACGGTAAAGATACGCGGGTTGTCGGTATTACCGTCATCCCAACGAACGAATTCCCAGCCGTTAAACGGCTCCGCGTAGATGCTCAGTTCCGTTCCAGCGGCATACCATCCGCCCTCAAAATCCTTGATGGTGCCTTGTCCTACCGGCGCGTATGCATTCACAAACGCTCCGTCCGGCGTGATATCTTTGCCTTGTACAATCGGGTCAATGAGCACATCCTCCGCCGGCATGGTGAAGGTATAAGGATTGTCGGTCACGCCATTGGACCATTTGACGAACTCATATCCCTCTTCCGGATGGGGATAGAGCGTCACTTGTTCGCCTTCATAGAACGACCCCATACCCGATACCAAGCACAGATACATCGCCGCCTCCGTCTGATAGTTCACCATATACATCGGCGTGAGGTCGAGAATCTCCATATATTGTCCGTCGAGTTCGCCGTAATTAATCTCGGCATTGGTCAGCTCGATTTTGTCGTTGGTTTGGTTGCTTATCTTGTTGCCTAAGTTCACCGACAGGCGTAGCGAAGCACTATTCACTCGTATCGCCGGCGTACCACTGAAAATCATGGACGTGGAGAATTGGCTCTTACCAAAGTCGGTGGTGTTACCTTGGGTTATGAATAACCGCAAGTGGTTGCTTACCTCCAATGTTTTCATCGTCTGTGCTGCTATCATGTTGAGCGCCGTGAGATTGACAGACGCGAATTTTGAGCCGACAAACTTTATTCCGTTGTGTCCGTACAGAGCCAAGCGAATCACCTTGTCGGTCGTCTCCACTTCCGCTGTTATATGGTGATTTACCACCACGGTCAATGCACCGAGCCCCGTTTCCCAGTCTTGGATGAACTCTTTGTTCTCTTTCTTGTAGGTAGCATCTTTCATGGTACGCAAGGTGTGGGTCTCGCGGTCATAACTCCATACGCCGTCGCCGAGGATGTCGCCGGCATTGGCGGATGTAACGCGTTCGCCCAAGACAAATACCATATATTCATCGTAGTCAGGAATGACGCGGAAGTGTGCAGTCAAGGTCTCGTCTTGGGTTACCTTCCATGCGGTTTGTTTGCCCCAGTAAACACCTTTCGAATCCACCCAGTACAAAAACTCACAACCCTCTTTCGGCGTCGCGGATATTTCTATTACCGTATTTTCCTCAATATGCTCACCGCCGCCGGAAACAGTACCCATCGTCTCATCCGCAGAAACAACATGGAGATCATAGTACTTGGCATCTTTGCCGAAGAATGCCGTCGTGCGGACATCATTACTTATCGTACCGGTAGCCGGATTCATAGTGCTGCCGTTGCCCCAACGCACGAAATGCCAGCCCTCATTGGGAATAGCCGTCAGGGTGTAAGTCTCTCCTTCGTAATACGTACCGCTGCCGGTAACCGTTCCGCCTTCCGAATCATTCACATCAACAATAACCGTATATTGCTTCTCGCCCCCGATAGGCTTGATGGTGAACTCTTTCCAACCGTCCGCCGTTTTGTACTTGGCAACATCTTTTGCTTGTACATACACCACGAATTTGCCTTTATCCACGCCGGTAATCATATTGGCGGTAAACGGGAGCTGTGTGGTAGAATAAATGGTGAGCGACTCCAAGCCGCTGCACTCGCTGAACGCGTTCGCGCCGATGGTTTTCACATCCGCGCCAAGAACAATATCTTTCACGCCCTTGCAGCCTGAGAACGCCCATTCACCTATCTCCGTCTCCGTCAGCAGACGCAGTTTGGGCAACTTGACACAGCCGGAGAAAGCACTGTTACCTATCTTATCGACATTGGGCAGGTAGTCTTTCTGGTCATTGGTCAGTCCCGGCACCAACTCCAACGAACTGCAACCGGAGAAGGCTCTATCGCCGATAGAGGTTACCGACTTGGGCAGTATCGCGTCCGTCAGGTTGATATTATACACGAACGCGTCCGCAGGGATTTCATTCATCGCTGCGTCGATCGTTATACGGCCTATCTTGCTGAATTTGAACGCACCCTGCGCCATGCCGTTGATGGTAAACTTCTCGCCGTCCGCTATTACTATCTTATCGATGAGGATCGAACCGCTCAGAGACTTGTAGTTGTCCGCATCATCGCGCTCAGGCACCACTACTGCTGTCTTTTTGGTGTCATTCAGTTCATAATAGATACCCTCTTCCGAGAAACGCAAGGGTACCAAGTTAAAACCATTCCAATGCTCTTCATAGAACGCTTTGTGCCGTTCCGGGAAATAGACCGTGATTTTGCCTATATCTACACCTGCAAAATCGGATCTATTCATTTCCTTCGGTTGTCCATAACAATGGATATATTTCAAGGATGTGCAATTTAGAAATACCTTTTCCTCGATTCTCGTAATCTGTTTGGGCAGCACAATCTTCGTCAGGTTTGTGCAATCTTCAAACATACCCTCTGCAACCGTTTGGTATTCCGGATTTTCCGGCAGCGCAACCTCCGTCAGACTGCTACAACCGGCAAACGCCCTGCCACCAATTAACTTACATGTACTTGGCAAGTTTATAATACTTTTTAACTTTTCGCAGTTTCTAAAAGCTTGGGAACCTATGCTTTTGAGCTTATTGGACATAACTACTGTCTCGAGATTCTTACACGAGGAGAATGCATGGGTACCTATATACTCTACCGTATTGGGTAAATACACATATTCTATATCCGGATATGCAACTCCAGGAAGATGGCTTGCTTTTTCCGCTAACAATCGGGTACCTTCTTTTACTATCAATTGTTTGACATCACCCTTCACTGTTATCAAATAATTGCCGATATACAAGACTCCGTCATACCAGTTTGAGGATTTGTCATAAAGAGGAGTATCGTAAAAAGCTCTTTCTCCTATATATGTCACACTACCCGGAATAGTAATGCTTTGCAAACCGGAATTTTCAAAAGCCGAGTTTCCAATATCGGTCATCGTGTTGGGAAGGGTTACTTTTTCAAGATCTTCTGCACCGCGAAACGTACTACTATAAATTGCTTTAACAACATAGGTATTTCCGGTTTCATAATAGGTGACAGACGATGGGATATTCGCTTCTTTCAGACCTTTATAATTACTGGCTGCAACTACTGATGCATCCTCTGGGATAACAACAGCCATTCCCCCCTTGAGAATATAGTACAGATCGCCGATTTTAACATGATAATAATAGTCCGCCGCCTGTACTTCCGGCACACCAATGGTTAACAGCAGCGCGCACGCTGCAAAGAAATGGAAAAATCGTTTCATAATTGTATTGTTTTAGATGATTGTGTTTATTGCTTATTATGAGTTGGGCTTATTGGTTAACCGGCACACCGGTAGCCTTATAAAGCAGTATTGTTTTGGCGCTGCAAAGGTACTGCTTTTCCATGACGTGCACAAGTACCCAAAACTCGCATTTTTTAGTAGCACATATTGCGGTAATCCGCTACACACAAGTACCGAAAAAGAACACCCCGCATACCATGCGGGACAATTGACGAAAGAAAAAACTCTACAGACAGATGTCGGATAGTATCCGATACACTGAAAGAAAGAGCGGACGATGTAATCGTCCTGTAATACGTTTTTTATCCCTTTTAGGCGGAGCGGTCACGGACTTTCTCCCGCTTCAACGGGAGAACGCTCCGGGTATAGCAAGGGTATAGTAAGGGTATACGATTAGCGCGAGGTTGGCCGGCTTTGGTTACACCCGCATTTAGCGTGTGTCGGGCAGACCTTCGGCGTTTGAGTCCTTGTGCAAAACATGACACAAAGACGAAGGGCGACACGCGGTAACAAACGTCCTCACGTGGAGAGAGGACGGCGACGCGGTAATCTGCCTACACCGCAAGCCCAAAAACAAAACAACCCGCATACCATGCGGGACAAAGAACATAGATATGATACGAGGAGAAGACAGATTTTTCTCTTTCCCCCTTTAATTTTGCGGAGTGAAACGGAGCAAGAAAAAAAGCATCGTGCAACGATGCAAAATTGGAGACATTTGGAGGGAGGTGAAGCGTCAGTAAAAAGATACCTTATGACGGATGCAGACAAAGAAAGAAGCCCCAAAGACGAATCTCAGAGGTTCTCAAAATAGCGGCTACCTGTCGCGTCTGGCTATCTCGTGCAAGACTGCCGCCTTGCGACATTAGGCACTCGATGCCACCCGCTCTCCCCACAAAACCAGTTTTGCGGGGACCCCGATGGTAAGGAGAGTAGGTAGCATCACCATATATGCAAAGAACCCCGAAGATCACTCTTCGAGGTTCTGAAAATGGCGGCTACCTACTCTCCCACAAACGCAGTACCATCGGCGTTGCTGAGCTTAACGACCCTGTTCGGAATGGGAAGGGGTGGGACCTCAGCGCTATAACCACCTAAATTATGGGGTTAACG
>JAZSED010000019.1:0-17489 GCA_045531495.1 Acutalibacteraceae bacterium
TATATTTGGGATTTTCGTTTTACTACCTGTGTTTGTGTTTGCAATTTCACCGTTTTATTTCGTTTTTTTTGATGAATGTGTTGAAATTGTTTATAACTTTGGTCAAAGAGAAAAAATTAAATGGAGCGATATAAGAAACATCTCACTAATGGGTAGTTGGATTGGTGCTGGTGGCGGATTGCCGCACTATGTAATTGCCTATCCTAAAAAAGAAAAAAGACTGTTTTTTGTGGTTGGTGAAATTCAAAAAACAAGAAAAACTAAAAGGTTCATAGAAAAGTATTATAAAAAGAAAGTTGTATAGAAAATCAGGTTTTTAGACCGGTTCCATTTTGAGTGTCGGTCCCAAAAATCCCGTTCACGAAAGTGGGCGGGATTTTTACTTGTTACCTTTCCACTATTCGCTAAATTCGCAATCGGGATTTTTGGGGAAGTAATGGGTAAAAAGAAATTTTAACCCTTTTGATTCTGTTTGATGATAACGATAACGTCAAGGGACATATTATTGTAAATAATTGTAGTCAGTTGGATACTTACGCTATACTGATTGCAACTAATTATTAAGCGCTTTACAACACAATCCAAACGCCTTTATGTATCAAAATAAAATGATAAGCATTTTTGAAAAGCTGGCGGAAACAATAACCCTATGTGAATACGGAGGGTTATGTATGAAATCTATATGGAATGAAAACATTGAACGCAAACAGTTTGCGTCACTCAAAAAAGATATCAAAACCGACGTGTTAATTATCGGCGGCGGTATAGCGGGCATTTTGTGTGCCTATATGCTCAAGGAGGCAGGTGTTGATTGTGTTTTGGTTGAGGCGGAGCGCATTTGCAACGGTGTGACAGCCAATACAACGGCAAAAATCACGTTACAGCACGGTCTTATTTACGACAAAATCATAAACAAATACGGCGTTGAAGCGGCGTCGATGTATCTAAAAGCACAGCAGTCAGCTTTGGAACGTTTTGATATATTGTGCCGCGATATGGATTGTGATTATAAAAGGCGGGACGCATATGTGTTTTCAAGAGATAATCGCAGAGAAATCGAGAACGAGGTATCTGCATATAATCGCCTTGGCATTGCGGCGGAGTTTTGCCAAACAGTTGACCTGCCAATAGAAATTGCAGGAGCAGTGCGTGTCAAAAATCAAGCGCAATTTCATCCGTTGAAATTTTGTCTCCCTTTGGCGGAACGGTTGAATATTTATGAAAACACAAAGATACTCGAGATGTTTGACGGCGGAGCGATAACCGAAAAAGGTACGGTTTTTGCAGAAAAAATCATCGTGGCAACACATTTTCCTTTTGCCAATAAATATGGTGCCTACTTTTTGAAGATGTATCAACACCGTTCGTATGTGTTGGCGCTGGAAAACGCGCATTTACCTGACGGTATGTACGTGGCTGCTGATGCGAAGGGATTATCATTCAGAGAATATAACGGTATGCTGTTGCTTGGAGGCGGTAGTCACAGGACAGGTAAAAAAGGCGGCGCGTGGCAGGAATTGAGAGCATTTGCTAATAAGAAATATCCTAAAAGCCGAGAAATTGCGCACTGGGCGACACAAGATTGTATGACGTTAGACGGTATCCCGTATATTGGTCCGTACTCTCGCAGGCTGCCTAATGTATATGTGGCGACGGGATATAATAAATGGGGTATGACCTCATCTATGGTGGCGGCAAGGATATTGACCGATATGGTACTTGGAAAAGAAAACCCGTATGCGCAGGTGTTTTCACCGTCAAGAAGTCTTTTACACCCGCAACTCGCTGTCAACGCGGTAGAAACGGCGGTGAATCTTTTAACACCCACAGCACCGAGATGTCCGCATTTGGGCTGTGCGCTGAAATATAATCCTAACGAGCATTCCTGGGATTGTCCGTGTCACGGGTCAAGATTTACAAAAGACGGAAAACTGATCGAAAATCCTGCCACTGATGATTTACAATAAATAACAAAGAAAGCAGCTGCGCACTTGCACTCTCACTGTCAATATGGTATACTGCAAATACCGAAACATTACAGAGCGAGGGGATGTTGCTGCTTGAATTTTTGGGGAGAATTTCTCAAAGTGCTTGATGCACAAATGCAGGAGCCAGAGATGTATGGGTGGTTTCATCTGCTGTTTTTTACGTTAAGTATTTTTGCGGGTGTGCTGTTTTGCCGATGCAAAAAGGCGGGAGAAGAGCAGTTTACGCGCCGTTTGCTGATGGTTTCCGCTGCTATAGTATTTGTGCTGGAAATATATAAGCAAATCAACTTTACGTTCAGTTATGACGGTACAACCATTACCACTGATTATCAGTGGTACATATTTCCGTTTCAGTTCTGTTCCACACCGATGTATATCAGTTTGATAGCAGGGGTTGTACGACATCGAAAAATACACGATGCGCTGTGTGCATATCTTGCAACCTTTGCAACGTTTGCGGGCCTTTGTGTGATGGTGTATCCGCCGCAGGTGTTTATATCCACTATCGGTATTAACATTCACTCGATGATATGTCACGGTGCGATGATATCGGTGGGTATCTATTTATTTGCTACGGGATACGTAAAAGCGGAACATAAAACGATAGTAAAAGCGATTCCTGTTTTTGCGATTTGTGTTGCGGTTGCGATGATACTAAACGAAATAGCCTATTTCAGCGGCTTATTGGAAAACGAAACCTTCAATATGTTCTTTATCAGCCCGCATTGTGAGCCGTCTTTGCCCGTGTATTCATTGGTGCAGGCGGTTGTGCCGTTTCCGTGGTGTTTGTTGATTTATATTTTCGGCTTCTCGGCGGCGGCGTACATTATTCTGTTGATATCTATGCTCGTAAAGAAAATTGTTAATAAGCACCACAACAAGTTTCGCGCAGATGCACACGATGAGGATAAGTCGCTGACAAAGGTAGTATGAACGGAGGAAAAGATGGGCACCTATTTTGTGGTATCCGATATTCATGGACACTATACGCTTTTAAAAGAGGCGCTTGCGACGGCGGGCTTTGATGCGGAAAACGAAAATCATATTCTGATTTGTTGCGGTGACTATTTTGACCGAGGCGACGAAAACGTAGAGGTGCTAAAGTTTTTCGAACGACTGAAAAACAAGGTGCTTTTGCGCGGGAATCATGAGGATATGCTGTTGAAAATTTTTGAAACAGGGCAGATGAAGCCGCATAATTTTCTTAACGGCACCTTGAAAACCATAGAGAACTTTTTCGGAAAATACTGTTTAGACCCGACGGATGATTCTTTGGATTTTGCGGGTAAAACCGGTACACTTGACCGTATTTGCGACTTTATCAACGAAACCGTTGATTATTTTGAAACGGAAAAATATGTTTTTGTGCATGGCTGGTTACCTGAAAACGCCACCACGCCCGAGGCGCGACAGAAAGTAAGCAAAGAAGTGTGGGAACGGGCAAGGTGGATAAAATGGACCGATAAATATAACGGTGAGAGACCTCTGGAGGATAAAATTCTTGTGTGCGGTCACGTGCCGACCTTCTTTGCGTACAGGGTCGACAGCAGACGCGATGCGAGCAATTCCAATCTTTATTACGGAAACGGCTTAATTGCCGTAGATGCGGGTGCGTTTGATACCAATAGGATAAACGTGCTGGTGCTGGAAGAATAAAAAACTTGCTGATAAACAAAACCGCCCCACGTAACGTGAGGCGGTTTTGCTTTTATATGAAAAATGTATCAAGAAGATATAAAGCTGCGATATGTGCAGGATAGAATATGTAAAACACATATTTCAATTTTGGTGTACCGCGTTTGTCGTTGTAGAGAAAGAGCAGCGGAATGGCAAGCAAGGCAAACCACACAAACGGCATCGTTTGATAGGTGAAAAGGCAGTATAGCAATAATCCCGCCGAAAAAGCGGAGGCTTTTATACGATTGTTGTCAAATACAACAACCGTGGCGGGGAGCAGTACGCCAAAGATATTGTAATCTATATCGAACTTGATGGGGAGTAAGTCTCCCAAAAAGAAGCAGATAAATACCGTAAGAATAAAAACGGCAAACACAAGAGAAAAGCTGCCGAGCGTACGCTTCTGTTTCAGCCGCAACAGAGAAAAACACAACAAGACCGCGAGGGAAAAGGTAAGCAGTATGTTTAAAAACAGAAAACGGAAGTTCCCCTTCATCAGCCGTTCGCCGATTTGTACCGCCTGACACACGAGACCAAGAGAAAACAACTGCAAAAAGTATCGGGTTTTATTGCGGGTGTGTATACACCCTTCACCGATGAGGAAGGCAAACAGCGGCATTGCCAAGCGCCCTATGTAACGGAAAACCAAATATTGAGGAAATAAAACATATCCTATGTGGTCGATAAGCATAGAAATACAGGCGATGATTTTCAGTTTGTTTCCCGTCACGGTGTTTCACCTCCTTTGTACAGCTTTTTCGCTGTTTATTATAATCTTACCGCTGTATAAAGTCAATAGGCGCGCCGTATGTGAAATTAACACTTTTTTCTGTGTTTGTCTTGCTTTTATTTGCAATAAGTAGTATACTGAACTAGTATGCTTTGCGAGGTGATATGTATGTTACGCACCGAACATATGGGGGAGGGTTGGCGCTTCTCTTTTGTGGCGTATGAACCGCAGGAAAAGTCGGGATTATTACCCCTTGTTATTCAACTGCACGGCGCGGGAGAGCGTGGAACCGACCTGTCGTTGATGGATGTACATGGATTTTCACACTTGTTGAAAGAAAAGGACTATCCGTGTCTTTTTGTGATGCCGCAGTGTCCTAAGGATACCTTCTGGGCGGCACGTGTGGAATCTATTATCGCTTTTATACAACAGCTGAAAGAGGTATATCCTGTCGATGAAAACCGTGTGTATTTGACAGGCCTCAGTATGGGCGGCTTCGGTACTTGGTATACGGCGATGGCACGTCCTGATTTATTTGCGGCAATTGCGCCGATGTGCGGTGGCGGTATGGCCTGGAATGCGCATACGTTGACAATGCCTGTGTGGGCTTTTCACGGTGTGGATGACCCTTCCGTCTCGGTGAACCAATCGGATGAGATGGTAGAAAGGCTGAAACAGCACGGTCGTACGGTTAAATACACCCGTATGGACGGTGTGGCACATAATGTCTGGCAATACGGATATACCGATGAACTGATGCAATGGTTGTTATCCCATAAAAGGGAAAGGGAGTAACCGATATGGAAAAATTAAAAGTATATGCTGAAAGCTTTAAACTGAAATTTGAAAGATTTATCACCGGCTGCGACGCTCTTGAAGAAATGGAGTTGTGGGACAAGGAAAAGAACGGCGAAATGGAAGCGTTTTATGCCGCGGATATGGTGAGCGTTATTATTCGCTTGACCGCTGTAGACGGGAAAATTGTGCACGAAGAAGTGAAATATATCAATGATGTGTTCGGTTTTTCGTACACGGTGGAGGAATTGCGCGCTATCTATGCGGATTGTAAGGATGCCATTGAAACCGTGTTTACGGTAGGCCTTGAAAATGGGTATTCTTATATGAAGCGCATTAACGAAAAATTGGCGCAGGCATATAAGGAATTGATTTTACTGATTTGTGATATTGTCATTGAGAGTGACGGCGTAATTGCGACTGCGGAAGTGCAAATGGCACAAAAACTGAAAGCGCTTGGTGCGTAAATATGAAAATTATTGTTTGCCTGGACGATAAAAACGGGATGCTGTTTAATAACAGACGGCAAAGTAGTGACCGCTTTTTGCGTGAACGTATGTTGGCGCTGTCAAAAGACGCCTGCCTGTGGATGAATGCATACTCTGCAAAGCAGTTTGAGCAGGATGCGGCGGTTATTGTTGACGAAGGCTTTTTAGAAAAAGCAGAGCGGGATGAGTATTGTTTCGTGGAAAACGCAGATGTTTTACCTTTTGCGGATAAAATAGTGTCGGTTATTGTATACCGTTGGAATACGGTGTATCCTGCGGATGTGCGGTTCCCTGCAGTATTATTGGAGGGAAAGACGCCGATCAAAACCGAGGATTTTAAGGGCTATTCTCACACGAAAATCACCGAGGAGATTTACGAATGGTAAAAATGAAAATACAGGTGCTTGTGTGCTTCATAGCGCTGGTACTGTGTCTGACGGCATGCACTGCTCCGATGCCGCCATCCTCTATGTCCGAGGATGTATATACCGTGGATACGGTCCCCGCCTTTAACGGCAGTCCGTATATAGCGATAAACGGAAATGAACCGTCCTTTGCATCGGCAGAAATGGCGACTGAAGGGTATGAAATATACGCGCCGTTAGACCTGCTCGGCAGATGCAGTGTCGCATTGGCGTGCGTTGGGGAAGAAACAATGCCGACAGAGGAACGCGGCAACATCGGCAGCGTAAAACCGTCTGGCTGGCAAACGGTGAAATATGATATTGTGGATGGCAAATACCTTTACAATCGTTGCCACCTTATCGGGTATCAGTTGACAGGCGAAAATGCCAATGAACAAAATTTGATAACCGGCACACGGTATCTTAATATGGAAGGTATGCTGCCGTTTGAAAATATGGTTGCGGATTATGTTAAGGAAACGGGCAACCACGTAATGTATCGTGTTACGCCGATTTATGACGGTGTTAATTTGGTCGCGCGCGGTGTACAATTGGAAGCGCGTTCGGTGGAAGATGAAGGTGAAGGCGTGTCCTTTAACGTATATGCCTATAATGCGCAACCGGGTGTTGTCATCAATTATCTGAATGGGGACAGCGCTCTAGAAAGCGAAAAAACAACGGCTCTTACTACCGCGCAGGAGACAAAGCAATATATCCTTAATACAAGTTCCAAGAAAATACACCTACCGTCCTGTGGGTCGGTACAGTCTGTAAAAGAGGCCAACAAACGTGTGGTGTATGAGTCGAAAGAATCGTTGATTCGACAAGGGTATGAGGCGTGTAAAAGTTGTAATCCGTAAAGGATAAAATTATAAAAGGGAAAAGGTTACAAAAATGAAGGAACAGAGAAGCAATTTTACAGGTAAAATCGGTTTTGTTTTGGCGGCGGCGGGCTCTGCTGTCGGCCTTGGCAATATTTGGCGTTTTCCGTATCTGGCGGCAAAATACGGCGGCGGTATTTTCTTGTTGGTATATCTGATACTTTCGGTCACACTCGGTTTTGTGCTGTTGTGTGCGGAAATCGCGCTTGGCAGAAAAACGGGACAAAGCCCTATTAACGCATTCAAATCCCTTAATAAACGCTTTACCTTCGTCGGCTGGTTGGCTGCTATCATTCCTGCTGTTATTTTACCGTATTACTCGGTTATCGGCGGTTGGGTTGCAAAATATTTTACGGTTTTTGTGAGCGGCGGTATGCAAGCAGCGGCAACCGACGGCTTTTTTGAGTCTTTTATTGCGTCTCCCATACAACCTATCGGCTGGTTCCTGTTGTTTATTGGTTTGACGGCGCTGATTGTGCTTTTCGGCGTAGAGAAGGGCGTAGAAAAGGTCAGCAAGGTGATGATGCCCATTTTGGTCGTGTTGACCATCTTTATTGCGGTATACGCCATGTTTATGCCGGGGGCAATGCGGGGTGTTGTGTACTACTTGAAACCCGATTTTTCGCATTTCTCTGCAACCACCGTATTGGCGGCGATGGGCCAGCTGTTCTATTCGATGTCCATTGCGATGGGTATTATGATAACCTACGGTTCTTATATGAAAAAGGATATCAGCATTGAAGCTTCTGTTAAACAAATAGAATTGTTTGATACGGGTATTGCTTTCCTTGCGGGTCTTATGATTGTTCCGGCTGTCTTTGCTTTCTCGGGCGGCGATGCGGCGGCGCTCAACAAAGGCCCGGGCCTTATGTTTGTGACCCTGCCGAAGGTCTTTGAATCGATGACGGGCGGTGCCATCATCGGCACGGTATTTTTCTTTATGGTACTGCTCGCGGCACTAACCTCGTCTATTTCTCTGATGGAAACGGTGGTGTCTGTTTTACGTGATAAAATAGGTTGGGGAAGAAAAACGAGCTGTCTTGCCGTGCTTTGTCTTTCTCTGTTGCTTGGTGTACCTTCCTCGCTCGGTTTCGGTTTGTGGAGCGATTTCTCGATTGCGGGTCTTTCGATTTTGGATATGTTTGACTTCCTTAGCAATAGTGTTTTGATGCCGATAACGGCGATTCTCACCTGCGTTTTTGTTGGCTTTGTCATTGGTACCAAGTCGTTGACCGATGAGATTGAACTTAGCGGTAAGTTTAAGCAGAAAAAGATGTTTGAGGTGGTTATCAAATACGTAGCCCCGCTCTGTATTTTATTGATATTGATAAGTTCGATTTTGGATGGTCTTGGCATTATGAAGATATAACAATAAAAAATCCGAAGCAAAGCTTCGGATTTTTTATTTGTTTGTAGTGGTATTATGATATATTTTATACATTTCTTCTGCGGCCAATCGAGCTTTTGCGACAATAGCATCTTTTTTGGGGAAACAATAGTATAAGCGCTCTTTATTACCGATACAGATGACGTCGCCGATTTCATACCAATAATAATCGGCGTATAAGCCGTAGCATGCCTTCGGCGATTGGGTATACGCCAATTTGCCGTCACACCCTGTTAGCGTAAATCCATCTGCTGTGTGGATAAGTCGACCTTCACCCACCATATAAATGGCCTTGTAATCGGATAAAATACCGATATCCACAGCGGTATCTAATCGATATTTTCCGCTTTCAATTTCCTTCTTTACGCATTCCCGTTCCCAATTGTACCAATCGGGAATATGCACAAAAGCGGTATCTCCGTCGGTTGCAGCAAGCTGTCCGTATACGTCCATTTCGTATACCTTGCCGCAGGCGTAGCAGGTAAGGCGGGTGCCTTTTCCTTCGGTTTGACCTTCTGTGAGACAATGCGGACAGCGGTACAGAATACGGTGTAATCCGTCTGCACGGAACGGTGCATCTACAACAATGCCATCTTCCTTTTGTTTGGCAAAGTTATCAAATGTAAACGCGTTATCGATGATGGCATCCAATTCTTCTATACTGCTTTCTTGGATTTCTTTCTTAGTCAGTAAGCACTGCACGTGAGCGGAAACTTTAACCTTTCTTTTTTGCAAACCGTTATATAAGGGGTCGCGCAGAAAGGCACCGTCGGTGATGACGGTTAGCACAGGTACGTCTAATTTTTTGAGTAGCGTGCCCAGACGGCGGGGAAGCGGTGTGGCACAGCCGTCAAAGCTGTAACTCGCTTCGGGGTACATCAAAATACTTGTTTTCAGTTTGTTGACGGTGTACAGCATATCTCTGATAAGACCGACATCCGTAACAAATTTTTGGGTAGGGATGCACCCGATTTGTCGCATTAACCACTCTTTTCCCACAAAGCCGTCAGAAGTGCACACAATACAATAGGGCTGTGGATAAAAGATTTTGGAAACAATTTCGAGGTCGATGAAACTCGAATGATTCATCAAAATAAGATACGGACCTTTGCCCGCTTGCTCTAAGCGGCTTTTGGTGAAGCGAAAATGTGTGGCAATCAGGTCGGGAATGGCTGCAATGCGGATAATACTCCGAAAAAGGATGTGCGGTTTTTGGGGACGCTTGTGCAAAGGCTTTTTACGCGAAATGGCATATTCGTAAGATGCGCGTTTTTGCTTTATTTTCAAAAGACACCCCTCCGTCGACATTCTTTGTTAATATTCTACAATATTTTCTTGTAATTAGCAAGGTAAATTATTTCCTATTGCTCTTGTATTTTTTTACCTTGGGTGGTATCCTTTTACAGAAAGAGGGAATGAAAGATGTTTGATACCTTTAAAGCCACTTTGACGCCGATGCTGGTGCTGTTTTTGTGTATGGTTATCGGATTTGTTTTAAAGAAGAAAGCGCTTACTCCGGATAATACGGCTACCGTTTTGTCAAAATTGGAAAATTATGTTTTGGTGCCCGCGTTAATTATCAACACGTTTATGAAATACTGTACTGTGGCATCCATCAAAGAACAATATACACTGATTTTATATTGCTTGTTGGCTTTGACAATTGCGGTTGTTATTGCACTGTTTTTATCGAGGTTTTTTGCTGATAACGATGCGTATCAAAGAAATATTTATATTTACGCACTGACATTTGGTAATTTCAGCTTTATGGGAAATGCTATCGTGCCCGCTATTTTTGGGGATGAAATGCTGTATAAATATATGCTGTTTATTCTACCCTTGAATTTTGCAGTGTACACGTGGGGTATGGCAATTTTGGTTCCTCGCAGTGAATTGCGGGGGAAACCCTTGAAAAATCTACTTAATCCCATTTTCTTTTCTCTCCTCATCGGTGCTTTTCTCGGCTTGACGGGGGTTGGTAAATATATTCCTGTGTTTGTAACCAACACCATTTCCAACTGCGCGGCATGTATGGGACCTTTGGCAATGGTACTGACGGGATTTGTTATCGGTGAATATAAAATTTCGTCTTTGTTAAAGAACAAAAGAGTATATCTTGCAACGGCACTGCGCTTGTTGATTTTACCTGCCCTCTTTTTAGGGATTGCTAAGCTGTGCGGTGCGGACGGAACAACGCTGACTTGTATGCTGTTTGCATTTGCAACGCCGCTCGGTCTTAACACGGTGGTGTTTCCCGCGGCATATGGCGGCGATACAAGAACAGGCGCCTCAATGGCAATGATTTCGCATTCCTTGTGTGTCATCACCATTCCGTTGATGTATGCGCTGTTATCATTGATACTGTAAAAAGAGATTGGGCATTCCCCGGGAAATACTAAGAGAACCCCACAGCAGTATGCTGTGGGGTTTTGTCGTTAAAGTATTGAAAAACACAAAATGTTGTGTTATACTATATAGGAATATATAGTAAAGGATGAAATGTATGGATACTTTTGTAGAACAGATTGTGAAAAAGAAAAAAACGATAATGGATTGGCTGATTATTATAGCCATTATTCTGGCGGCATTTTTGCTGTCCAGCGTGATATATTTGTACGTTAGATTTTTGGTGCCGATGATCGTGTTGGTGGTGTGGGGTGCCTGGTGGCTTTGCACCAATCGAAATATCGAATTTGAATATAGCATTACCAACGGTGAGATGGACGTAGATATGATTATTGCACAGCGTCGCCGCAAACGTCTTTGCTCCATTAAATGTGCGAAGGTGGAAGCGTACGGTCCCGTAGAAACGGCGGAACTTGGCAACCGTAAGTTCGACCATACGGTAATGGCGGCACCTTCTGTGAATGAAGAGGGCAATTATTACTTCGTATATCGCAGTAAAAAGTATGGCAGTACCCTGGTGTTGTTCCACCCCGAAGAACGGGTGCAAAAAGCGTTTTATGCCGCTTTACCGCGATTGATGCAGATTGAACTCGATAAGAAATTAAGAGAAATGTAAAAGAGGTGTTACCATGCTGACAGCGACTGCCGCACAGGTACGTGAAATTGAAAAACGGGCTATGGCAAGCGGGCTATCGGCAGGACGCCTTATGGAAAACGCGGGCGCCGCCGCGGCGCGGTATATCCGTACTGTTACGACCAAGCCGCTGGATACAGCGATTCTTTGCGGTGCGGGAAACAACGGCGGGGACGGCTTTGTTATCGCTCGAAAACTGTTTGAAAACGGCTATAAAGTAACGGTCATTCTGACCGACGGTATGCCTAAAACCGTGACGGCACAAGAGGCATATTCCAAAATGCCGCTCGATATTCCGCGCGTGGATTTGTCAGCGGAACCGTACCGCGCCGCCGCTGCTGTGACGGCGGCCGCTGTTGTGGTAGATGCCGTTTACGGCATCGGTTTCCGTGGAGCGTTATCCGCCGCTGTCGCGCAAATCTTTGCGGTGATATCCCCGCAACAAATGACCTTTGCCGTGGATATCCCGAGCGGTCTGGCTTGTGATGTCGGCGATGCCGATGCGAATACGTTTCGGGCAACCCATACACTGACGTTTATTGCGGCGAAGCCCGCCCTGCTACTGTCGAAAAACAAGATTTTTTGCGGTGAAGTGTCGGTGTTGTCTATTGGTATCGAAGAAGTTGATATTGCGGCGGTGCTGGATACAGACGTGCTGAGGGACAGCGATATAAAACCGTTGTTTTCGCCCCGCAAAGCAGATTCTCATAAAGGCACCTACGGTCATTTGCTGATGGTATGCGGCAGCTTCGGTATGGCGGGTGCGGCGATTTTGTCTGCCCGTGCTGCATTGCGCAGCGGTGTGGGCTTGGTGACGGTGGCACTGCCACGTTCTATTTATCCTATCGTGGCAACAGCGGTACCCGAAGCGGTGTTTTTGCCGCTGGATGAGACGGAAGACGGTGTGCCGGCGCGCAACGCATTGCGGCCGCTATTGGCTGCGCTAAAAGGCAAAGACGCGTTGCTGATTGGTTGCGGTTTGGGCAAAGGCGAATCGGTGGAAATGCTGGTTTGTGAGTTACTTTCCAATGCAAAATGTCCTGTTATATTGGATGCAGACGGTCTAAATGCCGTGGCAAAACATATAGATGTTTTGAAAACAGTCAAGACGCCGATTATCTTGACACCCCACCCGGGGGAAATGGCGCGGCTATGCGGAGAGCTTGTTCCTGTGGCGGAAACCGAACGAGTTGCTATGGCGATGTCTTTTGCCGCGTATCACGGTGTTACGTTGGCGCTGAAAGGCCACCGTACCGTAGTGACGGACGGTGTTGTCTGTAAGGTGAATGGCACAGGGAATCCCGGTATGGCAACGGGCGGCAGCGGCGATGTGCTTGCCGGTATGATTGCCGCGTTTACGGCACAGGGGATGCAACCGATAGATGCCGTGAAAAGCGGTGTGTTTTTACACGGAAAAGCAGGAGATGCGGCGGCGAAACGACTGTCGCAACATGCTATGCTGCCGTCGGATATCCTTGATGAGCTTGGCGGACTGTTTTTAGAACTTGAATAAGAGGATTTTATATGAAACGGTCTTTGATATTTGTTGTATGCGCGGTATTTCTTTTCTTGTCGTCGTGTGGTTTTACGGCGAGAAGAAAATCCGTTACAGAACATTTCTCTTGTAACTTCACTGCAACATATGATGAACTGCAACTTGGAGGTACGGTGCAACGGGGCGAAAGCGGCACTTTAACACTGTCTCTTTCAAAGCCTGCCTCGCTTTCGGGATTGGTGTGCCGACTCGACGGGGAAGACATAACCTTGCGTTTGGGCGATTTGGAATATAAAACAGAGGTAATTCCTGCGGCGGCTGTGCCGCGGTTGCTGTGTTCGGTATTGGATGCGATGTACGATGTATCACCGCATAGTTCCGAGGAACACGAATTGACCTACAGCGGTGCGGTCGGGACTTTGGCATTTACGGCTTTGGCAGATGCAGAAAGTGGTTTTATACAATCCGTGTCGGTGCCCAACGCGAATTTTGAAATACAGTTTACAGAGGTCGAAAAAATCAAAGAGTAAAGAAAAAGGGGTGTCTGTATGCGTCTTAATTACAAGCGCACGTTCTTTGTCGGTCTGGCATTTATGTCTATTCAAGCGTTTTGGCAATTGTATAATTATGTGATACCGTTGATTTTGGAACACACTTTCCGCTTGTCGGAAGATGTTATCGGTTACGTTATGGCTGCAGATAACGTGCTGGCGTTGTTTTTGCTGCCGCTGTTTGGTATGTTATCCGATAAAACACAGACACGTCTGGGTCGCCGTACACCGTATATTTTGGTTGGCACGGTATTGGCGGCTGCTTTGATGGTTGTGGTGCCGATTGCCGATTGGAACAAAAACTTTACGTTGTTTGTGGTGGCACTCGGCGTTTTGTTGCTCGTAATGTCTACCTACCGTTCACCTGCGGTCGCATTGATGCCCGACGTGACGCCAAAACCGTTGCGTTCTAAAGCAAATGCGGTCATTAACCTGATGGGCGCTATAGGCGGTATCGTGGCACTTGGCGTTATCACCTTCTTGTTACCGAAAATTGATGTCACAACGGGTGAAAAACCGCAAAGCTATTTGCTGGTTTTCGCGATTGTTGCGATGTTTATGCTGGTAGCGGCAATTGTTTTGCCGTTTACCGTTAAAGAAAACAAATTGGCTGCCCAAATGCCGCCCGAACCGGAAGAGGAACAGGGCGAGGTAGGGAAGATGTCCCGTCCCGTTAAGAGAAGCCTTATCTTTATGCTGCTTTCTGTCGCGCTGTGGTATATGGCGTATAATGCTGTGGACAGCGCCTATTCCCGCTATGTATTGGACGTGTGGGGCGTTGACGAGAGTCTCGGCTCCACTATGATGATTGTGGCAATGGCGGTGGCTACCATCAGCTATGTGCCCATTGGTATCATTTCCTCGTCTGTTGGCCGTAAAAAGGTGATTTTGGGCGGCGTTATTATGATGGGTGCCGCGTTTGCCGCGGGTATGCTGTTCACTTCTTACTCGCCTCTGGCTTACGTCGTAATGGGTGTTATCGGCATTGGCTGGGCGGCTATTAATGTCAACTCCTATCCGATGGTGGTAGAGATGAGCCGCGGCAGTGATGTCGGTAAATATACCGGATATTATTACACCTTCTCGATGGCTGCGCAGGTGGCTACACCCATTCTGTCGGGCTATCTCTTTAAACATTTCAGCTACAGCGTGCTGTTCCCGTATGCAGTGGTATTCACCGCGTTGGCTTTCCTTACTATGCTGATGGTGAAGCACGGCGATGTAAAAGCCGAGAAAAAAGCATCCTTGCTTGAAAATTTTGATGTAGATGACTAATGTGAAAACCGCACCTTTGGTGCGGTTTTCCACTTGACAAAAGAATTATATAAGGATATACTGATAAAGAACAAACGTTCGTTTTTGTGAAGGGAGGGGTTTCGTTGGACAGAACGATATTGCATTGCGACTGTAATTGCTTTTTTGCATCTGTGGAAATGGTGCGTGACCCCTCTTTACGTGATGTGCCGATGGCAGTGTGCGGCGACCCCGAGAACCGACACGGTATTATCCTTGCTAAAAATGATTTAGCAAAAGCGGCAGGGGTAGTGACCGCCGAAACGATATGGAAGGCGCAGAAAAAATGCCCCGACCTGCGTCTGGTATTACCGCATCACGATTTGTATGCAGAGTATTCTCACCGTGTGAACGCTATATATGCGCGGTATACCGATATGATAGAACCTTTCGGGATTGATGAATCGTGGCTGGATGTAACAGGCAGCCGTCTGTTGTTTGGGTCGGGCAGAGAAATAGCCGACCGTTTACGTGAGGATGTTAAAAGAGAATTGGGGCTTACCATTTCTGTCGGCGTTTCTTTTAACAAGATTTTTGCAAAGCTCGGCAGTGATTATAAGAAACCCGATGCCACTACCGAGATTACAAGAGAGAATATGCGGGATATCGTGTATCCGTTGCCGGTTGGTGATTTGCTGTTTGTGGGCAACGCGGTGGAAAACGGCCTAAAAAAGATGGCAATACGTACCATTGGCGAATTGGCGGCGGCTGACAGAACGGTACTGCGTAACACCTTTGGTAAAGCGGGTGAAATGCTGTCCGTATATGCGCGTGGCGAAGACACTGACCCTGTAAGACGGGCGGATGATACACGTGAGGTAAAATCGGTGGGTAACGGTATGACCTTTCGTCACGATTTGGTATCCGAGCCCGAAATGCATACGGCGGTGTGTATGTTGTCTGATACGGTGGCGGCGCGATTGCGTAAGCATAAGCTGTTTTGTAAAACGGTGCAAATTACCGTGCGTACCGCGTCTTTTCAGAATTTTAATCGGCAGCAAACGTTGTCTGCGCCGACCGCTTTGTCCCGTGAGATTGCTGAAGCGGCGATGGAATTGTTGCGTAAGCATCATTTAACAAATGCACCCGTGCGTATGTTGACCGTAACGGCGGCAAGCCTCACCGATGAAGAAACCGCACCGCAAACGACACTGTTTGATATGCCGACCGATGCAGCGGCGCATACCAAGCTGAAAAAGCTTGAAAACGCGATGGATGGCATCCGAAATCGTTACGGAAAAGCGGCAATAGGGATAGGGTCTACCATAAATAATGACTTTTTAATGTCGAGCGACAGAAAAAATCAAAATGATACAGAAAAAAACGAAAAATAATATTGACAAATGCGATTTTGTTCAGTATAATAATCAACGTTGCACGCGGGAAGTATCCTGTGGGCACATGGCCCGGTAGTTCAGCTGGTTAGAACGCTAGCCTGTCACGCTAGAGGTCGACGGTTCGAGCCCGTTCCGGGTCGCCATACGCTGCTATAGCTCAGTAGGTAGAGCGCATCCTTGGTAAGGATGAGGTCACCAGTTCAACTCTGGTTAGCAGCTCCAAACGAAAATCCGTTCACGAAAGTGGACGGATTTTTGTTTGTATTATTCACTATTCATTTTTCATCATTCATTATTCATTAAATAAAGAACGGATTTTCGAATGAATAATGAAAAATGAAGTCGTTTACGCTGATGAATAATGAATAATTATTGCCCCTTTGCCGCTTTTATGATATAATACACCCAAGGTGGTGATGAGATGAAAAAGATAGTTGCATTTTTGCTTGTTGTTGCGTTGATTTTATGCTTATGTGCTTGTTTTCCGAAGCATTATGATGAAAATAATATTTCAGAGTTATATGACAAAGAATGGATAGTCGGAAAATCGCGTGAACAAATTGAAGATAAGTATGGTGAGTTTAAGCGAGAATATGTATCGGATACCGGTGAAAATGTCGGTTCATATTATGTTAATTGTGAAAATAGTGGTATGGATCCAAGTTATAATCACGATACTTATTTTGTGATATTTAATGATGAAGATATTGCTGTTGATGCTTATTTTAGAAAAACAAGCATCGGTGGATAAAAATATAAAGAAAATTCTCGGTTTTCCACCAGTTCTTTTTCGGACACGAGAGACAAAAATCCCGAATGCGAAAGCGTTCGGGATTTTACTTTTTCACTATTCACTTTTCACTTAAAAACGCATTCGGGATTTTTGGAAAGTAAGAGGTAATAGTGAATAGGGAGGAGGTATTGCGGCTTTGCCGCTTTTATGTTATAATACACCCAAGGCGGTGGTGATATGAAACATAAGGAATATGTAAGAATCAATGATGACGCAGATACCGCTATTTTGTTTGTTCACGGAATTGTCGGCACACCAAACCATTTTAATGAATTTGTTTCCTTAGTTCCGGAGTCTGTTTCGGTTTATAATTTACTCTTAGAAGGTCACGGAAAGGGCGTTAAGGATTTTTCAAGATCTTCAATGAAAAAGTGGGAGGAACAGGTTGCTTCTGTCGCGGAAGAATTATCATTAACACACGAAAAAATATATATTGTTGCTCACTCATTAGGAACACTCTTGGCAATCGACCAGGCAATTAAAAACAAAAGAGTTTGCAAGTTGTTTCTTCTCGCAGTTCCATTGCGTTTATCGATAAAACCTAAAATGCCTGTTAATTCACTAAAGGTTTATTTTGATAAAATTAGACCGGATGATTACGAAGTATTAGCAGCTAAAAAATGTTATGGT
>JAZSED010000138.1:0-6244 GCA_045531495.1 Acutalibacteraceae bacterium
ACGTCGCTCACCCTCTCAGGGTTCGAATCCCTCGCACCGAACAAAAAAACAACGGACACCGCAAAAGCGGTATCCGTTGTCTTGGCGCGCCCGAAGGGATACAGCCGCTTCGCGTCTTGCGTCCTTAGCGGCAAAGCCGCACGGACTTCGCGACTAAAAACAGTCCACCGGACTGTTTTTTTTACGTCGCTCACCCTCTCAGGGTTCGAATCCCTCGCACCGAACAAAAAAACAACGGACACCGCAAAAGCGGTATCCGTTGTCTTGGCGCGCCCGAAGGGATTCGAACCCCTGACCTTTTGATTCGTAGTCAAACACTCTATCCGGCTGAGCTACGAGCGCATATTGATTTTGTCAACGACCACTATTATACTCACAACCATGTCAATTGTCAAGCAAAAGTTTTAAAAATATTTAAAATAGTCTTTTTATATCATTTCCGCAATATTGATAACCCGCAGCCCGTGCTGTTTCGCGTACGCTACTGTATACGCCGTGCCGCCCGTTCCCTTGTTCATATATGCCACGCAAACATTGCTCTGCTCTACGAGCTTTCGGTTACGCGCGTGCATACAGCCACGCGCATATCGCGGTGCGGCGTAGGAAATTTCATCCGCTTCGTTCTTTATGGCTTCGTACATATCCGTATCTATCTGCTTCCAGCCGTTTGCTTGGTCGGGGCAGGGAAGGACGAGCTGCAGACGCACGTCATCCCTCTTCTTTTTCAGCATCAAAACAACCGCCGCCGCCAAGGTATCAAATCCCAATGCGCCGCCTGTACGGAAGGTGCGGTATCCTTCAAGATACAGGTTGCCTATAGTACGGGCAAGCGCTTTCAAAATATCCTGGCGTTTCTCGGCGGGAACGTGTCTGTGCCCCGTGAAGCAAACGGTTGTTTCTTTCATACTGTTACCACTTTTCTTTGCTATTCGTCTTGGTTTTCCTGCTTGGTTGTTTTGTTGGTTTTACCAAAAAGTGACAGTACCTTCTCCGCCACCGCATCCCACACGGTAAACATACGGCGGGGACGGCGGACAATCGCCCAATAGGCGGAAAACCCGACCGCTACGGCAGATGCCGCTAATGCAATCAGTAACCAGGCGGTGGATTGTACACCGCGCAACGGATTTTGATTCATGGGGAGAAAGGCGGTCTCCCATTTCCACTCCACCGCTGTATCCACCGTTTCGGCGACGGAAGAAAACGGACGGGAAAGGGCAATGGTATACATAAACTGTCGGTCGTTGGGCATTTGTTGCCAGCGCCATGAAAGGGCCTCTGCCCGCAGAGCGGTGTACGGGCCTTCGTACAGCACGGTATCGTTTTGCATCACCGTTACGTGAATTTCCGATAAATAGCGGTAAGCAGGGGTATCCGCTGCAGGCAGAACGATTTCGGCAAGCTGCAGGTTGACAAGATTGTTGCTTTTATTCCGTATCGTTAAGGTGCCGCTGACGGTTTGCCCCGTCGCAATCTGCGGGTTTTCCCAAAACGCAGTTGGGACAGCGGCAAAGGTCGCTTCTCCTTTTTCAGAAAGGGTGACCTCCTTGGTTTGCTGTAGCATATCGGCGGTGGGTAAGGTGGCGGCGGCATATTTGCCGACCGTCACGGGGCTTTCGGTATCCTCCGCGGCAATACCCTGTGCCATATGGGCAACGGTTGTGGCATCCAATGCTGTTTTATGCATTGTGAAAGCTTGCAGCATCCCTACAAAACCGTTTGTGCCGTTGCTTGCACTGCCGATATACAAGGTATCTGCACCGAGTTCTGTATAGGTAAACGGCAGGGTGACCGTTTTCCAGCAAACACCGTCAATATACAGGGTGACGTCGGTTTCATTCACTGTGAAAGCTATATGGTGCCATTGGTGTTTACGCAGTGCATCACTGACACCTGCAATGGTGGGATTATAATAGTTTTCCCGCAAAAAAGCCTCCTTGAAGCACGAGGTCAATATGGTGACGCCGCCCGCGGCAGCTTTGCCCACCACGGCAGTATCGGTGAAGGGGGACACCGACAGATAGTTTTCGCTGTCCGCCTTTACCAACGAGAAAATGCGTTGGTCTGCGGCATTGCCCTGCCAATTCACCCAAGCGGAAAGGGTAAAGGGTGCTTGCATTTCGGAAAGGTCAACGGTCAGGTAGTCGGTGCCGTGCAGCACCACGGCTTTTTCATCGTTTGCGCCCCTTTCGAAAACAGGCTCGGCTTGCTCGCCGTGGTAGGTAACCTTGTCGGAAATTTTACCTGTGGGCAGGACATATATATCGTCGGCAGTGTTCTTAGCAGGCGCCGCCGTAACCGCTACGGAGAATAGCAAAAACAGACAGACAGTCAAAATGGCAATACGTCGCATACAAGCCCTCCTTCCTAAACTACACTCTATTTTCCGCTTTTTTTACAAAAATGTCAATGAAAAAATAAAATAAAGGAAAATTTATGCGGACTATTGCGCACCTTTCGTCGAATATGGTACAATGATACGTAATATAACATAAGGAGCACAGCAAATGGCAAAACATACAGCGCCCAAAAGCGCAAAACTGCAAAAATTCTTAAAAATATTGAAATGGGTCGGTATCGGGTTCGGCTCACTTCTTGCGTTGGCGATTATCGGCTTTTTCGTGTTTTTGTATTCGCCTTTCTTCCCGAAGGCGCGTGCACAGTATGTAATGATGACCTATCATACATCCAATCCGTGGCTTTGCACCGCGTTTTTGCCCGAAAAAACCGTTGACCGCATTCTCAATGAAAACCGCGTGGAAGAGCCCGAAGGGTTTACCGACCCCGATTTGATTCAAATCAGTAAACCCACCACAACCGCGGGGACGACCACGAGCGGTACGACCGTTGCGACCACGACGGGCGGCGGTGCTACCACGTCTGTCACCGCCAAACCAACCACCACCGCCGCGGAAACACCCCGCACCACAAAGGGTGGGTATAATGTCACCACCATCTATGAAGAAGAGGGTATGGACGTACTGCAATTTAACGAAAAAAACTACGTGGCACGCCTCATTCGCGTAAAAGACCCGTCCCGCGTCAAATTGGGACTTTGCAAAAATTTTATGGTAAACGGCTCGTACGGCGAAAAGCTCCCCGATATGTGCACACGGCTGGGTGCTACTGCGGGCATCAACGCGGGCGGCTTTGTGGACGTCGGCGGCGTCGGCTCGGGCAACTTCCCCACCTATTTGTGCGTGAAGGACAGCGAGATACTGTATGCCGACCCCAACCAATCCACCTATAACGTTATCGGCTTTAACGAGGATAACATATTGGTGCTGGGCAATTTCACAAAGCAGCAGATTATCGACAATAAAATCCGCGATGCCGTATCCTTCAAGCCGTTTTTGATAGTGAACGGCAAGCGCGCGGGCTTTTACGGTATTTCGGGTGGCGAGGACCCCCGCGCCGCTATCGGACAGACGGCGGACGGCACCGTTTTACTGCTTACCATTGACGGTAGACAAGCAGGTATGATAGGCGGTAATATGCGTACCGTTACCGACATTATGTGGGAGTACGGTGCGGTAACCGCTGCCAACCTTGACGGCGGCTCATCCACCACCATGGTTATCAACAATCAACTCATTAACAAGCCGTGCGGACCGGCAGGTGCGCGGTATCTGCCCAACGGCTGGATGGTGTATTAAAATTTCAAAAAAGTACTTGTGCAATGCAAATAAATACGATATAATGTATATATAATCTAGGGGACAGGAGATGTTACTTCTATGAAATTGGTTTTTGCTATTGTAAATAAGGATGACAGCAATATGGTTGCGTCTGCTCTGATTCGTGCAGGCTTCCCGACCACGAAATTGGCTACCACAGGCGGCTTTTTAAAGGCGGGTAACACCACCTTCCTTTTAGGTCTTGACGACGACCGTGTTGATGAAGCATTGGAAGTTATCAAAAAATATTCTAAAAAGCGCACGCAAATGGTTTCCAGCAACATTTACGGCGGCTCGGAATACACCACCTTCCCCGTAGAAGTTACCGTTGGCGGTGCGACCGTCTTTGTAACCGACGTAAACCGTTATGAGAAATTCTAAAAACATTTTTGAAAATTTTGTTGGTAACGAAAACGCCTTGCGACAGCTTTCTGCGGATATAGCGGCAGGGCGTTTTCCGCACGCTTTGCTGATTGAAGGCCCGACAGGGTGTGGCAAAAAGACCCTTGCCCGCGCGGTGGCAATGGCGGCGGTGTGCGAAAATACCGATAGCCGTCCGTGCGGGGTGTGTAACCCCTGTCGCAAGGTTTCAGAAGGGATTCACCCCGACGTGGAGATGGTGACAGGCGGCGGTACGGGGAGCAGTAATTCGTTTCACATCGAACGCATCCGTGCATTACGGGACAGTGCGTACGTAATGCCGAACGAAGCGGCGGTACGTGTGCTCATTTTGTGTGATGCGCATACTATGACACCGCAGGCGCAGAATGCACTTTTGAAAATTCTGGAAGAACCGCCGCGCCACCTTATTTTTATCCTCACCTGTGAAAACCGTGCGCAGATGCTCGCTACCATCCGTTCCCGTGTACAGGCGGTATCGCTTGGCGGTGTAGAATGGGAGCAGGCGGCGCCGTTTTTGCGCGAACGCTTGCCCGAAACAGATGAGCAAACGCTGTACCGTGCCTTTGTGGTGTCGGGCGGTGTTATCGGCAAGGTGCTTGCCGACGTACAGGATGATACCTTGCAGAAGGTGCTGGAAGTATCTCCTTTGTTAGCGGAAGCGTTGTTAGCCCCCTCCGCCTGGCCGTTTATGAAGCTGACGGGACGGTTGGAGAAGGACAAACCTGCGATTACGGGTGTGCTCAACGCGTTAACTATGATATTGCGTGATGCGCTGACGCTGCATTACGGTGGAGAAACCACCGTTTCGACAGCTCCCGAGACGGCGAAAAAGCTGGCTATGGGCATCTCCGGCAAACGTTTGTTGGCAATGCTGGAAGTATTGGAAGAAATGCGTGTTGCCAACTTAAGAAATATGAATCTCAATCTCCTGCTCACCCGCTTGTGTGCGCGTTTGCGTGCCGCGGGGAAATAGCTTGTGCTAAAGAAAGGTTTTGAAATATATGGCTCTGGTTATCAGTATCCGTTTTCGTGAAAACGGTAAAATTTACGATTTTGCCGCGGGTGAGTATCGTCCGATGGTGGGCGATTTCGTGGTGGTGGAAACCGCACGCGGCGTGGAATGCGGCGAGGTGGTTACAGCGTGTCGGGAGGTGCCCGATGAAAAGCTGTCCCAGCCGTTAAAGCCCATTTTGCGCAAAGCCTCTGACGAGGATGTGCGCCGCGCGAAGGAAAACCGCGAAAAAGAGCGCCGCGCGATGCAGACCTGTCAAAAAAAGATTGAAGAACACGGTCTGGATATGAAATTGGTGGACGCGGAATACGCGTTTGACAATTCCAAGATTTTGTTTTACTTTACCGCGGACGGCAGGGTGGACTTCCGTGACCTTGTCAAGGATTTGGCGGGCGTATTCCGCACCCGCATCGAATTGCGACAAATCGGTGTCCGTGACGAAGCAAAAATGCTCGGCGGCATCGGTATTTGCGGCAGACCGTTCTGTTGCGCACAGTTTTTGCCCGATTTTGAGCCCGTTTCCATTAAAATGGCAAAGGAACAGGGGCTCTCGTTAAACCCCACCAAGATTTCAGGCAGCTGCGGTCGATTGATGTGCTGTCTCAAATATGAGCAAAGCACCTACGAAGAGCTGTTAAAGCTTACCCCTCGCGTCGGCGCGGTGGTTTCCACCCCCGAGGGCAAGGGCGTTGTGACCGAATCCAACACCCTGTCGGGCCTTTTGAAGGTGCGTTTGGACAAGGCGGTGGATTCGCCGCCCATAACGGTGCACCGTGATGAAATTACGGTGTTGCGTGCTAAGGGGAGCAAGGTTGAACAACCTACCGCAGAACAGTAAAATCCTGTATTTTACAAAAAAGCATTGCATTTTTATAAAAATGTGCTAATATAGACTTGTACTAATTGATAGGAGGTGCTTTTTGTGGCCTACAAAATTACTGATGATTGCATCGCTTGCGGCGCTTGCGCTGAAGGTTGCCCCGTAGAGGCGATTTCCGAAGGCGACGGCAAATACGTCGTTGATGCAGCGACCTGCATCGATTGCGGCGCTTGTGCTGACGCTTGCCCGGTGGGTGCTGCTACCGCGGAATAAGTGGAAAACGGAATTGGTGGGGCGCCGGGGGGGTCCGGCGAATTTGCTTTTGTGGGGAAA